>NZ_JALJRF010000018.1:0-97072 GCF_024519835.1 Dietzia sp. Die43 | reverse complement strand
CACAAGGGCGTCGACGGCATGTCCAGCGTCTCGGCGATCCTGGCCACCGAGGAAGCCGCCGTCCTGGCCGAGGCCCTCGACCAGCGCGTGAAAGACCACAAGTACGCCGACGCCCAAGCCGCCGCCAACACCGACGCCGACACCGCCAACCCCGGCGGCGGCGCTGGCGGCTCTGGCGAGGTTGAGGACTACTCGATCGCCGAGCGTCGCGCCGACGCCCTGATGTCCCTGGTGTGCGGCGATCCCCGCCTAGCCGGCACCCCCACCCGCCCCGGCGGGACCGGTGGGGTGGCGTTGCGGCCGAAGGTCACCGTCATCGCCACCGGCAACACCGCCCGCGACGCCGGCGGCGCCCGAGTGGAGTTCACCCGCACCGGCCAGGCCGCCCTGCAGGCCCTGCTCGACATGCTCGCCACCAGCGACGGAGCCACCTTCGAACCCATCGACCCGCGCATCGGGGCCGCCGATGACGCCCGCACCGCCCTGAATTACCGGCCCGGTGCCCAGTTGGCCCGCCGGATCCGGCTGCGGGACGGCACCTGCCGCCACCCCGGCTGTGCGATCCCGGCCGAGGCCTGTGATCTGGATCATGTGGTGCCGTTCGATCACGCCGACCCCCAGCGGGGCGGACACACCATCGAGGGCAACCTGGCCGCGATGTGCCGGCGCCATCACCGGTTCAAGACCTTCTCGGACTGGATCTACGAACTGCAGCCCGACGGCACCCTGCTGGTGCGCACCCCGGGCGGTTCGACCATGCTCACCCGACCCTCCGGCCCGCTCGCCGAGTACCGGCGTGATCAGGCCCGCGCCGAGACCGACGCGTGGACCCGGCAGCAACGCCGCAGCCCCGGGCCCACCGGTGACGAGAAGGCCGACGCCGAGCCGACGTTCTGGTCGCGCCGCGCGGCCCGCCACCGCACCGAACGCCGCAACACCGAACGCGCCCGCACCTTTGACCCCACCCCACCCGTCCCCGGCACCGGGACGGGCGCCAGGACCGGCAAGGCCACCGGGACCGGCACATGCACAGACGCCGCCAGCGCCAGCACCGGCGCGGCCACCGACACCACGCCCGAGAAAGCCACCCCCGCCAGCGCCACCCCCGAGAGCGCCAGCCGCTGGTGGGCCCGCAACAAACCCCACCACAGCGACATCGAAAAAGGCATCCGCGCCCTACTCCACGAACGCCTCGACGAACTCATCGACCCACCACCCTTCTGACACCACGATGGCCGCACCGAGTGAACCGAACCTCCTGGGGGCACGGATTTCCCCCACTCCGAGCGGGTCTTGGGGGATGGTGAGGAGATGAGCGCGATCCCCGCCAACCCGTCTGACGGTTCACTGGCCGACGTCATGCCGTCAGTTGCTGCGGCCCTGGGGCTTGACCTTCGCAACCCCCTGCACCTACCGCCGGCTCGGGACGCAGTACTCGTACTCATCGACGGGCTTGGTGCGGAGCTCATCCGACAGCACGCCGAGGAGGCCCCCACCCTCGCCGCGATGACCAGCCGCATGATTTGCGCAGGTTTTCCCTCGACAACTGCGACCAGCCTGACCAGCCTCGCGGTGGGTGCTCCGTGTTCCAAACACGGCATCGTGGGATACAGCTTCCGGATCTCCGGCGAGTCCGGCGGTCCGCCAGCGTTGTTCAATCCATTGCGGTGGACGGTCGAATCGTCGAGCGGCCCCTCGGCGATGGATCGCTTCCCGCCCCGACAGGTTCAACAACAGCCGAGCATTCTAGAGCTGCTTGCCGCTGACCGGGTCGATGTCACCTACGTCATGCGAGAGGATTTTCGCGAGTCGGGACTGACCCGCGCAGCGTTCCGGGCGGGAGGCGACTATCGGGCGGCGAGCACCCTTGACGAAGTCCGCCAGGGAATACTCGACACCTTCAGTCAGCCATCTCGCGCTCGACGGTTCGCTTACGCCTACTTCGGCGACCTCGATCTCATCGGCCATGTCCACGGGCCAGGGTCTCCCGAGTGGCTGCAGTCCCTGCGCGCAGTGGACAGGTGCGTCGCTGACCTCGCCACTGACCTGCCCCGCGACTGCAGGCTCATCTTGACGGCAGACCACGGGATGGTCACTGCTGAAACCGTTGTCGACATAGACGCGACGCCGACGCTGCTCGCCGACGTCGAGACCGTTGCCGGCGAGCCCCGAGTGCGACACGTCTACGCGCGACCGGGATCGGCCGCCGATGTCCTGGACACGTGGCGATCAGAGTTGGCCGGGCGAGCCCGGGTGATCAGTCGCGAGCAGGCACTCGACGAGCACCTCTTCGGACCCGACCGAGACCACGCCGATCGTCTGGGCGACGTCATCGGCATCGCCGCCGGAGGAGTGATTCTCGCGCGTACACAGCTCGAGAAGATGGAGTCATCCCTGCTCGGCCACCACGGGGCCAACACCGCTGATGAACAACACATTCCGCTGCTCATTCGTTGACCCCGTCCCCGACCCGGCCGACCTCCGGGTCAGCAAGTGACGAGCTCGGTCGGGTCGCTCGAGGTGTCCAGCCTTTCACCGATCTGTTGGCTACTCGCGCCGACGTCCTACGCGCACTGGGCTGACCTCTGGCCGCGGCGACCCGTGCCCGTCCGCTACCGGATGCGGACGCCGCCCTCCGTTATTACCGTCGGAGGCATGCGTGAACGCGCATGGCACGACCAGAGAGGAGCCCCGCACATGAAGGCAGTCACCTGGCACGGCAAGCGCGACGTCCGCGTCGAGGACGTTCCTGATCCGAAGATCCAGGAGCCCACCGACGCGATCGTCAAGATCACGAGCACCAACATCTGCGGATCGGATCTACACCTGTACGAGGTGCTGGGTCCTTTCATGAACGAGGGCGACATCCTCGGCCACGAGCCCATGGGAATCGTCGAGGAGGTCGGCGCCGAGGTGACCGGGCTCAAGCCCGGGGACCGCGTGGTGATGCCCTTCCAGATCTCCTGCGGCCACTGCTACATGTGCGACAAGGGCCTGAACACCCAGTGTGAGACCACCCAGGTCCGAGACCAGGGTACGGGCGCCGCGCTGTTCGGCTATTCGGAGTTGTACGGCAGCGTCTCCGGCGGTCAGGCCGAGTACCTGCGCGTGCCGCAGGCCCAGAACACCCACATCAAGGTGCCGCACGAGCACTCCGATGACCGCTACCTCTACCTGTCCGACGTCCTTCCCACCGCGTGGCAGGCCGTCGAGTACGCCGAGATCCCCGACGGCGGCACGGTCGTCGTGCTGGGCCTCGGGCCCATCGGGGACATGGCCGCGCGGATCGCCGCCCACCGTGGTCACCGTGTGATCGGCGTGGACCCGGTGGCCGAGCGCCGGGCCCGTCAGGCCCACCGGGGGGTGGAGGTCCTCGATCCGACCGACGTTCCCGGCGAGATCGGCGATGCGATCCGCGACATGACCGACGGCCGCGGGCCCGATTCCGTGATCGACGCGGTGGGGATGGAGGCGCATGGCTCGCCGATCGCCAGCGCTGCGCACGCCGCCGTCGGGCTGATGCCGAAGTTCTTCGGCAAGAAGATGATGGAGCACGCCGGGGTGGACCGCCTCGGGGCATTCTACGGGGCGATCGACATCGTGCGCCGCGGTGGGGCCATCTCGCTCTCGGGCGTGTACGGAGGCACCGCCGATCCCATTCCGATGCTGACGTTGTTCGACAAGCAGATCACCCTGAAGATGGGCCAAGCCAACGTCAAGCGCTGGGTTCCGGAGATCATGCCGCTGCTCACCGACGACGATCCGCTGGGCGTCGACGACTTCGCCACCCACCGGCTCCCGCTGGCCGATGCGCCCCGCGCGTACGAAATGTTCCAGAAGAAGGAGGACGGCGCCGTGAAGGTGGTCCTCGAGCCGTGACGGAACTCGCCGGACTCCTCCTGGTCCGCCACGGTCAGAGCGTGGGCAACGTCGCCAATGACAACGCCCGTGCCGCCGGTGCCCACCGTCTCGACCTGGACCACCGTGATGCCGACACCCCGCTGTCGGAGTCGGGAGTGGGACAGGCTCGGGCAGTGGGCGCCTGGCTCGGCGGATTGCCCGAGGACGCCCGGCCGACGGTGTGGCTGACCTCGCCCTATCGCCGTGCGGCGGACACCGCCACGGCTGCGCTCGAGGCGGCCGGCGACATCTCACCGGGCGGCCGGGCGGGTGGCCCCGGGCTGCTCACCGACGAGCGACTTCGGGAGCGCGACCTGGGGATCCTCGACGGGTTCACCGGCCGGGGCATCCGGCAGCGGTACCCGGAGGAGGCCGAGCGACGGGACCGGATCGGCAAGTTCTACTACCGCCCGCCGGGTGGTGAGAGCTGGACCGACGTGTTGCTGCGCGTGCGGTACCTGCTGACGGACCTCCGGCAGCAGTACGCGGGCGAGCGGGTCTGCGTCTTCAGCCACCAGGCCGTGATCATGTGTTTCCGGGTTGCCTTGGAGCAGTTGGCCGAAGAGGAGGTCCTCCGGGTCGACCGCGAGGACCCGCTGCCCAACTGCTCGGTGACGATCTATCGCCAGCGGCAGCTCGCACCGAGGCAGCACCGCCCGGGGCGGCACGAATTGGTGGGGCACCACCCCGGCAGCGCTGGGCTCGAGCTGCATAGCTATGCCGACACGACGGCCGTGGAGCGCGGCCATGCGCCCACCACGCGGGAGTCGCCTTCAGGGAACGAGGAGGCGGCGAGATGAGCGGCGAGGTGAGCAGCGAGTCGGTCCTCTCGCACCATGCGCTGCGGGACTGGGCGCTCCCCTCCCCCGGTGGTGGAAAGGAGGGCCGCGGGCGGGTGCTGGTCGTCGGTGGCAGCAGGTCCACCCCGGGCGCTGTGCTGCTGGCCGCCGAGGCGACGCTGCGGTGCGGGGCCGGCAAACTACAGATCGCCACCGCCGGGTCGGTGTCGTCGTCGCTGGCGATCCACATCCCCGAGTCGAAATCGATCGGTCTGCCCGAGGACGACGCCGGTGAACTCACCGCCGCGGGGGCGGACACGATCGTCGAGCTCGCCGAGCGGTGTGACGCCGTGGTGCTCGGCCCCGGGATCTGCGAGAAGGTCGCAGCGGTGGACTTGCTCTCGGACGTCGTGCCCCGGCTGGACACCACCCTCGTGCTTGACGCGCTGGGGATGGCCTACGTCACCGAGAACCCCGGCGGACTCGCCCACCTCGACGGCCGCGCGGTCCTCAGCCCCAACCCCAAAGAGCTCGCCCGGACCCTCGACGTGCTGGAGGACGACGTGGAGGCCGACACCCCGGGACACGCCGTGGCGCTGGCCGAGCGCGCGGGGGCCGTGGTGGTGACCGGCACCGCGACGTCGTGGATCGCCGCCCCGGACGGCCGACTCTGGCGGGACGAGACCGGTTCGTTCGGGCTGGGGATCTCGGGATCGGGTGACGTCAAGGCCGGGCTCATCGGCGGGCTGCTCGCCCGGGGCGCCGAACCCGCCCAGGCCGCCGCGTGGGCGACCCACAGCCATGGGCGGGCAGGGGAACGATTGTCCGCCCGGATCGGTGCGACCGGCTTCCTCGCCCGCGAACTGCTGGCCGAGATCCCCGGCGTCCTGGTGGAACTCTCGTCCTGAACTGCTCCACGCGGAGGGGGAATCGTGCAGGTCCGAAGCCATCTCGTCGTGCGTCGTCCGTCCCGCAGCCCGGTGTCGACGACCGCCCGCAGCGTCGTCGCCGTTGTTCTCACCTCCGCCGTCACCACCCTCGCGGCCGCATGCGGCGGACCCATACCCAAGGACACCGACGGCAGCCTCGCGCGCATCACCGACGGCGTGCTCCGGGTGGGCGTGTCGGAGAACCCACCGTGGACCGAGGTGTACGACGACGGCCGCGTCGCCGGTCGGGAGGTCGACCTCGTCACCGGTTTCGCCGAAGCCCACGCCGCGGACGTCGAGTGGACGCCGGGCGCGGAGAGCGAACTGGCAATGGCGATGGCCCACGGTGACCTCGATGTGGTCGTGGGTGGGCTGACCTCCGACTCGCCGTGGGAGAAGGAGGTCGCACTGACGAGGCCGTACACCGAGGAGATCACCCCGGACGGGGATACCGAGAAGATGGTGATGGCCACTCCGCTCGGGGAGAACGCGCTGCTGGTGGCGTTGGAGACCTACCTCGCCGAGGCCGGGGGTGCATCGTGAGTGACGAGAGGGCCGGGGGCCGGGGCGAACGCGCGGTGGCGGGCGGGGCCTCGGGGCTCGGTCGCGACGACCTGCCCGTCGAGCAACGGGCAGCGCTGCGCCGGGCGATCCGCCTGGAGTGGGCCACCCTCGCGGTGATGACCGTGACCGTCGCCGCGGTGTACGCGGTGTCGGGTCAGTCGCAGGCGATGAAGGCCGCGTGGATCGAGGACTCGCTGTCGCTGCTCCCGCCGATCGCTTTCCTCGTGGCGATCCGGGTCTCCCGCATGCCGCCGACCGCCCGCTTCCCCTACGGTATGCACCGCTCCGTCGGGATCGGGCACCTCGTCGCGGGGGTGGCGTTGCTCGCGATGGGGGCGTTCCTCGTCGTCGACTCCGGAACGTCTCTGCTGACCCGTGAACGCCCACCGATGGGGGTCGTGGTGATCGGCGGGCAGGTGATCTGGTCCGGGTGGCTGATGATCGCGGTGATGGCGTTGTCCGTCGTCGGGCCGCTCATCCTCGGTCGCATGAAGACCGGTCCCGCCGAGGCGCTGCACGACAAGGTGCTCTACGCCGACGCCGACATGAACCGCGCCGACTGGAAGACCGGACTGGCCACCATCGTCGGTGTGCTGGGCATCTCGCTCGGCCTGTGGTGGGCGGACGCGGTGGCGGCGCTCGTGGTGAGTGCGTCGATCGTCCGGGACGGGTGGTCAAACCTGCGCGGGGCGATCGAGGGACTCGCCGATGCGCGACCCACCCGGTTCGACGGCACGGACCCGCACCCGCTCGTGTACCGGATCGACGAACTGCTGGCGGGCGTCGACTGGGCGGATGACCACGGCGCGCGGGTACGCGACGAGGGGCACGTCTTCCACGTCGAGGCGTTCCTCGTCCCGGCCCGCGGCCGGGAGATCACCGTCGAGCGGCTCGCGGACGTGCGCCGGAGGCTGGCGGAGCTGAGCTGGAAGATCGAGGACGTGGTGGTGACGGTGGTATCGGAGGTACACGACGCCCACCGGCCCTGCTGACCGGCTGCACGTCGTCGCCCGGGCTGGCAGGCTCGGGGTATGACCTCACTCGAGACCATCCGAACCGCCATCGACAGCGCGACCGAGCCCGAGGCGCCGGCGCTGGAGCGTGCCCGCATGATCATCGTGGACAAGCTCGGCGAGCGGGACAGTCTGGCGCTCGACGAGCTCGTCGAATCCGTCTGCGAGGCGTACGAGGCGCCGTCGGGCGAGCCGCTGCGGCTGGTCGACGTGGACCCGTCCGCGCCCGACTCCGACACCCCGGCCCTGCGGAACCTGCGTTACGCCCGCGCCGCGCGCACGGCCATCATCGACCTGCTGGACGAGGGGGCGATCGTGGCCGTCGATCCCCTGCCCGGCGACGGCGAGATGGTCCGCGCCACCGGCGAGGGGGACCCTGCCGGAGGCGGGCCGGGTGATGGCACTGCGGGAGATGGCACTGCGGGACGTACCGGAAGAGACTTCGACGACGACGAGGTCACCGCCGCCAAGGAGACCACCGACGCGGCGGCCGCGAAGGCGGGAGCCGAGGAGATCGTCCTCGCGACGGGCCCGCAGCCCGAGGGGCGGCGGTTCGCGCTCGGGGACCGCTGACCCCCGGCCGGCGGGGTCGGGGCGCGACAGGGACGACTACAGGGTGAGCGTCTCGTCCGGGTGGTCGGTGTCCTTGAGCGGCTTCTGGGCCCCGCCGGACAGGGTGGTCTCACCGATCCGGGCCTCCCGGTAGCGCTCCGCCTGGGCCTGCGTGATGGGCTCGCGGGCGCCGTCCTTGGCGTAGCAGACGGGCAGCCAGGCGCCCTCGTTGTCCAGGCGGGCGACGATGCGCTGCCGGAGCCGGAACGGCTGGATCGAGTCGGACCAGGCGACCAAGAGGTCGAGGTTCGCGCCGCGGGCGTCGGGCGTCGAGTCGGTGCTGCAGAAGTGCTGGACGCTGCGCCACACCGCGAACTGCGCGCCGGTCACCGCGAGCGGATCGACGGTCGGGGCCTTGGCGGCGCGGGCGGACCGAGTCGGCCGGGTGCTCCTGGCGGGTGCGGGCGGAGGCGGCGGCGAGGAGTTCTCCCCGGCCTCCACGCGGCGGCGGGCTTCCTCCATCCGCTGCAATCGTCGTTCCGATGCCGTGCTCTTCTCGCCTGAGTCCCAGAACCCCGTCATGGTCCTCGACTTTACGCGGACCGCGGCCCGTCGCCCGAGCCCGAAGGCGGCGGTGGGGCGTACCTCACATGTCCAGCCCCAGATCGAGCACCGCGACGGAGTGGGTCAGGCCCCCCACGGCCAGGAACTCCACCCCGCAGCGGGCGTAGTCGGCGGCCGCGTCGAGGGTCAGCCCGCCGCTGGACTCCAGCCGGGTGGCCGGTGAGACCGTGTCGCGGCGCTGGACCGCGATCTGGGTCTGCCAGACGGGGAAGTTGTCCAGCAGGACCAGGTCCACGCCCGCGTCCAACATCTGGTCGAGCTGCTCCAGGGAGTCCACCTCGACCTCGCAGGGCAGGTCGGGGAAGCGCTCGCGGACCGCGGCCAACGCCGGGAGCACCCCGCCGGCGGCCACCACGTGGTTGTCCTTGACCAGCACCGCGTCGCCGAGGCCCAGTCGGTGGTTGACCCCGCCGCCGCAGCGCACCGCGTACTTCTGCAGCAGTCGCATGCCGGGCATGGTCTTGCGGGTGTCGCGGACGGCGCAGTCCGTGCCGGCGAGCTCGTCGGCCCACGCCCGGGTCGCGGTCGCCACCCCCGACAGGTGACAGACGAGGTTGAGCAGGGTCCGCTCGGCGGTGAGCAGACCGAGTGTCGGGGCGCTGATCTCGGCCACCACGTCGCCGGCCGAGACGCGGTCTCCGTCGCGGGCGTGGCGCGTCACCGAGAAATCCGCCCGCCCCGGCTCGGCCCGGCCGAGCACCTCGGCCAGGACCATCTCGATCAGCGGCAGCCCGGCCACCACGCCGTCGGAGCGGGTCGCGAGGCGGGCCGTGGCACGGGCGTCCGCGGGCACCGTCGCCAGCGACGTGGCATCCGGGCCGTATCGCAGGTCCTCCTCGAGGGCACGACGGACCGCGATCAGGGCGTCCGCACGGGTGTCGGGATCGAAGAGCTCGTCGTCGTCGGCCCCGGGTGCAGCGCCGCTCACTCCCCCGACCCCGGGTTGCCGATGGCGATCATCCGCTCGACGGACCCGCGCGCGGCCTCGGCCGTGGCGGGATCGACGTGCACCTCGTCGGCACCCTCGACGAGGGCGCGCAGGAGCGCGGCCGGGGTGATCATCTTCATGTAGGGGCAGCTGGCCTGGTCGTTGACCGGCAGGAAGTCGATCTCGGGCGCGGCCTTGCGCAGCTGGTGGATCATCCCGATCTCGGTCGCCACGAGGACCTCGCTGGCCCCCGAGGCGCGGGCGGCGTCGACCATCCCTCCGGTGGACAGGATCTTGACCTGATCGGCGGGGACCGCACCCTCGGTGGCCAGGTGCAGGGCGCTCGTCGCGCAGCCGCACTCGGGGTGGACGAACAGCTCGGCACCCGGGTGGGCCTCCGACTTGGCGGTGAGCTGGTCACCGTTGATCGCCGCGTGGACGTGGCACTCGCCCGCCCACACGAGGACGTTCTCGCGGCCCGTCTTGCGCCGGACGTGCGCACCGAGGAACTGGTCGGGAAGGAACAGCACCTCGCGGCCCGGGTCGATCGACTCGACGACCTCGACCGCATTGGAGCTCGTGCAGCAGATGTCGGTGAGGGCCTTCACCGCGGCGGTGGTGTTGACGTAGGAGACCACCACGGCGTCCGGGTGCTCGGACTTCCACTCGGCCAACTGCTCGGCGGTGATGGAATCGGCCAGTGAGCAGCCCGCGGCCTCGTCGGGGATGAGGACGGTCTTGTCCGGGGAGAGGATCTTGGCGGTCTCCGCCATGAAGTGGACGCCGCAGAAGATGATGGTCGACTGCTCGGCCTCCGCGGCGATGCGCGACAGGGCCAGGGAGTCCCCCACGTGGTGGGCGATGTCCTGGATGGCGGGGACCTCGTAGTTGTGGGCGAGGATCACCGCGTCGCGCTCGGCGGCGAGGCGGCGGATCTCGGCGGCCCACTCCGAGTCGGGCTCGACGCCCGTGTACACCGAGCCGTCATGGCGGATCCTCGCGGCCAGGGGCGAGTCGAGCCGCCCGACGGTGGTGTCCGGCCGCGGCGCGACCGTCGTGCCGTGTCCTGTGGCAGTGCTCATCGCTGCCCCCTCCCGGGTCGTTTCTCCGGGCCGATACGCCACCGGCCCCGTTTTCGACTTACAATCGAAAACATGATGCAGTGTAACACCGGTCACGAGGTGCTCGTCGTGGTGACCCAGGTCCGGCCGACCCCCGGCTCCACTGCACCGGCGCTCCACGTGATGCTGTGGCAGCACTCGCTCGGGCCGGCCGCCGGCCGGTGGGCGCTACCCGGCGGTGAGGTCCGCGACGACGAGGACCTGCCCGCCTCCGCCACCCGGCAGCTCGCCGAGAAGGTCGACGTGCGCTCGCTCAGCCACCTGGAATCGGTCGCGGAATTCTCGGACCCCGCCCGCATACCCGGCCGGCGCGTGTTCGCCTCCGGATTCCTCGGTGTCCTGCCCAGCGATGCGGATCCCGCCATCCCCGACGACACCGCCTGGTTCCGGGTCGACCATCTCCCCGACACCGTCTACGACCACGCCGAGATCGTCGCCCGCGCCCGCGCCCGCCTCGCCGCCAAGCTCTCGTATTCCACCCTGGGGTTCGCCCTGGCGCCCGTGGAGTTCACGCTGTCGCACCTCGCGCAGCTCTACGGCGCCGCCCTCGGCCACCCGGTGGACCCGACCAACCTCCAGCGCGTCCTGACCCGCCGCGGTGAGCTCGTGCGGTGCGGACGCAGCGCTCCCCCCGGGCCCACGGGCGGCCGGCCGGCGGCGCTGTACACGTTCGCAGAACGGCGCCTCCGGATCACCGACCAGTTCGCTACGCTGCGGCCGCCGGCGGGGGTGGGCTGACGGGTGCCTCGGGGTCGTCGAGGTACGCCAGCACCGCCACCGTGAACGCCGCGATCATCACCCCGAACACCACCCAGTCGAGACCCGGCGGGAACCAGTCCCATGACGGGCCGGACGTGCCGAAGACCATGCGGTCGAAGAACAGACTCCCGACCGCCGGAGCCTGCCGGACCACCTCGCCGTAGGGGACGTCGTCCGGGGGCGCCGCGACCACGTCTGCCAGAGGCGTCGCGGCCGCAGCCGCGATCGCGCAGGCCACACCCGGCAGCAGCACGAGCGCCGGGACGCCATCCGGCCGCCGCAGGTGCGGGTGACGCCGCCACAGGACCATGACCGCACACACGGTCGCGAACCCCGACAGGACAATGAACACGAGCAGCTGGCTGCCACCGTCCACCCCCGAGTCCGGTAGCCGGAGACCCCGGCCGTCACCGACCGACAACAGCTCCGCCCGGGGCGCCGCGACGATCCACAGCAGCAGCGCGACCACGAACGGGCCCACCACGCCGAGCAGGGTCGACGCCGCGAATCGGGCCGCACCGCCGCGGTGCGGGGCCGTGGTCGACGACGGCGGGGACGACGATGTCGACGACGGGCTGGTCATGCGCACGGACTGTACCAACGCCGGTGGTGCCGACCCGTTGTGGTGTAATCGGACCCGGCTCCGCCGGTGTACGGCACGGTGCCCGGACGCCGGGCCGGGCCCCCACCGACCCACCGGACGACACGTCAGGAAGTACCCGCCAGTGGCCACCATCTCTCCTCCCGCGCCCGCTGGGCGGCGCCGCGGGAAGATGGCCTACCGACACGACATCGACGGGTTGCGTGGCCTCGCGATCGCGCTGGTGGTGGTCTTCCACATCTGGATGGGCCGCGTCTCCGGCGGCGTGGACGTCTTCCTCACCCTGTCCGGCTTCTTCTTCCTCGGCTCGCTCCTGCGCGGCGCCGGCGACCCCGGCACGCCGCTCTCCCCGCTTCCCCACCTGAAGCGGCTTGTCCGCAGGCTGTACCCGGCGCTGGTGGTGACGATCGCCGCCACCGTGCTGGGCACGGTGCTCGTCAAGCCGCCCACCCAATGGTCGACGATCTTCGAGCAGACCGTCGCCTCGCTGCTGTACTACCAGAACTGGGAACTGGCGCTGACCGCGTCCGACTACGTCGCCGCCGACGCGACCATCTCCCCGCTGCAGCACCTGTGGTCCATGTCCGTGCAGGGCCAGTTCTATGTGGTCGCCCTGGCGGTGATCCTGGGCGGGACCGCCCTCTGGCGCCTGATCGTCCGCAGGGGCACTCCGAAATGGCTTCTCGTGGGCATCGTCGCCGCGGGCACCGCCGCCTCGGTGTGGTGGGCCGTCCTCGGACAGGCCGACAATCAGGCGTGGAACTACTACGACACCGGCGCCCGCATGTGGGAACTGCTCATCGGCGGCCTGGTGGCCATCCTGCTGGCCGGAATCGTCCTGCCGTGGCCCCTGCGGCTGCTCACCACCGTCGCCGGACTCTTCCTGGTGGTGAGCACCGGCTTCTTCTTCGACGGCGCCGCCCACTTCCCCGGCCCGCTCGCCTGGTACCCCATCGGCGGCGCCCTGCTCATCATCCTCGGCGGCAACCTCCCGGTCGGGCAGCGCGCCACCCCGGCCAAGGACCCCGTCACCTGGCTCCTGTCCGGACGGGTGTTCCGGCGGCTCGGCGACATCTCCTACTCGCTGTACCTGTGGCACTGGCCGCTGCTCATCCTGTGGCTGTCCCACGACCGCGAAGCCGAGATCACGCTGGTCTCCGGCCTGACCATCATCGTCGTCTCGCTCGTGCTGGCGCTCCTCACCGAGAAGTACGTCGAGCGCCCGCTCCGCATGGCCAGCCGGGCGCGGGGACGCACCACCCCGGCGGCGGCGGCACGCGACCGGCAGCGGGGCGGCCCGGCCCGTTCGGCCCGTGAGCAGAAGCGATTCGTGGGGGCGAGCGTCGTCGTCGTCGTCGCCGTCGTCGCCAGCCTGGGGACCGTCAGCTGGTGGAGCGCCACCTCCGGCTCCCGTTCGTCCGTCCCGTACGTCGACTCCCTCACCGACCCGGACCACCCCGGAGCGCGGGCGTTCTTCGAGGGCGTCCCCGCACCCGACGACGCCCCCTACGTACCCTCCCTGCTCCAGGTCGGCAATGACCTCCCCGCCAGCACCATGGACGGCTGCATCTCGACCTTCGAGTCGACGGAGGTCGAGATGTGCGTGTACGGCGACGTCACCTCCCCCCGCACCATCGCGCTCACGGGCGGGTCGCACGCCGAACACTGGATCAGCGGCCTCGACGAGGTCGGCCGGCATTACGGCTTCCGGGTGGTCACCGTCCTCAAGATGGGCTGCCCCCTCACGCTCGACGCCTCGGTCTCCGACGGCGACGAACCGCTGTACGAGAGCTGCGCGGAGTGGACCCCGGAGGCACTCGCCGCCCTCGTCGGACTGGATCCCGACTTCGTGTTCACCACGGCCACCCGCCCGGTCGGGGTCGTGGGCCCCGACGTCACGCCGCGCCAATACGTCGACCTGTGGCGCGCGCTCGGCGAGCAGGGCATCGGCGTCATCGCCATCCGCGACACCCCGTGGCTCAACCAGGGACGCGGACCCATCCGCGCCAGCGACTGCCTCGGCGCCGGCGGCACCCCGGAAGAGTGCGGCATGCCGCGGGAGCGCTCCATCTCCCCGATCACCCCCGCCGCGATCGCCGCCGCGGGCCTCGACTCGGTGCGGCTGCTCGACCTCACCGACGGCCTGTGCGACCCCGAGGACTGCCCCGCCGTGGTGGGCAACGTGATCGTCTACCACGACTCCCACCACCTCTCGGGTTCGTGGGTCCGGTCCGCCTCCGGGGAGCTGGCGCGTCAGCTGGGGCCCGCGACCGGCTGGTGGTGAACAGCTGGCGGTGAACGGCCGGCGGTGACCTGCTTGCGGGTGGCCGACGGAGCCCACGACCCGCCTCCGCCTGCACGGCCACGTCCGGACGGCCCTCAGGCACTACCCTGGGTCGGGTGACCCAAGACGACGAGACGCAGTCCGCCCCGGAGCTCATCCGAGCCTGGCCCGGTACCCCCTACCCGCTGGGGGCCACCTACGACGGCACCGGCACGAACTTCTCCCTGTTCTCAGAGGTCGCCGAGCGCGTGGAGCTCTGTCTGATCGACGACGACGGCGGCGAACAGCGTATCGAGCTCGTCGAGGTCGACTACCACATCTGGCACTGCTACCTGTTCGGCGTGACGCCCGGTCAGCGGTACGGGTTCCGCGTCCACGGTCCGTACGAACCCTCCGACGGGCTGCGGTGTGACGCGTCCAAGCTGCTCATGGACCCGTACGGCAAGGCCTTCGACGGCTCCTTCGACGGGGACCCGAGTTTGCACAGTTACGACCTCGACAACCCGGACGAGCGCAACACCGACGACTCCCTCGGGCACACCATGACCACCGTCGTGATCAACCCGTACTTCGACTGGGGCAACGACCGCGCCCCCGGGCACGAGTACCACAACACGGTGATCTACGAGGCGCACGTCAAGGGCATGACCGCGACGCACCCGGACATCCCCGCCGAGATGCGCGGCACCTACGCGGGGATGGCCCACCCGGCGATCATCGACTACCTCACCGACCTGGGCGTCACCGCCATCGAACTCATGCCGGTGCACCAGTTCATGCAGGATCAACGACTCATCGACATGGGCCTGCGCAACTACTGGGGCTACAACAGCTTCGGGTTCCTGGCGCCCCACAACGAGTACGCGTTCTCCGACCGGCCCGGCGACGCGGTCAGCGAGTTCAAGGCCATGGTCAAGGCGTTCCACGAAGCCGATATCGAGGTGATCCTCGACGTGGTCTACAACCACACCGCCGAGGGCAACCACATGGGCCCCACCATCGGCTTCCGCGGTATCGACAACCAGGCCTACTACCGGCTGGTCGAGGGCGACGAGCAGCACTACATGGACTACACGGGCACCGGGAACACGCTCAACGTCCGGCACCCGCACTCCCTGCAGCTCATCATGGACTCGCTGCGCTACTGGATCCTCGACATGCACGTCGACGGGTTCCGCTTCGACCTCGCCTCCGCCCTGGCGCGCGGCCTGCACGACGTCGACCGGCTGTCCTCGTTCTTCGACCTCGTCCAGCAGGACCCCATCGTCAGCCAGGTCAAGCTCATCGCCGAACCGTGGGACGTCGGCGAGGGCGGCTACCAGGTGGGCAACTTCCCACCGCTGTGGACCGAGTGGAACGGCCAGTTCCGCGACACGGTGCGCGACTTCTGGCGCGGCGAGCCCGCGACCCTGGGCGAGTTCGCCTCGCGCCTGACAGGGTCCTCGGACCTGTACGAGCACACCGGTCGTCGTCCCAACGCGTCGATCAACTTCGTCACCGCCCACGACGGGTTCACGCTCAACGACCTGGTGAGCTACAACGAGAAGCACAACGACGCCAACGGTGAGGACGGCAACGACGGCGAGAGCCACAACCGCTCCTGGAACTGCGGGGTCGAGGGCCCCACCGACGACCCCGAGATCGTCCAGCTGCGCCACCGCCAGCGGCGCAACCTCCTCACCACGTTGATCCTGTCGCAGGGCACGCCGATGATCGCCCACGGCGACGAGATCGCCCGCACCCAGGGCGGCAACAATAACGTCTACTGCCAGGACAACGAGATCTCCTGGATGGACTGGGACCTGGACGAGGAGAAGCAGGACCTCCTGGATTTCACCCGGAACCTGGTCCAGCTGCGCAAGGACCACCCCGTGTTCCGTCGCCGCCGGTTCTTCGGCTCCCCGCTGCGGGGTGAGGAGGAACCGCAGGACATCGGGTGGTTCACCCCGGAGGGCTCGGAGATGACCAGTAAGGACTGGGACTCCGGGTTCGGAAAGTCCATGGCCGTGTACCTCAACGGTGAGGGGATCCACGAGCCGGACGTGCGCGGTCAGCGGATCGTGGACGATTCGTTCCTCATGCTGTTCAACGCCCACCACGAGCCCATCGAGTTCTCCCTGCTCGGCGCCGACTACGCCGAGAAGTGGGAGGTCGTCCTGGACACCGCCGACCATCTCGAGGAGCGCGCGGACGAGTTAAGCTCGGACGGCACCATCACCGTGGCCGACCGCGGCACGATCGTGCTGCGCAAGGTCAGCTGAGCATGGCCGCCGAGGACGAGACAGGGACCGGGGCCGGGGCCGGGCCGAGCCGGGGCGCCGCGCTGGCGAGCACCTACCGCCTCCAGCTGCGCACCCCCGCCTCGGACCCCGACGGCCGAGGCTTCACCCTGGCCGACGCCGAGGAGCTCGTGCCCTACCTGGCCGACCTCGGCGTGGGCGCGGTGTACCTCTCGCCCGTCATGACCGCCACTCCCGGCTCCACCCACGGCTACGACGTCGTGGACCCCACCACCGTCTCGGCCGAACTCGGCGGGATCGACGCACTGCGCTCCCTTCGCGCGGCGTGCCGGGCCCACGAGCTGGGCCTGGTGGTGGACATCGTCCCGAACCACCTCGGTGTGGACGAGCCGGCCGCCAACCCGTGGTGGTGGGACGCGCTGAGGCGGGGCCCCGACTCGCCGCACTTCTCGTTCTTCGACTTCGACACCGAGGAGGCGAACGGGGCCGACGGCAGGATCGCGATCCCCGTCCTGGGGACACCGGACGATGTGGCGGACCTCGTCGTCGTCGCCCCCGGAGACTCGCCCTCCGGCGAGGCCGAGCTGCACTTCTACGACCACCGGTTCCCGGTGGCCCCCGGCACCGGGGACGGCACCGCCCGCGAGGTCCACGACCGCCAGCACTACCGGCTCGTCCACTGGCGCGAGCCGCTGCTGGGCTACCGGCGGTTCTTCACCGTCACCGGGCTCGCCGGGCTGCGCCAGGAGGACCCCGAGGTCTTCGAGGCCACACACGCCGAGGTGCGGCGCTGGTGCGAGGAGGACCTCGTCGACGCCATCCGCGTCGACCACCCCGACGGACTGTCCGACCCGGTCGGGTACGCGCGGCGGCTGCGGGCACTCGCCGGCGACGACCGCGTCCTGCTGGTCGAGAAGATCCTCGCGCCCGGTACCGAATCGACCCCACCCGAGGTCCTCGAACCCGCCATGCCCGTCGACGGCACCACCGGCTACGACGCCCTGCGGTTCATCGATCAGCTGCTCGTCGACGCCTCCGGCGAGGCCCGGCTGTCCGAGCTCGCCCGGCGGTACACCGGCGACCCCGGTGACGAGGAGCAGGTGCACGCGCAGTCCGCCGAGGTCAAACGGCAGATCGTGGCGGAGGACCTGGCGCCCGAGCTCGCGAGGTTGGCGCGCGCGGTTCGTCGCGAGGTGGCGGTCGGGCTGGACGGCCCGGCGAGCGACGACGTCGACGAGGCCGCCCTCCGGGAGACGCTGATCTCCGTCGTCGCGCGCACGCCGTACTACCGGGCCGACTACCCCGTCCTGCGCGGCACCCTGCCCACGATCCTGGGGGGACTGCGCCGCGACCGGCCCGAACTGGTGCCCGCCCTGGGGCTCGTCGCCGCAGCACTGGCCCGCGGCGGCGAGGCCTCGACCCGGCTCGCGCAGGTCACCGGCGCCGCCACCGCCAAGGCCGAGGAGGACCGGCTGTTCTACCGGCTCGCGCGACTGGTCTCGCTCAACGAGGTCGGCGGCTCGCCCGGCCGGATGGGGATGCCCGTCGAGGCGTTCCACCTCGCCATGGCCGAACGGGCCCGCTCCACCCCGCTGGCGATGACGGCGCTGAGCACCCACGACACCAAGCGCGGAGAGGACGTCCGCGCCCGGATCTCGGTGCTCTCGCAGCTCCCCGAGGAGTGGGCCGACCTCGTCACGCGCGTGTTCGACGAGTTCCCGCCGCCCGCCGAGGACGCGGGCTACTTCCTCCTCCAGGTGATTGTGGGCGTCTGGCCCGAGCTGGGCGGGCCCACAGACGACCTGCGGTCGCGCCTGCACGACTACGCCGACAAGGCCCTGCGTGAGGCCGCCGTGCACACCACCTGGACCGATCAGGACGCCGACTTCGAGTCCGGTGTGCACCGGTGGATCGACACGCTGATCGACTCCGGCGGCGGGCTGCTGGGGCCGTTCGTCGAGCGCATCGCCCCGGCCGGCCGCGACAACTCGCTGGTCGCCAAGGCCGTGCAGTTGCTCGGCCCCGGCATCCCGGACGTCTACCAGGGCACGGAGGTGTGGGAGGACTCGCTCGTCGACCCGGACAACCGCCGGTTCGTGGACTACGGGCCACTGCGCTCCGGCGCCGTCGCCCGTGCGGGACACCCCAAATTCGTGCTGGTGCGCGAGCTGCTGCGGTTGCGGCGGGCGCATCCGGAGGCCCTGACCGGCGGGGCGTACGTGCCGCTGCCCGTGCAGGGACCGGCCGCCTCGGACGTGGTGGCGTTCACCCGGTCCGTCGACGGACGGCCGGCGGTCGGCATGATCGCGCAACGGCGTACCGCGGTGCTGCCCGCCGAGGAGTTCACCGGGACCGTGGTGCTGCTACCGCAGGGGACCTGGGCGGTCCGCCCGGCCGGGACGCCGCTCTCGGGCCGCGTCGATCTCGGCGAGCTGCTGAGTGAGTCGGCGGTCGTGGTGATCGTCCGCGAGGGCGACTGACCGGCAGACCTGCGGGGGCGCGGCGGCGGCGCGGCGGCGCGGCGGCACGGGGGCCTCAGTCGCGGGGCCCTCAGTCGCGGCCCAGCAGTCGGTCGGTCTCGCGGCGCTCCCGCTTGGTGGGCCGCCCGGCTCCCCGCTCCCGCCGCGGCTGGGAGTCCAGGACCTCCTTGGGCGGCGGCGGGGGCGAGTGATCGATGTAGCAGGTCGCGGCCACCGGCGCACCGACCCGCTTGTTGATGGTCGTCACCACCTCGAGGATGCGGACCCGCCCCAGTGTGCCGGTGACCTGCACGCGGTCGCCGGGAACGACGGGCTTCGACGGCTGCACCGCCTCGCCGTTGACCTTGATGTGCCCACCGCGGCAGGCGGCCGCCGCCTTGGTCCGCGACGGGAACAACCGCACCGACCAGGTCCACGCGTCCACCCGAACACTCATGGCCCGAGGATAGCTGTGGCCGCCAGGGGCGCCTGAAATCCACCGACCTTTGTGCGATCCACCGATCCGTGTGCGGGTGGGGCTGGCGAGGCGCCGGTGGCAGCGCTGGCGGCTACCGCCCCTGCCAAGCCCGCCCGGGGCCCGTGCGAGACTGGGATCACATCGCGCCTCGCGCCCCGCCGCCCACCTGGAGGACCCATGACCGACGCCGCCGCCACGCTCGACGCCGCCGCCACGCTGGAGCAGCTCCTCGACGCCCGCTACAGCTGCCGGGGATTCACCTCCGAGCCGGTCCCGGAGGAGACGATCGACCGGATCTTCCGCATGGCCCAGCGCACCGCATCGTGGTGCAACTCGCAGGCATGGCAGGTCGAGCTGGTGACGGGGCAGGCGACGGCCGCGTTCGGCAAGCACCTCACCGACCATGTGCTCTCCAACGACATGCGCTCGGATTTTCCCGCCCCGGAGCGGTATGACGGTGTGTATGGCGACCGCCGCCGGGCGAGCGGCTTCGGGCTCTACTCGGCGCTCGGCATCGAGCGGTCTGACAAGGACGCCCGGCTGCGTCAGATGCTGGAGAACTACCGCTTCTTCGGCGCCCCGCACGTCGCGGTGATCACCTCGGACGCGGGCCTGGGCACGTACGGGGCGGTGGACTGCGGTGGTTATGTCTCGACGTTCCTGGCAGCTGCCACGTCACTGGGAGTGGCCACCTGCGCCCAGGCCGCGATCGCCCTCTACTCGGACGCGGTCCGCGAGCACCTGCAGATCCCCGAGGACCGGCTCATCGTGTGCGGGATCTCGTTCGGTTACGCCGACGCCGACCACCCGGCCAACACGTTCAGGGCCGAGCGCGCCGACCTGACCGACGTGGTTCGCCGCCACGGCTGAGCCCGGAGCGGCCGGCTCGCCCCGCGGTCGAGTCCGCCCGCGGAGTAGCCGGCCCGTCCCGGCTGGTCTCAGTACAGCTCGCGCTTCTGCCCGGACTTGCCGGAGATGGCCTTGCGGACCTTGTTGCCGTTGTAGATCGCCACGATCGCGGCCAGGATAGCCACCACCGTGAAGAACGAGCTCGCGAAGAGCGCGATGGGCAGCGACACAGCCGTCACACCCAGCGCGATCGCGGTCGTGCGCGCATCCTTGCGGACCTGCTGCTTCTGCTGCTCGATCGAATTCGGCTGGTAGGGCTGCATGCTCATGTAGTCAGGATTCCATATCCCGGCGAACTGCCGCGTTCTCGGTGGTGGCCACACCCGCGGACTCCCATTCGACCCCGCCCGAGGTGCGGGCGGCGAGGATCGGGCCGAGCACGTCGATCTGGCCGGCGACGGTCAACCGCACCCGCCGGCCGTAGTCGACGTCCATCACCCGGGCCCCGGCGGAGCGCAGCGCGCCCTCAAGTCCGCCGGCCACCGCGTGGTCGACCTCGGCCGTCCACCCGGGGGTGCTGGTGACCTCCGCGACACGACCGTCCCGCCACGCGGAGTCGACCGCCTCGGACACCGCCGCCGAGTAGGCCCGCGCCAGCCCGCCGGTGCCCAGCTTGGTGCCGCCGAACCACCGCACGACCACGGCGCACACCCCGGTCAGGCCACTTCCCCGCAGCACGTCCAGCATGGGTGTCCCGGCGGTGCCGGAGGGCTCGCCGTCGTCGTTTGACCGCTCGATTCGGCTGGCCCCGGGAACGTCCACGATGAAGGCACTGCAGTGGTGGCGAGCCGACGGGTGCGCGGCCCGGAGTTCGGCGATCAGGGCGCGGGCGTCCTCCTCGTCGTCGCACCGTCTCAGCACGGCCACGAACCTGGAGCGTTTCTCCTCGTACTCCCCCCTCACGTCCGGTCCGGCGGTGAGCCGGAGCACGCGGGGCGGGGAGTCGGTCATGTCCCCAGTATCGCCGTTGGTCGTGGATGGGCACAGGTCGGCCGACGGTGGTCGCTCGCCTCTCCCCGCGGCGGCACGTTTTCCCTACGCTGGGCGGTGTGACCTCACCGAGCCAAGCGACCCCGACCGACACGAGCGCGCCCGCAACGACCGTCCCCGCCGCCACCCCGCGCGACGAGATGTTCTCCGTCTGGGCGCCCGAGGCCCGCGCGGTGGGGCTGGTGCTGGACTCCCCCGACTCCGACCCTGTTCCGATGCGACGCGCCCCGGGCGGCTGGTGGACGTCCGGCACCCCCCGGGAGCAGGGCAGGGACTACGGGTTCGTGGTGACCGGCGACGACGACGAGGTCAGCCCGCCGCGGCCCGACCCGCGGTCGCCGCGTCAGCCGAACGGGGTCCACGGGCTGTCTCGGGTACACCGCCTCGAGGAGTCCCGCTGGACGGACCAGGCGTGGACGGGACGGCAGCTGGCCGGATCGGTGATCTACGAGATGCACGTGGGCACGTTCTCGGCCGGCGGGACGCTGACCAGCGCGATCGAGCACCTCGACGAGCTGGTCGAGCTGGGCGTGGACATGGTCGAGGTGATGCCGCTCAACGCGTTCAACGGCGAGTACGGCTGGGGCTACGACGGGGTGGCGTGGTTCGCGGTGCACGAGCCGTACGGAGGGCCGGACGCGTTCCAGCAGTTCGTCGACGCCTGCCACGCTCGCGGGTTGGCCGTGTGTCTGGACGTGGTCTACAACCACCTGGGCCCGTCCGGGAACTACCTGCCGGAGTTCGGGCCGTACCTGTCGGCCGCGGACGGGCCGTGGGGGTCCGGGCTCAATCTGGACGGTGAGCACTCGGGCGAGGTGCGGCGGTACATCATCGACAACGCGCTGCGCTGGTTCGACGAGTTCCACGTGGACGCGCTGCGGCTGGATGCGGTGCACGCGCTGCACGACGCCTCGGCGGTGCATCTGCTGGAACAGTTGGCGGTGGAGGTGGAGTCGCTGGCGACCCATCTCGGACGGCCGTTGTCGCTGGTGGCGGAGTCGGATCAGAACGATCCGCGGACGGTCACCGCGCGTGAGGGCGGCGGCATCGGGCTGGACGGGCAGTGGGACGACGACGTGCACCACGCCGTCCACGCCGCCGTGTCCGGGGAGCGCCAGGGCTACTACGCCGACTTCGGGTCGCTCGAGTCGCTGCGGCAGGTGCTCACCGGGGCATTCCTGCACGCCGGGACCTACTCGGCGTTCCGTGGGCGTGTGCACGGGCGGCCGCTGGACGTGGGCCGGGTGCCGGGGTCGCGCTTCGTGGCCTACACGCTGACGCACGACCAGGTGGGCAATCGCGCGGCCGGCGATCGGCCGTCGATGAACCTCACTCCGCAGCAGCAGCTGGCCAAGGCCGCCATCGTCCTCTGTTCGCCCTTCACCCCGATGCTGTTCCAAGGCGAGGAGTGGGGCGCGCGGACGCCGTTCTGCTTCTTCACCTCTCATCCCGAGCCCGAGCTGGCCGAGGCGGTCCGCCAGGGCCGGACCCGCGAGTTCGCAGCGATGGGCTGGGATCCGGACACGGTGGCGGACCCGCAGGATCCGGAGACGTTCCGTCGCTCGGTGCTCGACCGCGCGGAGCAGACGGCCGATGAGCACGCCGAGATCCTGCGGACCTACCGCGCGCTCATCGCCCTACGGAAGGCCGAGCCGGAGCTCAGCGACCCGTGGCTGGGCTCGGTCCGGGTGGACTGCGGCGTGGAGGCCGACGACAACCGCTGGCTCGTGGTCCACCGCGGGTCGCTGGCGCTGGTGGTGAACCTGGGCACCGAGCCGTCACGGGTCCCGCTGGCCGGCGAGGCGGTGTTCGCCTCGGGGGCGGTCGCCGACGACGACTCGGTGTTCTGCCAGGCGTTCGGCTTCGCGGTGCTGCGGACGCGCTGAGACGACGTCACGGTGGACGCCGCCCGCGCGTGAAATCAGGTCAGGTCAGGTACTCGTACGCGGCGGTGCCCGGCTCGAGGCGCTCACAGTCGATGCGGGAGGCGTCCATGCGCTCGAGGAGCGAGTGGAGGCCGGTGGCCGAGCCCAGCTCGATGCCCACGAGCGCGGCGCCGTACTCGCGGTTGTTTCGCTTGAGGTACTCGAACTGCGTGATGTCGTCCTCGGGCCCCAGCACCTCGTCGAGGAAGCGGCGCAGCTGGCCGGGCTCCTGCGGGAACTTCACCAGGAAGTAATGCTTGAGCCCCTTGTGCACCAGGGAGCGTTCGATGATCTCGCTGTACCGCGAGACGTCATTGTTGCCACCGGAGACCAGGCACACGACGGTGGCGCCCTCGTCGATCTCGAGCTGCTCCAGCGCGGTCACCGCCAGTGCCCCGGCGGGCTCCGCGATGATCCCCTCGTTCTGGTACAGCTCCAGCATCTCGGTGCACACCGCGCCCTCGTCCACGGTGAGGACCTGGATCCGCTCTGTCATCGAGGAGATGACGCCGAACGGGAACTCGCCCAGCCGCGCCACGGACGCGCCGTCCACGAAGGTGTCGACGGTGTCGAGGGTGACCGGCTCCCCCGCCTCGAGCGCCCGGGTCAGAGACGGGGCCCCGGTGGGCTCGACGGCGATGATCTTGCAGTCCGGCGCGTATTCGGCGAGGTAGGTCGCCAGCCCACCGACCAGCCCGCCACCGCCGACGGGGACCACCACGGCGTCGGGCGTCTCGTCGAGCTGGGCGAGGATCTCGGCGGCGATCGTTCCCTGTCCCGCCATGGTGTCGGGGTGGTCGAACGGCGGCACCATCGTCGCGCCGGTGCGCGCGGCGTCAGCTCGCGCGGCGGTCTGGGCGGCGTCGAAGTTCGTCCCCGTCACCACGAGTTCGACCGAGTTCCGCCCGTGCGCGAGGATCCGGTCGCGCTTCTGCTTGGGCGTGTTGGTCGGCACGTAGATCCGCCCGTTGATGCCCAGCACCCGGCAGGCGAAGGCCACGCCCTGGGCGTGGTTGCCGGCGCTGGCCGTCACGACGCCGGCACTGCGCTCGTCACTGTTCAGCTGCGCCATGAGGTTGTAGGCGCCGCGGATCTTGTACGAGCGGACGTCCTGCTGGTCCTCCCGCTTGAGCAGGATGTGCGCGCCGGTCTGCTCGCTCAGCCGCTCACTGACCTGGAGGTCGGTGCACCGGACCACGTCACCGATCCGGCGGGCGGCGGCGTCGATGTCGTCGGGGGTGACGACCTGGGTCGTGGCGGAATCGGTGACGGTCACAGCCACCAGTGTCCCACCGCGCCCACGATCACCGTCAACCCGGTCAGCCCGTGAGGCAGCCGGGGCCGAGCAGCGCCTTGAGATCGCCCATAAGCGAGGACGAGGTCTCGACCCGCAGGTGGTCGTCGAGCCGCAGGACGGTCGACGAACTGCCGTTGACCAACCGCAGGTGCACGTCCGACGGTCCGGGGTGCCGCCCCAGGACCTGCTTGAGCGCTGTGACGGTCTCGATGGTGCACATCCGCGTCGGCAGCGTGAGCGCCAGCGGAGCCCCGTTGCCACCGACGACCAGGTCGGGCACCTCGAGGGTGTCGCCGAACACCGAGACGCGGTCCTCACGGATGTTGATACGGGCCTTCACCAGGACCACCGCGTCCTCGGCGATGTCCATCGCCGCGAGACGGTAGGTCTTGGGGAAGAACAGGACTTCGACACTGCCGTTGAAGTCCTCGATGGTGACGATCGCCCATGGCTCGCCGTTCTTGTTGACCCGCCGGTCGACGCCGGAGATGATCCCGCCGATCGTCACTGCGGTGCCGTGGGCGAGCTCGCCCTCGTGGATCGTGGCGATGGTGGTGTCGGTCTTGGCCTCCAGGGCGGCCTCGAGCCCGTCGAGCGGGTGCCCGGAGACGTACAGGCCCAGCATCTCGCGTTCCAGGGCGAGCTTCTGCTTGATGTCCCATTCCTCGTCGGGGACCCGGACGGCGAAGACGTCGCCGAAGCCTGAGTCGGCCTCGGCGTCGTCTCCCCCACCGAAGAGGTCGAACTGCCCCACGGCCTCGGCCTTCTTGGTGGACATCACCGATTCCACCGCGTCGGCGTGGACCAGGAACAGGCCCTTGCGCGGGTGGCCGAGCGAGTCGAAGGCGCCGGCCTTGACGAGCGACTCGGTGACCTTCTTGGTGCAGGCGGTCTGGTCGATCTTGGCCAGGTAGTCCGAGAAGTCGCTGAACTCACCCTTGGCCTCACGGGCCGCGACGATCGAGTCCACCACCTGGGCGCCGACGTTGCGCACCGCGCCCAGTCCGAAGCGGATGTCGGTGCCCACCGAGAGGAAGTTGGTCCGCGACTCGTTGACCGACGGCGGCAGGACCTTGATGCCCATCTGGCGGCAGTTGGACAGGTACAGGGCGGCCTTGTCCTTGTCGTCGCCGACGGACGTGAGCAGCGCGGCCATGTACTCGGCCGGGTAGTTGGCCTTGAGATAGCCGGTCCAGAAGGAGACGAGGCCGTAGCCGGCCGCGTGGGACTTGTTGAACGCGTACGAGGCAAAGGGCTCGATGGTGCCCCACAGTGCGTCGACGGCGTCCTTGGAGAAGCCCCGCTCGAACATGCCGCCGGAGAACTTCTCGTACTCGGCGGCCAGCACCTCGGCCTTCTTCTTGCCCATGGCCTTACGGAAACCGTCGGCCTCACCGGCCGTGTATCCCGCGAGTTCGCGGGAGATGGCCATGATCTGCTCCTGGTACACGATCAGGCCGTGGGTCTCGCCGAGGATCTCCCGGAGCGGTTCCTCGAGCTCGGGGTGGATGGGCACCAGTTCCTGCTTGCCGTTCTTGCGGTCGGCGTAGTTCCAGTGCGTCCCCATGCCCATCGGCCCGGGTCGGTACAGGGCGAGGGCGGCCACGATGTCGTTGAAGCCGGTGGGCTTCATCCGCTTGAGCAGCTCGCGCATGCCGCCGGAGTCGAGCTGGAACACGCCGAGGGTGTCACCGCGGGCGAGCAGCTCGTAGGTGGCGGGGTCGTCGGTGCTCAGGATGTCGAGGTCGATCTCCTCGCCCCGGTTGAGCTTGATGTTCTCCAGGCAGTCGCCGATCACCGTGAGGTTGCGCAGGCCCAGGAAGTCCATCTTGAGCAGACCGATGTCTTCACACGACGGGTAGTCCCAGCCGGTGATGATGGCGCCGTCCTGGGCGCGCTTCCACATGGGGATCACGTCGAGCAGCGGCTCGGAGGACATGATGACCGCGCAGGCGTGCACGCCGGCCTGGCGGACCATGCCCTCGAGCCCGCGGGCCGTGTCGTAGATCCGCTTGACGTCGGGGTCCGTCTCGATGAGCTGACGGACCTCGGCGGCCTCACCGAAGCGCTCGTGCTTGGAGTCGATGATCCCGGACAGCGGGATGTCCTTGGCCATGATCGGCGGCGGCAGCGCCTTGGTGATCCGGTCGGCGATCGCGTACCCGGGCTGGCCGAAGTTCACGCGCGCGGCGTCCTTGATGGCGGCCTTGGTCTTGATGGTGCCGAACGTGATGACCTGGGCGATCTTGTCGGCGCCCCACTTGTCGGAGGCGTAGCGGATCATCTCGCCGCGGCGGCGGTCGTCGAAGTCGATATCGATATCCGGCGCGGACGGACGCTCGGGGTTGAGGAACCTCTCGAACAGCAGCCCGTGCTCGATCGGGTCGATGTTGGTGATCTTCAGCGCGTACGCGACCAGGGCGCCGGCGGCCGAGCCACGGCCGGGTCCGACCTTGATGCCGATGGAGCGGGCGTGCTCGATGAGGTCACCGACCACGAGGAAGTAGCCGGGGTAGCCCTTGCCCTTGATGACCTCGAGCTCGAACGCGGCGCGGTCGAGGTACTCCTGCGGGACGCCGTCCGGGAACCGCCACTCCAGACCCTTCTGGACCTCCCTGGCCAGCCAGGTGTCCTCGGTCTCGCCATCGGGGACGGGGAACTTGGGCATCCGGTCCTTGGGGGCCCAGATGTCGTCGTACGGCTGGACGCGCTCGGCGATCCACAAGGTGTTGTCGCAGCCGCCGGGGACCTCGGTGTCCCACTGGGCGCGCATCTCGTCGGCGGACTTGAGGAAGTAGCCGTCACCGTCGAACTTGAAGCGGTTCTCGTCGGCGAGGGTCTTTCCGGTCTGCACGCAGAGCATGGCCTCGTGGTAGTGGGCCTGCTCGCGGGTGACGTAGTGGCAGTCGTTGGTCACCAGTGGCGGCATCCCCAGGTCCTTGCCGAGCGTGAGGAGGTCCTCGCGGACCCTGCGCTCGATGTCGATCCCGTGGTCCATCAACTCGAGGAAGAAGTTGTCCTTGCCGAAAATGGACTGCCACTTCTCCGCGGCCTCGTAGGCCTCCTTCCGGTGGCCCAGGCGCAGCCGCGTCTGGATCTCACCGGAGGGGCAGCCGGACGTGGCGATGATCCCCTCGGAGTGCTCGGCGAGGATCTCGGCGTCCATGCGCGCCCACTTGCCCAGCTGCCCCTCGTAGGAGGCCAGCGAAGACAGGCGGAAGAGGTTACGCAGGCCGGTGGCGTTCTCGGCGACCATCGTCATGTGGGTGTACGCGCCGGAGCCCGCGACGTCGTCGCTCTTCTGGTTCTTCTCGCCCCACAGCACGCGCTTCTTGTTGAACCGCGACTCGGGGGCGACGTACGCCTCGATCCCGATGATCGGCTTGATGCCGGTCTTGACGGCCTGCTTGTAGAAGTCCGACGACCCGTACATGTTGCCGTGGTCGGTCATCCCGACCGCCGGCATACCGAGCCGGGAGGCCTCCGCGAACAGCGGGTCGATCTGCGCCATCCCGTCGAGCATCGAGAACTCGGTGTGATTGTGCAGATGCACGAACTGGTCGCCCACGCAGCATTCCTCCTACGGCTTGTCCTGGCCAGTGTAGGTCGCCGCACCGACAGGTCTCGAAACGCCGGGACGCGCCGCGCGTGGCTGCCTGCCTGCCAGCGTGAACGCGATCACCGCGACCCAGATGAGCGCGAACCCCACCCACTGCACGGCGTCCAGACGCTCGCCCACCACGATCAGTCCCCAGGCCATCTGCAGCACCGGCACGATGTACTGCAGCATGCCGACGGTCGCCAGGGGGATGCGCTGCGCGGCCACCGCGAACAGCAGCAGCGGCACCACCGTGACCAGGCCCGACATCGCCAACAGGGCCGCATGCCCCGCGCCCTCGGTGGTGAACGTACCCGCGCCGGTTGCCCCCAGCCACACGAGCAGGGCCAACGCGAACGGGGTGATCACCAGGACCTCGCCGGTCATCCCCGTGACCGGATCGACCCGCAGTTTCTTCTTCATCACCCCGTACAGGCCGAAGCTCACGGCCAGGATGACCGAGAGGTACGGGAAGTGTCCGTACCCCACGGTGAGAACCCCCACGGCGACGACGGCGAGGGCCACCGCCAGCACCTGTGGGCGGTTGAGTCGTTCGCGGAACAGGAGAACACCCAGTAGCACGCTGACCAGCGGGTTGATGGTGTACCCCAGAGCCGCCTCGGTGACCCGGCCGGAGTTGACCGTGTACACGTAGAAACCCCAGTTCGCGGAGACGAACACCGCGGCACCGAAGATCCAGCCCCACGAGGCCCGGTCGACGGCGAACAGGCGTCGCCAGAACCGCATGACCGTGAGCACGATCGCCATGACCACCAGCGACCACACGATCCGGTGGCCCACGATCTCGACGGCTCCGGCGGGCTGGAGCAACGGGAAGAACGCGGGGAAGAATCCCCACAGTGTGTAGGCGGCGACGCCCGCTGCCATCCCGCCTGCCACCGACTTCTCGCTGTTGCTCACCCGCCCGCTCGGACCCCTGTCGCTCACCGCGCAACCCTAGCGAGCGCCGTGATGTCCGCCCCTCGCCCAACCCCGATGGGGGCCTTTGTCTAGATCACAGAGTTCTCTGCGTCCGGTTCGCCGGCTTCGAATCGGCGCACTGTGACAGTGAGGACTTCGGCAACAGCGTCGTACAGGGTTCGGACCTTTCGCATGCACTCGGCAGCGTATTCATCCGGCGTGATCATGGGAGAGGCGGGCTCGAGCTGTCTCGACAGGACCCACCACTTGTGATCAGACCATGCGAGACCGTGCTCCGCCGCGATCGGCCCGGCAGCCCTTCGAATGGGCTCTCTGAGACTCAGCGCGGTATACGGGTTCACCACGATACTGAGGACAGGCCACTCAACCGGGTCACCTGGGATACACAGTTGCGTGGGCTTCCAGAGGAGCTCGACATAGCTCGTTGACTCGGATTTCCTAGGCGGCGTGAATTGCAGTGTTCGGCGACTCGGATGGTCGGGACCCAGAACGATAGCGGAGCGGTGACCTGACAACTGCTCTGCGCGGCAGGCACGTTCCAGAGCCGACGAGAGTTCTCGCGCTGCCACGTCGCGGAGGGAGGCCCACTCCTCGATGAGTTCTCGGTGTTCTAAGTAAAAGGAGACCTTCGGATCGGAATTCATCGAGCTCCCTACGCAAGTGTGTGTCGAAATGTGTCGGCCAGTTCGCGGACCCCCGGATGAGCGTGATGCGGGCCGTGCCTCATTTCGACGTCCCGCAACGAACCATCGATAAGACGGACGAGGCCTGCCCAGGATGCAACCCTCCACCGGTGCCCACTCGTTCGCGCGCTAACCGGTTGGTGCCCACTTCGCGTCAAGAGCACCAGTGTGACCAATTCTTCCGGCCAGTCCGCAGCGAGGCGGTCGCACTGATTGGGCATCTCAGGAGCGTTGATCTTGGCTTCGATGACTACCGTCCGGTTCGGCAGGCGGATGACGATATCGGCTCGAGTGTTCGTCCGGCTCACCTCACGTTCGACCACAGCCACCTGCCCTTGCGGAGCAGGGACGCCCGCATCGCTCAGGAACCGGCCGAGAAACCTTGTTCCCAATCCATGCCACCCATCTGGAGTAAGCAGCCAGGCTAAACCGCGACACATCAGGACCTCATCAGTGGCGATGCCCAGTTCCGCAAGCAAGGTACGCCTGCCCGAGCGCCACACCCCCTCAGCCTTGAGATTCAGTGTGTGATCCCGCATCTCTCTGAATGCCGCGTTCCACCGAGGGACGGGGTCGATAATCACTTCCCACTGACGGCGAAAGTCATCAATGGCCTGCCGCTCAGACCGGTACGTCAACGGGGGCTCGTCTGTCACAGCAGTTACGTTGCCTTATCGAGCGGGAATCCGGGCCTCATCCGGCAGGGGCACCGCGGCGTCGACCTGCTGGGGCTGCAGGGGCCGCACGGCGAAGCGCTCCCACACCGCGTCGGCGGGCAGTGCCTCCACCGCCCGCACCCGGGGCTGCTCGGCGACCGCACGCAACTGCTCGGTGGTGCCCCGGGCGAGCACGCCGATGATCGCCGGCTCCCCCGCCCGGAGACGGGACACGGTGAGCGCGGCGGTCGCCGCGGCGCGGTCCCCGCCCGGCGGAAGGGCTCCGGACGCGGCGGCGGGTGCGGCGGGGGCGGGTGCGTTCGGGCCACCGGTGTCCAGCCGCGCGACCACCTGCTCGAGTCCCCGGCCGAAGGTCTCCGCGCGGCCGGTCTCCCCCGCCACCGGCTCGGCCAGGGTCACACCGGTGACGGGCATCGCGACCCCGTCGACCGGCACCTGCACGTACAGCCCCGAGACGCGCGGCAGGGCCCGCACGATGTCCGCCGCCTCGGTCACCGACCACGCCGCCCCTGCGGTCACGAGAGCCCAGCGGGGGGCCGCCCCGCCGGTGGTGGGGTCCTCGTCGTCGTCGTCGTCGTTCTTCTTGTTCTGGTCCAGTGAGCCGGCCGCGCGGGCGAGGTAGTCGTCGACGCGCTCGCCGGCGTCGGGTCCCAGGGCGTCGGACATCACCCCGGGGCTGCGCGGCAACTCCGTCCGCAGCGCGGTGAGGATCGCGACCAACGCCACCACGATCACGACCCCCACGCCGGCGATCTTCAGTACCCGCGCGGCGAGGGTCATGCCGAGCGCAGGACGTCGATCGCGTGCTGGAGGTCGTCGGGGTAGGTGCTGGTGAAGTCCACGCGCGAGCCGGTGCCCGGATGTTCGAAGCCCAGCCCCACCGCGTGCAGCCACTGCCGCTCGAGGCCGAGCCGCCTGGCCAGGACCGGGTCGGCGCCGTAGGTGAGGTCGCCCGCGCACGGGTGGTGCAGCGCGGAGAAGTGCACGCGGATCTGGTGGGTGCGGCCGGTCTCGAGTTTGACCTCCACCAGCGTCGCGGCCTGGTGCGCCTCGAGGGTGTCGTAGTGGGTGATCGAGTGCTTACCGTCGGAGGTGACGGCGAAGCGCCAGTCGTTGGACGTGTGTCGGCCGATCGGCGCATCGATGGTCCCCGACAGCGGATCGGGGTGGCCCTGCACCAGCGCGTGGTAGGTCTTGTCGACGGTCCGGTCACGGAACGCCCGCTTGAGCAGCGTGTACGCGCGTTCGGACGCCGCGACCACCATCAGTCCGGACGTGCCGACGTCCAGGCGGTGGACGATCCCCTTGCGCTCCGGCGGGCCGGAGGTGGAGATGCGGTACCCGGCGGCGGCCAGGCCGCCGATCACCGTGGGGCCGGTCCAGCCGACGGAGGCGTGCGCGGCGACGCCGACCGGTTTGTCGACGACGACGATGTCCGCGTCCGAGTACAGGACCGCCATCCCCTCGACCGGCTCGGCGACCACGGCGGGCTCGGCCCGCGGTTCGGGCATCTCGACCTCGATCCAGGACATCCCGGTGAGCTTGTCGGACTTGCCCACGGTGTGCCCGTCGAGCAGGACCTTGCCCTCGCCGGCGAGGTCGGCGACCGCGGTCCGCGAGATGCCCAGGAGGCGGGAGACACCGGCGTCGACGCGCATGCCGTCGAGCCCGTCGGGGACGGGGAAGGTGCGGACCTCACCCATTGGCGGGGTCCTTCCCGCTCGCGGGGGCGGCGGGGTCGGCAGGGGCCTTCTTGTCGCCGGCGAGCGCCTCGGACACCCGCGATCCGTCGAAGTCGACGTTGCGGAACACGGCCACGGCCACCACGATCACGCCGGTGACCAGGCTGGCGTCGGCCACGTTGAACACGGGCCACCAGCCGACGGCCATGTAGTCCACGACGTGGCCCTGCAGGATGCCGGGCGCGCGGAAGTAGCGGTCCACCAGGTTGCCGGCGGCTCCGCCCAGGATCAGTCCGAGGCCCCACGCCCACCACCGGGAGTGGACCCTGCGGGAGAACCACAGCAGGCCCGCCACCACGACCGTGGCGACGATGCTCAGCACCACCGTGAACTCGGTGCCCATGGAGAACGCGGCGCCCGGGTTGCGCAGCAGGACCAGACGAACCGTGTCGCCGATGAGCTCGATGGGCCTCGAGTCCTCCAGGTTCGCCACGGCCAGGACCTTGGCGATCTGGTCTACGGCGACGATCAGCGCGGCGATCACCAGCATGACCACCGGCCCGCGCCGGAAGTAGTGGGGCGCACGGTTGTGAGTCGCGGGGTCGTGGGGCGCGGGGTCGAGGGGCGCGGTGCTGCCGGGCGTGGGCCCCGACGCGTCGGGCGGCGTCCCGTTGGTCTCCGTCATGGGCTCCAGTATCCCTGATCCGGCCGCGGGCCCGACGGCGCCGGGTGGGCGACCCTCTAGGCTCGGGGCCGTGGACCCGCGATCGACCGTCTCCCCCGGCCCCTCCCGAACCGCTCGTCGCGGTCACCGTCTCCTCGCGGCGGCGCTGGCCGTGACGCTCGTGGCCGGCACCTCCGCGTGCGCCGGGGACGATGCCGCGAAACCCGCCGACGGCGGCCCGGGCTCGTCCGCCGCAGAGGGGACGGATGCCCTCGAACCCGAGGTGACCGTCGACCCCGGTCCCGCCCCGGTCGTCGACCTCATCGACGCCGGCGAGGGCGAGCGGCGAGTCCTGGCCTATGCCCCCTCGCGCGAACCGTCGGTCGTGGCGATCACCCGCTCCGCCAACTCGCGGACCGAGGTCCCGGGAGCCGAGCCGCGCACCGACGACACCCCGGCGCAGACCCTCACCGTGGAGGGACGATCGGAGCCCGATGTCGACGGCGCGCAGCGGGCGACCGTGACCGCGCGGGAGTTCACGTCCGTGGACGAACTCCGCAACGCCCAGTTCTCCACCGCCCCCGGGTTCACCGTCACCTGGACCCGCAGTGCCGACGGCATCGTCCGGGAACTGTCGCTGGCGGCCCCCTCTGGGGCCACCGACGCCGCCCGCGCCGGAGTGGAGATCACCGCCAACGCGGTGTCGGACGCGACAGTGGCGTTCCCCACCGAAGAGATCGGCGTCGGCGCCCGCTGGACCGTCACCCGCCGGGTCGACGACGCCGTGGCCCCGACGAGGGTCACCACCTACGAACTCGTCGACGTCGACGGCGACGTCGCCACCGTCCGGTCGAGCACCACCGCTCCCGACCCGGCGGGCACCCTGGCCGCCCCGGCACCCGACGGCGGGCCGGGCGTCACCCTCGACGTGGAGTCCTACGAGGTCACCGGCTCGGGCGAGCTCATGGTGGACCTACGAGCCCCGGTGCCGGTGGGCGGAACGACCGAGTCCTCGACGCGGGCCGTCTACGTCGATCCCGACTCGGGACGACGCACGACCTACGACGAGGACTCGGTGCTGCGGTTCCGCAGCGTGGACTGACGCTGGTCAGGCCTCGCTGTCAGTCCGGGCCGACGGCGCGCTGAGGTGCGGTCAGGCCGCGGCGCACGTGGCCGGCGGCTCCAGCCCGGCATTGGTGATGAGCGCGCAGGCGAACGCCTTCTGCAGCTGCCACTGACCACCCTGGTTGATGAACTGGGCCTGGACGTTGATGTCCTCCTGGCCCGGCTGGGATATCACCGCGTTGGCGATGAGCGTGCCGGGGATGTCCCCCTCCGCTGCGCCGGTGATCGTCACGTCTGCGCCCTGCTCGGCCTTGAGGGCGGCGATCTGGTCGAAGATCTCGGGCGCCTCCGCGCCACCCTCCACCAGGTCGACCTTCTCCTCCACCGGCACCGCGGGGTCGGAGGCCCGGTCGAGCAGCTGGGTCAGCTCCTCGGCGGTGGGGATAGTGGTCTCCTGGGCGCTGGTGGTGGGCGCGGGGGCTGCTGTGCCCCGGGGCCCGGGGCCGTCGTCGTCACTTCCGCAGGCGGCGAGGCCGCCCAGTGCGAAGGCGGACAGGGAGACTGCGGCGATGGTCCGTCGAAGACTCACGCGGGGTCCTTTCGTCGAGATGTGCGGCACCGGGCATGCGGTACCGAGCCGGGCATGGCTCCGGGCCGGGTCACCGGCCCAACGAACATCGATGAGCCATTGTTCCATCGTCAGCGGCCGGGAAGGTTGACGCCGGGCCGCCCGCACACCACTGTGGAGCGGGTGACCAGCGCCGAGACCAGCACCGATACCCCCCACATCGTGATCTGCACCACGGGAGGCACAATCACCGCCTCGACCACGCCGGAGGGGGCGGTCGTGGCCGGGGACTCCGACCCCGAGACGCAGGCCATGCTCGACGGCCTGAGGGCGGTGCTGCCGGACCAGATCACCGTGAGCGCGCGCGCCGTGCTCGACGCCGACTCCTCCACGTTCGGCCCGGCCGAGTGGGACCTGCTGGTCGACGCGGTGGGTGACGCGCTGTCCGATCCGTCGGTGTCGGGGGTCGTGGTGTCCCACGGGACCGACACCCTCGAGGAGACCGCCATGGCCCTCGACCTGCACCACGACGACCCGCGGCCCGTCGCGCTCACCGGGGCCCAGCTCCCGGCCGACCATCCCGGGGCCGACGGGCCTGCCAACCTCCTGGACGCCGTCCTGCTGGCCGCCGACCCCGTCTCCCGCGACCTGGGCGTGCTGGTGGTCCTGGGCCGGGCCATCCTGCAGGCCCGCGGTGTACGTAAATGGCACACGACCGATCTCGTCGCCTTCGCCCGCAACTCGCCCGAGCACCCGGTCGAGGACCTGCCCCCGGAGCTCGAACGCCCCACCCTCCCCGGCCGGGCCCGCTTCACCGACACCCGCGTCGACGTCGTGGCGTGCCCGCCCGGCGCGGACGCGGTCGCGGTGTGGGCCGCCGTCGACGCCGGTGCCCGCGGGCTGGTGCTGGAAGGCTCTGGCTCGGGCAATCTGCCGCCACTCGTCGCGGATGCGGTCGCCCGGTTGGCGGACGGCCGACCGGACATCGTGGTGGTGGTGTCCAGCCGGGTGCCGCGGGGTGAGGCGACCTCGACCTACGGCGGCCCGGGTGGTGGTGCGGAGCTCGCCGCTCGTGGCGTGCTGAGCTGCGGATACCTGCGATCCGGGCAAGCCCGGGTCCTGCTGGCCGCGCTCCTGTCCACCGCGAGCAGTGCAGTCGGCGCCGACGGCGACGGTGCGGCCGCAGAGGTGCGCCGACAGTGGGGGCGCTACCACCTCTACAGCTGACGAGCAGACGTCGCCGGTTGCGGGGCCGGCGGTTGCGGGGCTGGCGGGGCGCCGGCGGGCGTTCACGCAGCGCAGGGCAGAGAGGCAGCGCGGTCAGCCGGGGGTGTGCTGGCGCCCTGCCCGCCCCGCCGCAGCCGCACGCGCCCAGGGCGTCTCGCGTGCCCCGCGGCGGGGGCGAGGCGCCATCCCGAGGAGCGGCTGCAGCAGGGCCGGGCGTCGGCGGGCGGCGCGGGGCCGCCGGGTCACCACCCCAGGGAGTACAGCGGGTCCGCGGGCTCGAGGTCCGGATCGTCCTCGGCGAACGTGCGCATCCGACCGGGGCCCGTCGCCGCCGTCTCGAACCGCACCGACACCCGCCCGTGGCCCGAGCCCTGGACCCAACCGTGCCCGAACTCCGGGTGTCGCACATCCGCACCCGTCTCGAAACGCCGGTGCCCGGCCTGCCGCCACGCCCCGATCGCCGGGAGTTCCCCCGCCGCCCGTCCGTCGGCCGCCCCCTCGTCCGCGGGTCCGGTCCCGTCGTCGCCCGGTTCGGACTCGTCGGTGGTGACGGTGGTGCCCACCCCCACGATGTCGGGCAGGTCCTCGTCGTCGTCGTGTCCCGACCGGTCCACGGGGACGAACTCCTGCTCGAACAGCGCGTCCTGGTAGTGATCGGTGAGGCCGGACACCCCCACGCCCAGCAGGCGGATCGCCCCGAAGTCGACCGGGTCCGGGGCGAGCGAGCGCGCCACCCCGATGATCGTCTCCAGCGACGTGGTGCCCACCGGCAACGTGTACGAGCGGGTGATCGAGGTGAAGTCCGAGCGCTTGACCTTGACCGTCACCGTCCGCGCCGCACGGCCGTCGGAGAGCAGCCTGCGATGCGCCGCCTCGGCCGCCCGCCGCACCGCGGCCGCGACCTGACCCGACGTCGTGAGATCGGCGGCGAACGTGCTCTCGGCGCTGATCTGCTTGGCCTCGGCCCGCTCGTGCACCGGCCGGTCGTCGTACCCCCGCGCGATCCGGGCGATCGCCGGGCCGACCGTCTTGCCGAGCGCGTGGGCCACGTCGTCGTCGTCCATCGCCGCGAGGTCACCGATGGTCGCCACCCCGAACTGCGCCAGCCGCTCCCCCGCCACCGGGCCCACACCCCACAGGCTCCGTACCGGCAACGGGAACATCACCTCGGCGTGGTCGCGGCGCGGCACCACCACCACACCGTCCGGCTTGGCCAGCTCCGAGGCGATCTTGGCGTACTGCTTGCCCGCCCCCGCCCCCACCGACGCCGGGAGCCCGGTCGCCGCACGGATGGCGGCACGCAACTCCTGCGCCCACTGTCGGGTGCGGTCGGCGTCGGCGCCCCGCAGCTCCGGCGGCTCGAGGAAGGCCTCGTCCACGGAGATCTGCTCCACGACCGGCGCGTGCTCGGCGAACACCTCGAACACCCGGCGGCTCAGAACCCGGTAGACCGGCATCCGCGGCGAGACGAACACCGCGCCCGGCCCCACCAATCGACGCGCCTGGTGTGAGGGCATGGCCGAGCGGGCACCCTTCGCTCGCGCCTCGTAGGAACACCCCGCCACCACACCGCGGCCGCCCTGACCGCCCACGAGCACCGGCCGACCCCGCAGGGTCGGCCGGGTCAGCTGCTCGCAGGACGCGAAGAACGCGTCCATGTCCACGTGCAGGACCCAGCGGTCCTGCCCGCCACCCATGACGAGCCGCCGGTCAGACCCGAGCCAGCGTCATCCGGACGCCCTCGGCGAGCTCGACCGGGTCCCCGTCTGCCGGGTCCAGTGCGTCGACCACGGCGAAGTCGGTGGCCAGCACCTCGCCGGCGATGAGCTGCGCGTGACGGTCCGCCCACTCACGGCGGGCGGCCGGCACCTCCATGCGCACCCGGATGCGGTCGGAGATGTCGAAACCGGCACCGCGGCGGGCCTCCTGGATCTCGCGGATCCGGTCCTTTGCCCAGCCCTCGGCCTCGAGCTCCTCCGTGACCGTCAGATCCAGCACCACCAGGCCGGCACCGCCGGGCAGCGCCGCCGTGGACTCGGGATCGGCGGCCACGAGCCGGTGCTCGTACTCGCCCTCCTGCAGCTCCACACCACCGGCGACCACGACGCCGTCGGTCTCGGTCCAGTCACCGGACTTGGCGGCCTTGATGCAGGCCTGGACCTGCTTGCCCAGCCGCGGGCCGGCGGCGCGGGCGTTGACCGCCAGCTCCATCCGGCCGTGGGCGGCCACGTCGCTGGTGAGGCGAACCTCGCGGACGTTGACCTCGTCGGCGATGAGACCGGTGAACGGCTGGAGCCGCTCTGCGTCGGGCATGGCCACCGTGAGCGAGCTGAGCGGCAGGCGCACCCGCAGGTGCTTGGCCTTGCGGATCGAGGACACGGTGGAGCACACGTCGCGCACGGCCTCCATCGCCTCGACCAGTCCGTCGTCTCCCGGCAGTTCGTCGGCGGTCGGCCAGTCCACCAGGTGCACCGACTCCTCACCGGTGAGCCCGGTCCACACGACCTCGCTCATCAGCGGCAGGAGCGGGGCGGCGAGGCGCATGGTGGTCTCGAGCACCGTGTAGAGGGTGTCGAAGGCGTCGCGGGAATCCTGGCCGCTGTCCTCGCCGGCCCAGAACCGGGAGCGCGACCGGCGGACGTACCAGTTGGTCAGGGCGTCGGCGAACAGGCGCAGCTCGTCGCAGGCCGCGGCGATGTCCGTCGCGTCCAGCGCCTCGGTCATGGCGTCGCGCGTGGACGCCAGGCGGGACAGGATGTAGCGGTCCAGCACGTGCTCCGAGTCCGTGCGCCAGGTGGCCCGGCGGGAGGCGTACAGCTGGAAGAAGCTGTAGGAGTTCCACAGCGGCAGCATGGCCTGGCGGACGCCCTCGCGGATGCCTTGCTCGGTGACCACGAGGTTGCCGCCCCGCAGGATCGGCGAGCTCATGAGGAACCAGCGCATGGCGTCCGAGCCGTCGCGGGAGAACACCTCGTTGACGTCCGGGTAGTTGCCCTTGGACTTGCTCATCTTGAGACCGTCGTTGCCCAGGACGATCCCGTGGGCGGCGACATGGGTGAACGCCGGCCGGTCGAACAGCGCGGTGGCCAGCACGTGAAGTGTGTAGAACCAGCCGCGGGTCTGGCCGTTGTACTCGACGATGAAGTCACCCGGGTTGTGCGTCTCGAACCACTCCTTGTTCTCGAAGGGGTAGTGGACCTGGGCGAACGGCATCGACCCGGACTCGAACCAGCAGTCGAACACGTCCGGGATGCGGCGCATCGTGGACTTGCCGGTCGGGTCGTCCGGGTTGGGCCGGGTCAGCTCGTCGATGTACGGGCGGTGCAGGTCGGTGGGCCGGACGCCGAAGTCGGCCTCCAGCTCGTCGAGGGACCCGTAGACGTCGACCCGCGGGTAGGCGGGGTCGTCGGACTCCCACACCGGGATCGGGGCGCCCCAGTAGCGGTTGCGGTTGATGTTCCAGTCGCGGGCGCCCTCGAGCCACTTGCCGAACTGGCCGTCGCGCACGTGCTCCGGCATCCAGGTGATGTGCTCGCGATTGAGCTCGACCATGCGGTCCCGGAACGCGGTGACCTTGACGAACCACGCGGGCAGCGCCATGTAGATGAGCGGCTGGCCGGAGCGCCAGGAGTGCGGGTAGGAGTGCTCGATGGTCTCGTGGCGGATCAGCCTGCCATCGGCCCGAAGGTCGCGGGAGATCGGGGCGTTGGCGTCGAAGACGAGCTGCCCGGCGTACGGCGGAACCTCGGCGGTGAACTTGCCGTCCGGGCCCACCGGGATGACGAGCTCGATCCCGGCGGCGTCACAGGCGTCCTTGTCCTCCTCACCGAAGGCGGGCGCGAGGTGGACGACGCCGGTACCGGACTCGGTGGTGACATAGTCGGCCGAGAGCACCACGTGGGCACCCGCGTGACCGGCGAAGAAGTCGAACGGCGGGGTGTACCGCAGGCCCACCAACTCGGAGCCCTTGACGGTCGTCACGACCTCCGCGTCCTCACCGAACTCCGCGGCGTAGACGCCGCGGCGGGCCTCGGCGAGGACAAAGGTCCGCCCGGCGAACTCACCGGAGTTGACCCGGACCACCGAGTAGTCGATCTCGGGGTGGACGGCGGCGGCGAGGTTGGAGGGCAGGGTCCACGGCGTGGTGGTCCACACCAGTGCCTCGGCGCCGTGGAACGGGCTGTCCTGAGGGGCCTCCAGGGGCAGCCCGACGGTGACGGCCGGATCCTGACGCATCTTGTAGGCGTCGTCCAGGCGGGTCTCCTGGTTGGACAGTGGCGTCTGCTCGTACCAGGAGTACGGCAGCACGCGGAAGCCCTTGTAGATCAGCCCCTTGTCGTAGAGCCGCTTGAAGGCCCACAGCACGGACTCGGTGAAGTCGATGTCGAGGGTCTTGTAGTCGTTCTCGAAGTCCACCCAGCGGGCCTGGCGGTGGACGTACTTCTCCCACTCGTCGGTGTACTGCAGCACCGACATCTCGCAGGCGTTGTTGAACTCGGCCAGGCCCATATCGAGGATCTGGGACTTCTCGGTGATGCCGAGCTGCTTCTCGGCCTCGAGCTCGGCGGGCAGGCCGTGGCAGTCCCAGCCGAACCGGCGCTCGACCCTGTACCCACGCATGGTGCGGTAGCGCGGGACGACATCCTTGACGTACCCGGTGAGCAGGTGGCCGTAGTGTGGCAGGCCGTTGGCGAACGGGGGCCCGTCGTAGAAGACGTACTCCTGCGCGTCCGCACGGTTACGGATGGACTCGCGGAACGTGTCGCGCTCGTCCCACCGCTGCAGGACCGTCTCCTCGAGGGCGGGGAACGACGGCGTCTGGGACGTGGCGCCCCCGGCGAGGTCGAGCACGGGGTACGCGCTGCCGGTGGCAGCGGGCTCGCCGTCGGCGCGCTCGGTCGCTACGGGTTCGGTGCTCATCTGGGCGGACTCCTCGCGTACGGGGCCCGCACGAGTTCGCATCCGTGGGGCCGTCAGGCCTGCGCTCGGGGACGAACCGGATCGCGTCTGGCGCGTTCCGTCCGCGGTACCACCCCGTTTGGCGACGACGTGCGACGCCCACTCGTGGGTCGGGCTGTGACGGGCTCCCCCGTTCGGTTCTACTGAGCGGTCCCCGCCGTGCGGGGTCCCACCGTTCTTCCGAGCACTCCCCGGTGATGGCCGGATCTCCGCGCGTCCGGCTCCCGGCCGGACAGGTTCCGATATTACCCGTCGGCGCGGGCGTCCGCCTCTTCCGAGGTCGCCCGCGGCTCACGGTCGCGCTCGGCGCGCCCCCGGACCAGGTCGACCAGCAGCAGGACCAGCCCCAGGGCCCCGACGAGGATGCACGCCCACGCCCACCCGATCTGACCTGTCGCGACGGCGGCCACGAGGAAGGCGAAACCGAGGATCGTCAGTCCTAGCGCGGCGACGAGCATCCGTGCCTCCTGGTGCTGTGCGAATCCTGGTGCTGGTCGAATCTTAAGTGCTGCGCGAATCATAGGTGCCGTGCGATGGACAAAGGGGGTCGCACCGTCGGTGGCCCCGTCCCCCCGAATATACGTCGGTCCCCGCACCCTTGGGCAGGGGCGGGGACCGCATCGGTCACGCGGGGTGGATCACTCGGCGCGGTGACCGCCGTCCTTCTTGGCCGACTGGTCGGAGGAGCCGGGGGCGCCGGCACTGCCGGTACCCTCGCCGGGCGCGGACGAGGCCGCCGGGCCGCCCGGGGTGGACGGGGCCGCAGGGGCCGCCGGGGCGGCCGATCCGGTCTTGCCGAGCTCGGAGAGCTGGTTCTCCAGGTAGCTGGTGAGGCGGCTGCGGTAGTCCTTCTCGAACGTCCGCAGCTGGTCGATCCGGCTCTCGAGCACGCCACGCTGCTGGTTGATGGTGGCCATGATCTCGGTGTGCTTGCGCTCGGCGTCGGCCTGCAGGGCGTCGGCCTTGGCCTGCGCCTCCTTGACCTGCTGCTCGGACCGGGCCTGGGCGTCCTTGACGATGCCGTCGGACTTGCTCTTGGCCTCGGTGAGGATCTTGTCGGCCTCCTTGCGGGCGTCGCCGACCATCTTCTCGGACTGGGACTTGGCGTCGCCGACCAGGCGATCAGACTGGGACTTGGCGTCGCCCACCAGCCGGTCGGACTCGCTGCGGGCCTTGGCCATGAGTCCGTCGGACTCCTTCTTGGCCTCGCCGGTGAGCCGGTCGGCCATCTCCTGGGCCATGGCCAGGACGCGGGCGGCGCGCAGGTGGGTCTCGTTGTTGGCGGCGCCGTCGTCCTCGCTCTTGCCCAGCGACGGGGTCGCGGCGGCGGGAGTCGGGGTGGTCGGCGCGGCGGCCGCGGCAGGTGCGGGCGCGGGGGTCGGCGCGGGCGCCGGGGCGGCCGGCTGCTGTGCCGTACCCGAGCCGCCGGTGGCGGCGCCGGAGGACTTGCCGGACTCGTCGGCGGCCTTGCGCGCCTTCTCGAGATCCTTGGTGAGCTCCTCCACCCGCTGGCGGAGGTCCTCGTTGTCCGAGACGAGTTCCGCGAGCTCCGTCTCGACCAGGTCGAGGAACTGGTCGACCTCGTCCTCGTTGTAGCCCCGCTTGCCGATCGGCGGCTTGGAGAACGCGACGTTGTGCACATCGGCTGGAGTCAACGGCATGGGATACCCCTCGTGGTCGTCTCGGGTGCCGGCCCGGCGTTGTCGCACCGGACCCGCGACTTCATTACTACCTTAACGGTGGCCAATCTAGTCACAATCGGCCCGCGCGTCACCAGCGGCCGCAACGGGGCCTCACGCCACGCTCATCATGAGGCCACGCAGGATCACCTGGATGACGATGATGATGACGAAGAGCACCAGCACCGACAGGTCCAGCGAGATCTGTCCCAGGCGCACGGGCTTGATGACCTTGCGCAGCGCCTTGACCGGCGGGTCGGTGACGGTGAACAGCCACTCCAGTACCACGGCGAGGACGCCACGGGGGCTCCACCCGCGGGAGAACGAGGCGATCATCTCGACCACGATCCTGGCGAGGAGCATGTACCAGAAGATCTGGGTGATGATGTAGAGGACCAGCAGGATTTCACGCACGGCTCAACCCTACTGGCCCGCGACGTCGCGCCGTCACCGGCGTCCTGTCGGCTGTGGTCAACGGGGTCGGTGTCAGCGCCGGAAGGCGCCGTTGACGGCGTCGCGGACCTCGGCCTCGGTGAGGTCCATACCGGCCGGCTGCAGGAGGAAGGTGCGCTCACGGTCGGCGACCTTCTCCATGCGGCCGTCGAGGCCGAAGACGAGTCCGGCGGCGAAGTCCACCATCCGGCGCGCATCGCCGGAGGCCATGGTGGACAGGTCCAGGACGACGGCGCGGCCGGCGCGGAAGTGCTCGCCGAGGCTCTTGCCGTCGCCGAAGCCGCGGGGGCGCTCCACAACGGTCTCGGGCACGGTCACCAGTCCGTCCTCCACGAAGTCCTCCTCGGGCGCGAGCGCGACGGCGCCGCGGGTGGCGGGAACGCCGCGCAGGGTGGCGCGGGCCCCGGCCTCGGCGGCGTGGTAGCGGCGCGGGCGGGGGGCCGGCTCGTCGATGTCACCGCGGCGCGGGGCGACCGGGCGCTCGTCGACCGGGTCGAGGTCGGCGATCCGGGTTCGGGGGGCGGGCTCCTCCAGGTACCGGTCGGCGGCGTAGCCGTAGTCGTCCCGACGGTCGCGGGCGACCGGGCCGAGGTCGTCCGTCTCGTGGATGCCGCGGGGGGCACGCACGTCGTGGTGGACGGGCCGGTCGTAGTCGTCGAGGTACTCGTCGTCGTACGCCGCGACGGGCGCCATTCCGAAGTACTCCTTGAACCGGGCGATTGCGCTCATCTTCCGGGACCTTCCTGGTAACGGGGTCGTCGCGGGCGTGTGTTCTTCGCGGGCGGGTGTCCCCGCGAGGCTGGCTCTCAAACTACTGGTCGGGGGCCGAGGATGGCCGTTCCGACACGCACGCAGGTCGAACCCGCGGCGACCGCCTCCTCGATGTCCCCGGACATCCCGGCGGAGAACTCCACCGCGTCGGGGTGATCGCGGCGCAGCGCGGCCGCGACCTCGGCGGCGTCGGCGAAGTGGGCGCTCGCCTCGCCCTCGAGCGGGGGGACGACCATGAGCCCGGCCAGGCGCAGGTGGCCGAGACCGGCCACGTGGTCGGCGAGGCCGGGCAGGTCCTCACGAGCGATTCCGCCGCGCGAGGTGTCACCGTCCAGGCTCAGCTGGATCAGGACGGGCAGCGGGGTGACGTCGTCGCGCTCCCCGGCGGCGCGGGCGCGGCCCTTCTCGAGGCCGTCGGCGACCTTGGCCGAGCCGACGGAGTGGACGCGGTCGGCCCACCCGGCCACCGCAGCGGCCTTGTTGGACTGGATGTGACCCACCATGTTCCAGCGCACCGCCGCGGCCAGCTCGGCGTCGGCGGCGGCCAGATCGGAGACCTTCGCCGCGGCCTCCTGGACGCGGTTCTCCCCGACGTCGCGCACCCCGAGGCGGGCGAGCCGGACGACGTCGGTGACGGGGTGGAATTTGGTGACGACGACGAGGTCGACCTCATCGGTCCGTCCCGCGGCCGCCCGCGCCGCGTCCAGACGTTGCCGGGTCGCGGCGAGCCTGGTGGCGAGTTCGTCCGCCCTGGGATCGGTCATGTCCGCTCTTCCTCCTCCCGGCCGGCGGGTGCGCCGGCCCCGGGTCTCTACTGCTGCCGCCAGATCACGCTGGCCTGGCGCCCGGTCCGCCCCTGTCGACGATAGGAGAACAGTGACTCCTCGGCGATCGTGCAGCGCGGGTCGGAGTCGACGCGGGTGACGCCGAGCCCGGCGAGTTGGCGCGTGATGCCCCGACGCAGGTCCACCCCGGGGGTCCCCGCGACGGTCCGGGCGCGGCTGCCGGGCAGGGCGGCCTCGACCTCGTCCACCATCGCGGGGGGCAACTCGTAGTGCTCCCCCGCCGCGGCGGGTCCGAGGAGCACGGTGATGCGCTCGGCCCGGGCGCCCAGGGAGGTCATGGCCCCGATGAGCGACGGGACGATCCCGCCGACGGCGCCGACCCGGCCCGCGTGCACGGCCCCGATCACCCCGGCCTCGGAGTCCGCGGCCAGGACCGGGACGCAGTCGGCGGTGAGTACCGCCAGCGCCAGGCCCGGCCGGTCGGTCACCAGGCCGTCGGTGGCCGGGACCGGGCCGCCCGTCGGGCGGGTGACGCGGGCGATGCGGGTGCCGTGGACCTGGTCCATCCACACGACGTCGGTCGCGGGCAGGCCGAGTCGACGGGCGAGCCGCGCCCGGTTGGCTGCCACCGCCGCCGGGGCGTCCCCGACGTGGTCACCGAGGTTGAACGAGTCGAAATCTCCGGTCGACGCGCCGCCGCGGCGGTCGGTGACCACCCGGCGTACGCGCCCCGAGCCGTCGGGTGCCATGGATCGGACCGTCAGTGCCGCATGAACGGCGGCACGTCGATGTCGTCGTCCTCGTCGCGGCGGCGGGAGGAGGACCCTCCCGCCGGAGCCGGGTTGCCGGCCGAGGCGGCGGGACCCGGGTAGGCCGACTCCTCGCGGCGGCGGCTGTCGAGGGGGGTCGAGCCGAGTTCGGAGGCACCGCCGGTGTCGCCGGAGGCGCCGGGGACCGACTCGTCGTCGTCGAGGTGGTGGCGGCCGCGACGCGACTGTCCCGCGCCCGCGGTGACCGGACGGGACCCGCCGTCGAACCCGGCGGCGATGACGGTCACACGGACCTCGTCGCCGAGCGAGTCGTCCACGACGGTGCCGAAGATGATGTTGGCGTCCGGGTGCGCCTCCTCCTGCACGAGCGTGGCGGCCTCGTTGATCTCGAACAGCCCCAGGTCGCTGCCGCCGGCGATGGACATGAGGACGCCCTTGGCGCCCTCCATCGTGGTCTCGAGCAGCGGGGAGTTGATGGCGGCCTCGGCGGCCTTGAACGCGCGTCCCTCCCCGCGGGAGGAGCCGATGCCCATGAGGGCGCTGCCCGCCCCGGACATGACGCCCTTGACGTCGGCGAAGTCGACGTTGATCACGCCGGGCGTGGTGATGAGGTCGGTGATGCCCTGGACGCCGTTGAGCAGGACCTCGTCCGCGGTCTTGAAGGCCTCCATCATCGACACACCCGCGTCGCCGAGCTGGAGCAGGCGGTCGTTGGGGATCACGATGAGCGTGTCGCAGGCCTCGCGGAGCTGGTCGATGCCGGTGTCGGCCTGGCCTCCGCGACGCTTGCCCTCGAACGAGAACGGGCGGGTGACCACACCGACCGTCAGGGCGCCGAGCTTGCGGGCGATCGCGGCCACGACGGGCGCGCCGCCGGTGCCGGTCCCGCCACCCTCGCCGGCGGTGACGAAGACCATGTCGGCCCCCTTGAGGACCTCCTCGATCTCGTCCTTGTGGTCCTCGGCGGCCTTGCGACCGACCTCGGGGTCCGCGCCGGCGCCCAGCCCGCGGGTGAGCTCGCGGCCGACGTCCAGCTTGACGTCGGCGTCCGACATGAGGAGGGCCTGTGCGTCGGTGTTCACGGCGATGAACTCGACGCCCTTGAGCCCCTCGTCGATCATCCGGTTGACCGCGTTGACGCCGCCGCCGCCGATCCCGACGACCTTGATGACTGCGAGGTAGTTGTGCGGTGAGCTCATCGAGGCCCGGCCTTCCTATGGGGGTGTCGTGCTCGGTTGCATGCTGTCTCGACGAAAGTTCCGCGAGCCTAAAGTCTCACCCTCTAGTTGAGGGTTAAACTTGCTGGTCAGAGGCCTTTTCCGCCGTCTGCACACACGGTAGGTCCAGCAGCCCCGCGCGTCCACGAGGCTCGCGGGCGTGTCGTGTCCACCGGCTCCCGACCGGGCTACCGCGAGGCCGGCAGGGCGGGGTTCGACACGTTCCAGATCTGGCCCGGTTGCTCGAGCACCATCTGCAGGGCGACGGCCTTCTCGTGATCCCGCCCCGCCGCGCCCCATTCCACGATCCGCCCGTCGGCGAGTGTGAGGACGATGGACGCGGGGGTCTCCACCTCGACCGAGGCGATCTCCTGACCCGCCGTGCCGCGCACCTCGGCGAACACGGTCGCCAGATCGCGGACGATCGACGGCAGGTCAGCGCCGGCCGCGTCCCCGACGGTGAGCAGGGGCGTGCCGGGCGGGGGCTCACCGGGGCCGAAGTCGATGCCTTGGGCGTCCACGAGGTGCTGGGTCCCGTCGACCTCCACGACCACCAGGGCGGTGCGCTCGATCAACTCGATCCGCAGCCCCGAGGGATAGTCGCGCTTGACGGTCACCTGGTCGACCCGCGGGAGTCCGGCCACCCGCCGCGCGACGGCGTGCGTGTCCACCTGGAGGAGCGGGGTCCCGGGGACCACGGCGGCGCGCTCGGTCACCACCTCGGACGGGATCGTCCGGGTGCCCTCGACGCTGACCTCGCGGACCGAGAACACCGGCAGGAAGTACAGGGCGATGTAGCCGAGGAGCAGCACCACCAGTGCCACCCCGAGTCCGGCGTAGATGCGGTTGGTGCGTCGGCGGCGCCGCCGCAGCCGCGCGCGGACGGCCGGGTCGGAGTGCCGGACCCGCTCGTCGGAGCTGCGGACGGTGGCCGCGGCGAGCCGGCGGTCCGGGTCATCCGTGGACGTGGCCTCCGGGCCGCCCTCGGACGCCCGGTCCCCCGCTCCCCCGTCGGCGGTCGGGTGGTCCGGCGTGTCGTCCGGCTCGTCGACGGGCTCGTCGATCGGACGGTCCCCGGGTACGTCGGTCACCGCGCGGCCCTCCTCACGAACCCTGGCCCGACGGACCCCGGCCGGCGACGATCCGCGGACCGAGAGTGGTGATGTCCCCCGCGCCGAGGGTGAACACCACGTCATCGGCCTCGAGCAGCCCAAACACGGCCCCGAGCGCGGAGTCCAGGTCGGGCACGTGCTGCACGGGGACCGTCACGTGCCGCGCGACGGAACCGCCGTCGATGCCGGGTTCGGGCTGCTCGCGGGCGCCGTAGACGTCGAGCACCACGACCCGGTCGGCGAGCGAGAGCGCCCGGCCGAACTCCTCGGCGAAGATGCGGGTCCGCGAGTACAGGTGCGGCTGGAAGACGGCGACCAGTCGACCGCCGTCCGTCTCGACGATCTCCCTCGCCGCGCCGAGGACCGCCGCGACCTCGGTCGGGTGGTGCGCATAGTCGTCGTAGACACGCGCGCGCCCGCCTCCGACGACGGCCTCCCCCTTGGGTTCGAATCGTCGTCCCACTCCCCCGAACCCGGACAGGCCGGCGAGGAACCCGTCGGTCTCGAACCCGGAGGCGCCGATGCCGCTGGCGGCGATCCCGTCGGCGGCGGTCACCTCGCGCGCGGCGAGCAGGGCGGCGAGGGCGTTGAGCGCCATGTGTTCGCCGGGGGTCCCGACGTGCAGTTCGCCGTGGGGGACGCCGTCGAGCATGAGGTCGGCGCGGGTGCCGGCGGAGTCGACGACGATCTCCGAGAGTTCACCCGACACCGGCAGATCGGAGACCGGCCCGTCGGAGGTCCGGTATCCCAGCACGCGGACGCCCGCCGCCGCGGCCCGCCGGGCGCGCTCGGCGGCGCCCTCGTCGTCCAGGCACACCACCAGCGCGCCGGTGGCGGGGATACGGGCGAGGAAGGTGTCGAACACCTCGTAGTAGGCCTCGGCGGTGCCGAAGTGGTCGAGGTGGTCGGGCTCGGCGTTGGTGAGGATGACCACGTCGGGGTCGTAGTGGACGAGCGAGCCGTCGGACTCGTCGGCCTCGGCGACGAACACCGGGTCGCTGCCGCCGCGGGCGTTGGTCCCGAACTGCAGGACGGTGCCGCCCACCGCGAAGGACGGGTCCGAGCCGGCGGCGAGCATGCCGGCGATGAGCATCGACGTCGTCGAGGTCTTGCCGTGCGTGCCACAGACCATGATCGAGCGGCCCGACCGTGCCAGGTGTCCCAGCACCTGCGACCGCGTGACGACGGGGATACCCGCGGCCCTCGCGGCCGCGAGCTCGGGGTTGTCGGCGGGGATCGCGGCCTTGGAGATCACGACGATCTCCGGCGGTGCACCGTGGGCCCCGAGCGTCTCGGCACTGTGCCCCACCCGCACGATCGCGCCCCGGTCGGCCAGGGCCCGCAGGTCGGCCGAGTCGCGGGCATCGCTGCCCGAGACCGCGACGCCGTGATCGAGCAGGATCCGGGCGACCCCGGACATGCCGGCGCCGCCGATCCCGATCATGTGGACGCGGGTGAGGGTGGCGGGGACGTCATCGACGGACGCCGTGGTCGGCGGGGCCGGCGGGACGGACGGGGTCGGCGGGGTCTGGTCGGTCTGCGGGGTCTGGTCGGTCAACGAGGGGCCTTTCCGGCGGCGTCGAGCGCGATCCGCGCCACGACCTCCGCCGCGTCTCGGGAGCCGCCGCTGACTGCGGCGTCGGACATCGAGTCCAGGCGGCCGCGGTCCAGCAGCAGCGGCAGGACCTCGGTCCGCAGGTAGTCGGTGGTCAGTGCGCCGTCCTCCACGAGGAGTGCGGCGCCGCCGGCGACCAGGTCGCGGGCGTTGAGGGCCTGCTCACCGTTGCCGTGCGGGAGCGGGACGAACACCGCGGGCAGTCCGACGGCGGAGACCTCGGCGACGGTGATGGCTCCGGACCGACACAGGATGAGGTCCGCGGCCGCGTAGGCCAGGTCCATCCGGTCGAGGTAGGGCACGGTCACGTACGGGGTGCCGTCGGCGGGCACCCGGGGGGCGTCCGCGACGTTCTTGGGGCCCACGGCGTGGAGGACGCCGACGCCGGCGCGGGAGAACTCCTCGGCGACGCCCGCCATCGCGGTGTTGAGCGAGCGCGCGCCCTGCGAGCCGCCGACCACGAGCAGGGTGGGGGCGTCGGGGTCGAGACCGAAGGCGGCGCGTGCCTCCGCGCGGAGTGCCGCGCGGTCGAGCGTGGCCACCGAACGCCGGACGGGATTGCCCACGACGCGGGCGTCGAGGCCCGAGCCGGTGACGGCGGCCAGCGTGGCGACGGCGAACCGGGCGCCGAGCTTGTTGGCGATGCCGGCGCGGGAGTTGGCCTCGTGGACGATGATCGGGATCCGACGTCGCCCGCCGGCGCCCGTCCGGCCCAGGGGGGCCGCCGCCGCGAGGTAGACCGGCACGCACGCGTAGCCGCCGAACCCGACGACGACGTCCGCCTCGGTGCGACGCAGGACGGCCCGCGCGCCCCGTACCGCCCGGAACAGTCGGGTGGGCAGTCGGAACAGGTCGCCGCCGATGCTGCGCGGCAGCGGGACGGGGTCCACGAGTTCGAGTGGGACGCCCCGGCGCGGGACCAGCTCGGTCTCGAGCCCGCGCGGCGTGCCCACCGCGGTGACCCGCGCGGTGGGATCGAGGGCGGTGACGGCCTCGCCGACGGCGAGCGCCGGCTCGATGTGACCGGCGGTGCCGCCGCCGACCACCAGAACCGAGGGCCCGCCGGAGCGTGGGGCGCTCATCGCTCCCGTCCCCGGTGGATCGGGCTCGGGCGACCCGCGCCGGGGCTCTGTCGGGAGCCGGCGTCAGGGGCCGGGCGACGCGGCTGGCGACGCTCGGCCTCCCGTCCGCGCACGGGCCGGGCGGTGCGGCCGGTCATCGCGGTGGCGCCGCGACGACGGTCCCGCGCGGCCTCGGCGGGGATGGGCATCGTCTCGTACGCCGGCGGCCTCGGGGTCCCCCGGGGCGGCCGCGGGACGGGGGCGGGCTGGGCCGTACGGCGGGCGCCCGCGGACCTGTCGCGTGGGGCGGGACCGCCGGTCCGCGGCGGCTGCGGCCTGGTCACCGGGTCCCCGAACCGGCGGGTGCCGGCGCTGGACCGTCCGGGCGTGGCGGAGGCCGGGACCGGCCGCTCGGGCGTGTAGGGCCGCGGGTCGGGCAGCGCGAGCCAGCTGCGCCGGCGCCGCGACGGGGAGCTGAGGATCGCGGAGATGGCCTCCGGCTCGTGGCGGGCACAGTTGGCGAGCAGCCCGAGCGAGGTCAGGGTGACGACCGCCGACGTGCCGCCGTTGGAGATCAGGGGCAGCTGCAGACCCGTCACCGGCAGCAGGCCGACCACGTAGCCGATGTTGATGAAGGCCTGGATGACGATCGTCGCGGTGACGGTGCCGGCGAGCAGGCGCCGGAACGGGTCGACCGACCGCAGCGCGACGCGCATGCCGACCCACCCGAGGGTGAGGTAGAGCGACACGACGACCGCGGCCCCGAACCAGCCCAGTTCCTCGCCGATGATCGCGAAGATGAAGTCGTTGGTGGCCTCGGGCAGGTAGAACCACTTGGCGCTGGACTGCCCCAGCCCGACGCCGAACAATCCGCCGTCGGCCAGCGAGAGCATGCCCTGGTACGACTGGTAGGCCGCGCCCTGGGGGTTGGAGAAATCTCCCCGGAAGGTGTCGAAGTAGGTCCGGATCCGCTCGAAGCGGTAGGCGAACGCCACGGCGAGTACGCCGAACACCACGACGCCGACCGCGATGACCCACACGAAGTGCCGGGTGGGGTACCCGGAGAACCACAGCACACACAGGAAGGCGATGGTCACCGCGGTGGCCATGCCCAGGTCGGGGGCGACGACGACGAGGACCGCCACGACGAGGTAGCCGACCACGGCCGGGAAGAGCAGATCGAGCCAGTACCCCGTTCGCATCCGCTTGGCGACCACCGAGCACGCCCAGAGGATGAAGGCGAACTTGGCGATCTCCGCGGGCTGGATCGAGAACAGCCCCAGGTCGATCCAGCCCTTCGACCCGTTGATCTCGGACCCGACCCCGGGGATCAGCACGGCCACGAGCAGTCCGATCGCGACCAGCAGCAGCGGGAACGCCGCGGCCCGGACCAGCTCGATGCGGACGCGCAGCGCCGTGACGAAGCCGACCCAGCCGATGAGGACGAAGAGCGCCTGGCGCAGGAAGATGTCGAACGGCGTGCCGCCGCCGGAGAAGGCGAGCACGTTGGAGCTGGACAGCACCATGCCCAATCCGATGACGGTGAGCAGGGCGGTGACCACCATGACCACGTGGTACGAGGTCAAGGGCGCGCGATTGATGGCGGCCAGGGGTGCGGCGATACGCCCGAGCAGGTCCGGTCGCGTCTCGGTGTCCGCGCGCTCGTGCTGTGACTTCTCACGCGCCGGCTTCTCACGCGCCGGCTTCTGGCGCGCTGCCTTGTCGGTTGCCATTGCCCTACCTCCCGGCCACGCGGCCCACGGCGAGGACGAAGCTGCGCCCGCGGTGACCGTAGTCGGTGAACATGTCCATCGACGCGGCCGCGGGGGCGAGCAACACGGTGTCGCCTCCGGTGGCCATCCGTGCGGCCTCGGCGACCGCCCGGTCCATCGTCTGCTGCGGCTCGTCGGGACCCGCGGCATCGTCATCGTCTCCCGAGGCCAGCTCCACGACGGGCACCGCCGGCGCGTGTCGGGCCAATGCCTCGGCGATCCGCCCACGGTCGCGGCCGATGAGGACCACGCCGCGCAGCACGCCCGAGACCTCGGCGACCAGCGGCTCCACGTCGGCGCCCTTGAGCAGGCCCCCGGCGATCCACACCATCGTCCCGCCCGCGAGCAGCGAGGTCCGGGCGGCGTGGGGGTTGGTGGCCTTCGAGTCGTCCACGTAGGCGACCCCGTCGATCGTGTCGACCGGCTCCGCGCGATGGGCGCCCACGGTGAAGCCCCGCAGGGCCGCGGCCACGTGCTCGGGTCGCGCGCCCACGGAGAGGGCGACGGCCGAGGCGGCGAGCGCGTCGAGCACGCCCGCGGGCCCGGCCGGGCGGACGTCCCCGGCGGGCAGCAGCGCCACCTCGTCGTCGTCCTCGTCACCACCGCCGATCCGCGCGGTGAGAACGCCGTCGACCACGCCGCACTCCCCCGGACCGGGCGCACCGAGGCGCACCCCGATCGCGGTCGGGGCGGGCGCGGCGGCGAGCAGGCGCGCGGCGATCTCGTCATCGGCGCCGGCCACGGCCACCCGGCCTGTGAGGACACGGGCCTTGGCGTCGGCGTAGGCCTGCATGGAGCCGTGCCAGTCGAGGTGGTCCTCGGCGACGTTGAGCACCACCCCGACGTCCGGGCGGCAGCTCGGCGCCCAGTGCAGCTGGAAGCTGGACAGCTCGGCCGCCAGCACGTCGACCCGGGGCTCGGCCAGCAGGACGTCCGTCACCGGCAGCCCGATGTTCCCGCAGGCGCGCGCGGCCATCCCGGACTCCAGGCAGATGGCCTCGAGCATCGAGGTGGTGGTGGTCTTGCCGTTGGTGCCGGTCACCGCGAGCCAGGTGCGTCGCGGCCCGAACAGTTCAGCGGCGTCGGCGCGCCAGGCCAGTTCGACATCACCCCACACCGGCACCCCGGCGTCGGCGGCGGCCAGCAGCAGCGGCGAGTCCGGCCGCCAACCGGGGCTCGTGATGACGAGGTCGACACGGCCCGGACCATCGGATCCGTCGAGGAGCTCGGCCGCGCGGTCGAGGTCGACGCCCGCACATCCGATGTCGTCCGGCAGCGCCTCGCGGAGTCGTGAGATGGCCTCGGGACGGGAGTCGGCGACGATCGGCTCGGCGCCCAGCGCGTGGAGGATGCGGACCGCGCCCGGGCCGGACACGCCCGCGCCCAGGACCAGCACGCGGGAGCCGGTCAGCTCGCGCACGTCGGGACCGGCGCCGGCCGCCGTGCCGGCGGTACCTGCGGTGTGGGTCGTGTCGGTCATGTCGGTCATCCCGTCGAGCTCGCGAGCCAGTCGCCGTAGAACAGGGCGATCGCCAGACCACAGGAGATCGCGACGAGCAGCCAGAACCGGATGGTCACCGTGGTCTCGGCCCAGCCGCCGTTCTCGAAGTGGTGGTGGATGGGGGTCATGCGGAACGGCCGACGGCCCGTGGTGCGGAACGCGGCCACCTGGATGAGCACAGAGACGAACTCGATGACGAACACCGCGCCCACGACCACCATGAGCAGCTCGGTGCGAGAGACCACGGACACGCCCGCGACGATGCCGCCGAGGAACATCGACCCGGTGTCCCCCATGAAGATCTTGGCGGGGGCCGCGTTCCACCACAGGAAGCCCAGGCAGGCGCCGAGCGCCGCCGAGCAGACCACCGCGATGTCGAGGGGGTCACGGACCTGGTAGCAGCCCGACAGGTCGACGCCCTCCGCGGTGGAGAAGCAGGAGTAGCGGAACTGCCAGAAGGTGAACACCACGTAGGTGCCCATCACCATCGCCATGGAGCCGGCGGCGAGGCCGTCCAGGCCGTCGGTGAAGTTGACCGCGTTGGACCAGCCGTAGACGAGGACGACGATGAAGACGAGGAAGACGACGACGGGGAAGCTCACCGCGACGAAGTCCCGCACGTAGCTCAACGACGTGCTGGCGGGGGTGAGCCCGTCGTTGTTGCGGAACTGCAGCACGAGGATGCCGAACGCGAGGGCCGCGAGCACCTGGCCGGCGGTCTTGGACAGGATGCCCAGGCCCTTGTTGTGGCGCTTGAAGACCTTGAGGCCGTCGTCGACCATCCCCACCACCGCCAGCGCGGTGGCCAGACCGAGCACGAGCACGCCCGAGGCGGTGAACCCGCCCCCGCCGACCGTGACCTGGCCGATCACCCCGGCGACGATGTATCCGAGCCACACCGCGGCGAGGATCGCGACACCACCCATGTTGGGCGTGCCGCGCTTGCTCATGTGGGACTGCGGTCCCTCGAGACGGATCTCCTGGCCGTAGCCCTTGCGCCGGAAGTAGATGATGAGCAGGGGTGTGAGGAAGATGCTCACGACGAAGGCGACGATGCCTGCGATCATGATCTGGGTCATGACTGGTTCTCCTCACCACGCGACGCGAGCAGGTGCTCGGCGACGCTCCACAAACCGACGGCAGCAGAGGCCTTAACCAGGACGATGTCGCCCGGCTCCACGCGCTCGTCCAGGATCGCCACGGCCTCCTCGGCGGTGGCGACGTGCTCCGCCTCGGAACCCCACGAGCCCTCCTGGATCGCGCCCTGGAACAGCGCACGCTGGGGGCGGCCCAGGCCCACGACCACGAGCTGGGACACGTCCAGGCGGACGAGGAAACGCCCGAGCAGGTCGTGCTCGGTGACCGCGTCCTCGCCGAGTTCGGCCATCTCCCCCAGCACCGCCCAGGTCCGCCGGTGGCCGCCGCCGGAGCGGGCCATGACGGCCAGGGACTTCAGCGCGGCCCGCATCGAATCGGGGTTGGCGTTGTACGAGTCGTTGATGACGGTGACGCCGTCGGCGGTCATCCGTACGTCCATCCGGCGTACGGAGGCGGCCTCCGCGGTCCCCAGGGCCGCGGCCACCTGCTCGACCGACATCCCGCACGCGAGACCCACTGCGGCCGCCGACAGGGCGTTGCCCACCTGGTGCTCCCCGTGCACACGGAGCGCCACATCGGCCTCACCCCGCGGGGTGACCAGACGGAAGGAGGCGCGTACCTCGTCGTCGAGCCGTACCCGCTCCGCACGGACGTCCGCGGCTCCCTCCACCCCCACGGAGACCACCTCGGCGGCGGTGCGTGCGGCCATGGTCCGGACCCGCTCGTCGTCGGCGTTGAGGACGGCCACCCCGCCGTGGGCGGCGTCCGGGAGGGCCTCGACGAGTTCGCCCTTGGTGGCGGCGATGAGCTCTCGCGAGCCGAACTCGCCGAGGTGTGCGGTGCCGACGTTGAGCACGACGCCGATCCGGGGCGGTGCCAGGGCCGCCAGCTCGCGGATGTTCCCGGGCGCACGGGCACTGAGTTCCAGGACGAGGAAGTCGGTGCCGGAGTCGGCGCGCAGCGCGGTCCAGGGGTGCCCGATCTCGTTGTTGAACGATCCGGGTGGCGCGACGACCGTGCCGGCCGCGGACAGCACGGCGCCGATGAGGTCCTTGGTGCTGGTCTTGCCGGACGAACCGGTCACCCCCACCACGACCAGACCGTGGTCGGCGACCAGCCGGTCGACACTCGCGCGGGCGAGGGCGCCGAGCGCGGCGAGCACCGACGCGCCGGAGCCGTCCGTGTCCGCGGCGAGCGCCATGGCGTTGGTCTGCCTCCGGTCGACCGCGGGCACGACGATCTGCGCGCCGTCCGCCCCGTCCACCTCGTGGGCGACGAGTGCCGCGGCGGCCCCGGCGTCGAGGGCGCGGGCGACGTAGTCGTGACCGTCGACGCGCTCCCCGGGCAGGGCCAGGAACAGCCCGCCCTCCCCGACCCGGCGGGAGTCGAACTCCACGGAACCGGTGACGGCCGACGCGGGGTCTCCACCGACCAACCGACCGCCGACTATCCCGGCGATCTCGCCGAGGGTGAGGTCGATCATGGTGCGTTGTCCTCCGTCTCGCCCGTGGGGGCGGCGTATCCGAGTCGTCTGATGAGTTCTTCGGCGGCTCTGGTGCGGTCGTCGAACGGGAACACGGTCCCGTTCCTCTCCTGACCGGTCTCATGGCCCTTGCCGGCGATCACGACGACGTCCCCGGTGCGGGCCCAGTCGATCGCCGTGGCGATCGCCGCTCCCCGGTCACCGACCTCCTCGATCAGGGTGTCGTCACCGGCGGCGGACTCGGCGCCCGCGAGGACCGCCGCGCGGATCTCGGCCGGGTCCTCGCTGCGCGGGTTGTCGTCGGTGACCACGACCAGGTCGGCGACCTCGGCGGCGGCGGCGCCCATGAGCGGGCGTTTACCCGGATCGCGGTCGCCACCGGCACCGAGGACCACGGCGATGCGGCCCTCGGTCTGCGCGCGGACGGACCGGAGCACCGCCGCCACCGCGCCGGGCTTGTGGGCGTAGTCGACGAGCACCCGGAAGTCCTGGCCCCGCTCGACGGGCTCGAGCCGTCCGGGGACCCGGACGCGGGCCAGACCGGCCGCCGCGCCCGCCACGTCCGAACCGAGGGCATCGACGACCGCCAGGGCCACCAGTGCGTTGGCGACGTTGAACCGGCCGAGCAGCGGAAGTTCGACGTCGGCGGTCAGCCCGCGGGGGCCGTGCACGGTGAAGGTCTGGGTGCCGCGCTCGGTGGTCGCGGACTCCCCCGCCGTCCAGTCCGCGTCGGCCCCGGGTTCGGCGGAGACCGTGACCGCGTCCGGCCGCATCCCGAGCAGTCTCCGGCCCCAGTCATCGTCCACCACGACGACGGCCCGCTCGGCGGGGCGGACCGCGGACCCCGGGTCGGCCTCGGCGTCGAACAGCCGGCACTTGGCGCGAAAGTAGTCCTCCATGCTCGGATGGAAATCCAGGTGGTCCTGGGTCAGGTTGAGGAAGGCACCCACGGCGAACCTGGTGCCGTCCACGCGCCCGAGCCGCAGGGCGTGGCTGGAGACCTCGGCCGCGACCGCGCGGGCCCCCTCATCCCTCATCCGGGCCAGGAGGGCCTGGAACTCGGGGGCCTCGGGGGTCGTGAGGCGACTCGGCAGCGCCCGACCGTCGACCCGGCTCCCGGTGGTGCCGATGAGGCCCGCCACATGGCCGCCGCCCTCGAGCGCGGCCTCGACGAGGTAGGAGGTGGTCGTCTTGCCGGACGTCCCGGTGATCCCCACGACGTCGAGGGCGGCGGAGGGGTCTCCCGCGACCGCCGCGGACACCGCGCCGAGGACGGATCGGGGGTCCGGATGCACGAGGACGGGGACCCGGTCGGCCACGGCGGCCATCATCTCGAGCCCCTCGGGGTCGGTGAGCACGGCGTCGGCGCCCGCCTCGATCGCGGTGGCGCCGAACGAGGCGCCGTGGACCCGCGTGCCGGGCAGTGCCGCGAAGAGGATCCCGGGGCCGCAGTCCTGTGCGCGGATCGTTGCACCCACGAGGTCGTCACCACCCCGGGTCCTGTCGCCGAGAAGGGTGGCCCGCACCGCGTCTGCCAGCTCTCGCGCTGTCGTCATCGCCTGTCCTCGCCCCGCCTTCCTTGCTCGCTACCCTCCCGTGAACCCGCTACACGCTACCCTGCCGGGCGCTGATCACCGCGCCTGCAGGACCAGTTCCGGCGCGGGGGCGGACGGCGGGATGTTGTCGCGATTGACCAGCCACGATGCGATGTCGTGGAAGAGCGGGGCCGCGGAGGCCCCGAGCACGCCGCGCGAGGGGGCGTCGAGCATGATCGCGATCACATACCGTGGGTCGTCGGCGGGCAGGATGCCGGAGAAGGTGATCCAGTAGCGCGAGTTGGAGTAGCAGGAGCACCCGGGGTCGATCTGCTGCGCGGTGCCGGTCTTGCCACTGATCTGGTAGCCGGCGACCGCGGCCTGCGGGCCGGTGCCCCCGGACTGCACGACCGAGCGGAACATGTCCCGCACCGTGCGGGCGGTCTCGGTGCTGATGACCCGCTCACCTTCGGGACGCTCGGTCTCGGTGCGCTCGCCGTCGGGGCCGACGCGCTCGGCGACGATCCGCGGCGGCACGCGGACACCGTCGTTGGCGATGGTCTGGTAAATGCCCGCCATCTGCAGGGTGGTCATGGACAGGCCCTGCCCGATGGGCAGGTTGGCGAAGGTGCCGCCCTGCCAGTTCTGCAGGTCGGGCACCAGACCCTCGGACTCCCCGGCGAGTTCGATCCCCGAGCGCTGGCCGAGGCCGAACTTGTCGAGGTACTCGGAGAACGGCTCCTTGCCCACCCGCTGGGCGAGCATGAGTGTGCCGACGTTGGAGGACTTCCCGAAGATGCCGGTGGTGGTGTACGGGGTGGGGCCGTGCTGCCACGCGTCCGAGACGGTGACACCTTCCATCCGGATGCTGCCGTCCACGGAGTGGACCTCGTTCGGATCGGTCAGCCCCGCCTCGATCGCGGCGGCGGCGGTGATGATCTTCTGCACGGAGCCCGGTTCGAACGGCGAGGTGATCGCCGGGTTGCCCAGGTCCGCCCCCCGCTCGAGCTCGGCACCGACCCCGACGGCCGGGTTGAACGTGTTGTCGTTGGCCATCGCGCGGACCTCACCGGTGCGCGCGTCGAGCACGACGGCGGACGCGGTCTCGGCTCCGGAGGTGTCCTTGGCGGTCTGGATGGCCTTCTGCACGTGCCACTGCAGGTCCGCGTCCAGGGTGAGGCGGATGGTGTCGCCGTCGCGCGGCTCGGTCACGTTGCGCAGGGTGCCCGGGATGACGGTGTTGTCCTGGGCCCGGTCGAACGTCTGCCGTCCGTCCTCCCCGTCCAGTTCGTCGTTGAAGTGCGCCTCGATGCCCTGGAGTCCGATCAACTTGCCCTCGTCGCTCTTCGTCGTCGCACCGACGACGTTCGCGGCGAGCGCGCCCCCCGGGTACTCACGGATGTCGACGCGCTCGGCCCCGATCATGGGGTACTCGCGGGTGATGGCGTTGGCCAGCGTGACGTCGACGTTGCGGACGAGGTAGGTGAAGCCGCCCTCCGAGGTGAGTTTGGCCTCGATCTCGTCGCGGTCGACGGCGTCACCGAGCACGGTCTCGAACTCGTCGGCGATCTCCTCGACCAGTTCGTCCCAGGTGGGCTTGGTGCTGTCGAGTTCCCGTCGCGCCTCGGCGTTGCGCTGTTCGACCAGCGGCTGGATCGACAGGTCGCGGGCCTCGCGGGTGAACGCGATGGGGTCGCCGTTGAGGTCGACGATCGCTCCCCGCGTGGCGGGCAGGACCTCGTGGACCTGGCGTTGGCTCTCGGCGCGGGCCGCGAGCTCCGTTCCCCCGAGGGTCTGCACCCAGAAGAGCTTGACCAGCGCGATGACCATGATCATCGCGAAGGCGGAGCGCATGAAGGTGAAGCGTCGCTCGGTCGCCGAGGCGGTGAGGACCCTGCCGAACCGGTTCGGTGGCCGTCCGGCTCCCGGCGCGGTGCCGCGCGGGGCGCCCGAGGGGACCCGGGCGCCCGTTCCCGGGCTGCGTCGTTCGGTCATCTCCAGCGGGCCTTTCGGGGTTCGGGTGTCTAGAAGAGCTGTCCGGGCACCGGGGCGAGGGTCGCGGCGTCCTCACCGGGCGGTGCCGGAGCCGGCGGGACGAGGTCGGGCGCGGGGTCCGCCTGTGGGGCGGGAGCCGGCGGGGCGGACTCGGCCATGGCGGGCGGTGGGGCGACCGGGGACGGAGGGGCTGCGAGGGGCGGGTAGGGAACGGGGGCGACCCCGCGGGGCGTGCGGTCCTGGGGCGCCTGCGCGGGCGGTGCGTCGAATCCGTCCCGGTCGGACGACCTCGACGGTCCGGACGCTACCGGAGCGGGCTGCAGCGGCTTGATCGGCGCGCCGAGTTTCGCCTCGGGCTCGCCGACGATCTCGAGCACGCCGTCCGATCCCCTGGTCAGGATGGGTGCGCTGGCGACTCCGACCATGCCGAGCTTCTCAGCGCGCTGCGCCAGCACCTCGGCGGACCGGGCGCGTTCGTTGGACGCCTGCAGGGCCTCCATCCGTTCCACCAACTCCACGTTGGCGTCGCGGGCGTTCTTGAGGTCGTAGGTGTCCTGGGTGGTCTGCGCGGACAGCAGGAGGGTGCCGCCCACCCCCGCGCCGATGAGCAGGAGGAGGACGACGACGAAGGGAACCCTCGCGGCGAGCTCGGCGGGACTCAGACGTTCCGCCGGGACGACCACGGTCCGGCGGCCGCGCACCGAGCGGGTGACGGGCTTGCGTCGGAGGCCGACGGGTCGTCCCGCGGGTGCGGGCGCGCCGACACCCGGTGTCGTCGCCGGGCGGGTGTCGAGCCCACCGGCGGTGCCGGGCGTGTCGATCGTGCTCGTCATGGGGTTCTCCCGTCGATACGCCGGACACATCGCACGCGCACCGAGGCCGAGCGCGGGTTGTGGTCGATCTCCTCCTGTGAGGCCTTCTCCGCTCCCCTGGTGACCGCCTCGAACTCGGGGCCGTGGCCGGGGAGCTCCACGGGCAGGCCCGCCGGCGTCCGCGATGCGGTGCGCGTGGCCAGCTCGCGCTTGACGATCTTGTCCTCGAGGGAGTGGTAGGACATGAACACCGCACGGCCGCCGAGGCGGAGCAGGTCCAGGTATCCGGGCACCGCGTTCTCCACGGCCTCCAGCTCGGCGTTGACCTCGATGCGCAGGGCCTGGAACACGCGTTTGCCCGGGTGTCCGCCGGTCCGGCGGGCACCCTGCGGGATGGTGTCGTAGAGCAGCTCGACGAGTTGGGAGCTGGTCACGACGGGGTCGGTGTCCCGGCGGCGGACGATCGCCGCGGCGATCTGTCGCGCGAATCGCTCCTCGCCGTAGACGCGCAGGACGCGGGCGAGGTCGTCACGCGGGTAGTCGGCCAGGATGTCGGCCGCGGTGGGGCCGGTGGTGGGGTCCATCCTCATGTCGAGCGGGGAGTCGACCGAATACGCGAACCCTCGCTCGGCCACATCGAGCTGCATGGAGGAGACACCGAAGTCGAGCAGGATCCCGTCGATCGCGGGGCCCGCCTCGTCCCGGGACTCCCCGGGCAGGGCCGCCACGACGCGGTCGAAATCGTCGAAGCGGGCGTGAACCGGCGTGAACCGGTCGCGGTAGGCCGTGAGTCGACGGGTCGCCATCTCGAGGGCCTCGGGGTCGCGGTCGACACCGAGGATGCGCAACTCACCGAACTCGGCCAGCAGGTGGGAGGAATGCCCCCCGAGCCCGAGGGTCCCGTCCACGATGACGGGGACGCGACCCTCCTGCGCGGCCGCCTCGACGACGGGCCGGAAGAGCTCGATCGTCCGCTCGAGGAAGACGGGTATGTGCCCGGAGCGCGTGGCGTCGCGGTCGGCGTCGGACTCGTCTGCCATCTCGCCTCCTCGCGTCCGGAAGTCGTCGGTGCTCCGGTTGTGGTGGAGCCCCCTGGTCCCCGTCCGGTACCCACCTGGCGTTGGGGAAGTACGTCAGGGTGGTGCCGGGCAGGGGCCGGGGGGCTCCGTCCGTCGTGCTCTCGCTTGCTCGTGTCCGTCCTCTCCCCGGATCAGAATTCGATCCCGAGCGAGGTGCCCTCCATCTCGGAGAACACGGGTAGGTTCTCCTCGCTGTAGCGGTCCCACGCCTCGGCGTCCCAGACCTCGAGACGCTCCCCGAGGCCGTTGACGACGCAGTCCTTGTCCAGACCCGCGTAGTTCCGCTGACTCGCCGGGATGGAGATCCGTCCCTGCGAGTCCAGTTGTTGGACTTCCGCGCCGCTCACCAGGAGCCGGAAGAACGCCATGTGCCTCTCGCTGAGGTTGGCGGTCGGCCGGACCTTTCTGACCAGCGCGTCGAACTCGTCCTCAGGGAAGACCGAGAGCGTGTTGGTGAACCACCCACACACCACCACCCCGTCCGCCAGGCCTGGCCTGAATCTGGCGGGGATCGTCAGCCGCCCCTTGTCATCGAGCTTGGGACGGTGTGTCCCGTACCCGACGAAGGCTCGTTCACGTCCGGAGTCGACGAGATCGGTGTCGGTCACCCGCCACCTCCTGGGGTCCAGGCCCATCGAGCTCCTTGCGTGCCCCACTCTACCCCACAACGCCCCACAAACAAGGCCTGCGCCCCACTTCGCCCCACTGTCTCACATCACCGCAGTTCAGTGGCCGTAGACGCCCTGCAGTCGCCGTCCCGACACCGGATCAACGGCCCGGAGAGCGCCCACTTCCGCGGTTCTCTTGGGACTCATGTGACTCGAGACGGCTCTCGTGGCAGCCGAGCCGGCCCCTGTGGGGAGATGTGGGGCGGAGGGGTGGGGCGTGGTGGGGAGCACGGGTGGGACGTGGTGGGGAGGAAGGACGGAGCGCCGGCATCTCGGCCGGGTCGGACGTTCCGGGTCGCGACGGGCTCCGGGCTGCCGGCCCGAGAGCGTCAGACAAATGGACGAAGGGGTGAGCGCGTGTGCGCTCACCCCTTCGTCGAAAGGCCGTGGGACGGGCCGGTCAGGGCTCCTGGTCGAACCGTCGGCGGAAGCGGTCCTCCATGCGGGAGGAGTAGTTCCGCCCGTCGGCGGGCTTGGCCGATGTCCGCCCGGTGCCGGGGACCCGGGGGCCGCCGGTGCCCTTGGCGCCGGCGACGCCGTGCGACGGCGTGGACCGCAGCGCGAGGACACCCGCCGCGAACATGACCAGGAACCCGACGAGACTCAGTACCGGGAAGCCGCCTGGCTTGAAGTCGAGGGCGAGCCCGCCGATCAGAAGCGCCACACCGAGGATCGCCAGCGCGACCACCAGGCCCGCCGGACGACGAGCACCGGTCGCACCGGTCTTTCGGACAGACGACGCGAACTTCGGGTCGTCGGCGTAGAGCGCGCTCTCGATTTCCTTGAGCATGCGCTGCTCGTGCTCGGACAGGGGCACTTCGACCTCCTTCAGATGCTCGTGACGAACGAGCGCGGCCGGCTCGGTCGGTTCGCACCAACCGTGGATGGGGGATCAGCCGGTCAGGGTTCCCCCCATCATACGAGGGCAACGCGGCGGGTACCACCGGGATTCCCCTCTGAGACCTGAGGATTCCCCCGTCTCACCGCCCGGCCCCTCAGGCGGCGGGGCCGAGGACCCCCAACCGCTCGTCCACCAGATCGAGAAACCGTCCCACCGCCCACAGGAAATCGTCCGCCATCCGGTCCGAGACGGTACGCGGGAGCCCGTCCTCGACCGCCGCCGCCAGAGCGGAGTACCCACTGAAGGCGGTCGCCCACCGCTCCAGCTCCGGCACCTCCGCCGCGAGCCGGTGCCACACGTCCGCGGGACCGCGTCGCCGCGGCCCGGGGGCCAGCAGGGCCCCGGCCGCGTACCTCGCGGCGCGGTACGACTCGAGGAACCGCTCGGAGGGAGCAGCGGCGGCGATCGCGCGCCCGCGGTGCAGCTCCGCACGACTCGCCCGTCCGAGGGTTCCCACCGCTCCCCCGCCGGCCGTCCGCATCCTGTTCCTGGTGTCCATCTCCCCTGCACCTCCCCTTCTGCGCGCACGGTATCGCCGGGGTACGACACAACCGGACGCCCCGTATCCGCGCCCGTGATCAAATGGGGTCGATGGACACCGTGATCACCCGGCTCGACGCAGCCGACTTCCGAGACCGACTGCCCGAGGCTCTGGGGGTCTACGTCGACGCCATGGGCTATCCGCCGCAGGTGGTCCGCTCCCGGGCCGCGGCGTGGATGGAGCACAGCTACCGGGACGGCTGGTCCGGTGTGGCCGCGTTCGAGGCCCCGCGCCGACGGCTGCTCGGTCAGACCAGGGGGCAGCTCGTCGCCATCTGCTACGGCTACCACGGCGCTCCCGGGCAGTGGTGGTACGACCAGGTCTCCCGGGGACTGCGGGACCGGGACCGTGAGCTCCCGCCCGACTACGTGGAACTGACCGAGCTGCACGTCTCACCGGGACTGCAGGGGCGCGGAATCGGCGCGACCCTCGTGCGGACCTTCCTGGCCGACCGGCCGGAGAGTACGGTGCTGCTGTCGACCCCGGAGGTCGACGGCGAGGACAACGCGGCCTGGCGCCTGTACCGGTCGTTGGGGTTCACCGATGTGCTGCGTTCGTATCGGTTCCAGGGGGACGCGAGACCGTTCGCCGTCCTGGCCCGGTCGCTACCGCTCGCCGAGATCGGAGACCGAACGTGACCCCCCGGCATGACGTGGTGGTGATCGGCTCCGGGCACAACGGACTGGTGTGCGCCGCCTACGTCGCCCGCGCCGGGCTCGACGTGCACGTGGTCGAACGGGACACGGTGATCGGCGGCGCCACGTCGACGGTCGAACGGTACCCGGGCCACCGCACCGACCGTGGGTCCTCGGCACATCTGATGATCCGCCACACCGGGATCCCGGAAGAGCTCGGGCTGGAGGCCCACGGACTGCGCTACGTGGACTGCGACCCGTGGGGCTTCGCGCCCGCCCCTCCGGGATCCGACGCGCCACCGATCGTCTTCCACCGTGACCTCGACGCCACGTGCGCCAGCATCGCGGTGGCCTGCGGTGAGGCCGACGCCGTCGCGTACCGGGAGTTCGTCCGCCGGTGGGACGTCCTGGCGGGACGGATGATGAAGGGGTTCGCGGTCCGCCCCACCGCCCCGGGTCTCGGTTCGGCGTTCCTCGGGGCCGACGACCTGCGCGATCCGTTCGGCGCGGTCCAGACTTTCCTGTCCTCCGGTGACGCGCTGCTGGATGCGATGTTCACCTCGGAGCGCCTCAAGGCGGCACTGTCGTGGTTCGGTGCGCAGTCGGGGCCGCCGATGTCCCACCCCGCCACAGCCCCCATGATCGGGTTCGCCGCCCTGATGCACCGGATCCCGCCGGGACGCGCGATCGGCGGTTCGGGCGCGCTCGCGGAGGCCCTCACGGCCTCCGTCCGGGCGCACGGGGGGACGGTCACCGCCGGTGCCGGCGCCACCTCGATCAGGCGCTCCGGTTCGGGATGGCGCGTCGACACGGAGGGCGGGCGATCCCTGTACTGCTCGGCCGTGGTCGCCGCCTGCCACGTCCACACGACCCTGGACCTCCTCGCCGGCGAACTCCCGGCTTCGACGCTGGACGGGTGGCGGCGGCGGATCAGGCCCGGTTTCGGACTGGGGATGGCCGTCAGGCTCGGTACCGACTCGCTGCCCACCTATCCCGGCGTGCCCACGAGCACCAGCGCCCACGGCCTGCAACTGCTCGTCACCGACCGACGGGACCTCGACCGCCGCTACGGCGTCGCCGCCGCGGGCGGCCTCGACGCCGATCCCGCCGTCCTGGCGATGAGCTTCAGCGCGCTCGACCCCTCGCTGGCTCCGGAGGGTCGCCACGAGTTGACGCTGTGGTCGCAGTGGCACCCGCGCCACCTGGCCGACGGCCGTGGCTGGTCGGATGAGGGCGCCGCGGAGGCGGACCGGATCATCGCGGTCGCGGACCGCTTCGCGCCGGGGCTGGCCGACTCGATCGTCCACCGTCACGTCCAGACCCCCGAGGACCTGGAGACCGAACTCGGCCTGATCGGCGGAAACGTCATGCACGTGGAGATGTCCCTCGACCAGATGCTGCCGATGCGTCCCCACCCCGATCTGCGCGGTCACGCCGTGCCCGGGGCCGACGGCGTGTTCCTGGCGGGGGCCTCGACCCACCCCGGTGGCGGTGTGATCGGGACCAGCGGCAGGACGGTGGCGCGGCTCGTGACCCGCCGACTCGGCAGGTCGGCGCGGCGACGGCGGGGATCACGGGCACAATGACCGCCGTGACCCCGCCCCATCCGACAGCGAACGCCCCCACGAGCAGTGGCCGCTCCCGACTGCCCCGGCGACTGGCTGGTCTCACGGCCCTGACCACCCTGCTGGTGCTCCTGTCCGGGTGCCTCCAGCTGAACGCCCAGATGAGCGTCCGCAAGGACGACACCGTCTCCGGCCGGATCCTCGTGGCGGGGGACCAGCCCGCGCAGGCGGCCGCGCTCGACCGGATCACCACGCCGTCCGGGCTCGAGCAGAAGGTCCGCATCACCCCCTACTCGGCGGACGGCTTCACCGGCCGCGAGATCTACTTCACCCAGCTGACGTTTGCGGAGGTCGACACGCTCACCCTCGCGATCGATATCGAGGGCGCACGGCCGTACAGCCTGGGCTTTCGACGCAGTGGCGACACGGTCTCGTTCAGCGGATCGGTGGACCTGTCCCTGCTGCCCGCCGACCGCGCCGAGACGGCGACCACCCGGGTCGATCTGACCTTCCCCAACCGCATCAAGGAGACCAACGGCACCATTGGGGCCGGCAACTCCGTCAGCTGGTCCCCCGCGCCGGGGTCCATCACGCGGATGCAGGCCTCGTCGTCGTATCCCGACCCGGCCGCACGCGGGTTCGCGGTGTGGATGATCGTCGGGATCGGCACCGCCCTGCTGGTGTCCATCGGGACGATCCTGGCCGCCCGGACGTCCAGGGCCCGTGCCGACCGGCTGGTGCGCTGACCCGAGCCGCACCCCCACCGGGGCGGATCAGATCCTGCCGGCCGCCACCCCGGGGGCGGGGGCCATCGACAGGTTGGTGAGGACCTCGTGGGTGGCCTTGGAGAAGTTCAGGGTGTTGAAGTGCAGGCACGGGACACCCTCGGCGATCAGTCGCTCGCACATGCGGGTGGTGAGATCGATCCCGACCTCACGGACCGCCGCCCGGTTCTCCTCGGGCCCGTCCCCGGCCGCGGTCCGGAGCCGCTCGGCCAGGTCGTCGGGCAGGGCGCAGCCCGAGAGCTCGACCATCCGCTGGACCTGCCGCAGACTCGTGACCGGCATGAGTCCGGGGATGATGGGCTTGGCGCCCTGCTCCGGGTCGGCGGCGACGGCGCGGTCCCGCAGGCGCAGGTAGTGCTCCACGTCCCAGAACATCTGGGTGATCGAGTACTCGGCGCCGGCCCGGAGCTTGTTCACCAGGATCTCGGAGTCGTGCTCGAGGTCCCGGGCCCGGTAGTGCCCCTCGGGGAAGGACGCCACCCCGACGTGGAAGTCCCCCACCTCGTGGATCAGACGGACGAGTTCCTCGGCGTAGTGCAGCCCCTCGGGGTGAGCCGTCCACTCGCCCAGCGGGTCCCCGGGCGGGTCCCCGCGCAGGGCGAGGATGTTGGACACCCCGACCTCGCCGTACATGCGGATCATGTCGGTGAGTTCGGCCACCGTGTGGTCCACCGCCGTCAGGTGCGCTATCGGCAGCAGTTCGGTCTCGCGGACGAGCCGCTCGACGACCCGGACCGTCCGGTCCCGCGTGGATCCGCCGGCCCCGTAGGTGACCGAGACGAACGCCGCCCCGAGGTCGGAGAACACGGTGGCGGCGCGCCAGAGTCGGTCCTCGGCGGCCTCGTCGCGCGGCGGGTAGAACTCGACGGAGAACGGAACCCTCGGGGTGGTCGACGTCGCGATCCGCTCCACGATGCTCGGGTGCCGGCCGCCGTCCGTCGGGTCGGAGTCGGGTAGCTGGGTCACCCGACCAGGGTAGCCCGACGCGCGCCACGTCCGGCCGCCGCCCGACGACTAGGATCGTCGGCGACGAGGGCGGCCGAACACCGGCGCCCGGAAGGAATGGTGCCCGTGGTCACGGCGACTCGCCCCGACGACGGAGAACGCGTCCTCGACGCGCTCCGCCGACTCATCGACGAACGGCGCACGGTCGTGGCGGGGATCGACGAGCGGGTCGACCGCCTGGCCGGCCTGCTCTCCGACTTCGTCCTCGACGGCGGCAAACGGATGCGACCACGGTTCGCCCTGGCCGGCTGGGCCGCCGCGAGCGACGCGGACGCTCCCGCCCCGGACGAGGTCGTGACCGCCTGCGCGGCGCTCGAACTGATCCAGGCCTGTGCGCTGGTCCACGACGACATCGTGGACGCCTCCGACACCCGGCGAGGCCGCCCCACCGTCCACCGGACGATCGAGGCCGCGCACCGCGACGAGGGTTGGGACGGGGACGCGGCCCGCTACGGCGTCTCCCAGGCCATCCTCGTGGGCGACCTGGCCCTGACGTGGGCCGACGAGATGTTCGTGACCTCCGGGGTACCCCCCGAGGCCCTGGCCCGCGCGCTGGGTCCCTGGTACGCCATGAAGACAGAGGTCCTGTCGGGGCAGATGCTCGACATTCTCGCCGAGGCCTCGGGCGCCACCGACGAGCTCACCCCGGCCCGGGTGAACCGCTTCAAGACCGCGGCCTACACGGTGGAGCGGCCACTGCACATCGGCGCCGAGCTGGCGGGTGCCGGGACGGAGACCGTCTCGGCCCTGCGGGAGTTCGGGGTGGCCGTGGGCCAGGCGTTCCAGTTGCGGGACGACATGCTGGGCGTGTTCGGCGACCCGGAGGTCACCGGCAAGCCCTCCGGGGACGATCTGCGGGAGGGCAAGCGCACCCTGCTGCTCGCCCGTGCGACCGCCCTCGCCCCCCGCCGGGACGCCGAGTTCCTCCTCGGAGTTCTCGGGACGCAACCCGACGCGGCCACGCTCGAACGCGCGCGCAGCATCCTCGTGGAGTCCGGTGCGGTGGTCTCGGTGGAGGCCGAGATCGACGCGTTGACCACCCGCGCCCTGGACGCCGTGGCCTCCGATGCGATCAGCGACCACGGGCGGGACACACTGCGCGCACTGGCGGAGGCCGCGACCCGCAGGCGGGCCTGATCCGTGCTCGGAGCGTCCGCCCCCCGGCCGGAGGCGACCACCTCGTCGTCGTCGCCATTGTCGTCATCACCATCGTCGCGGATCCGCCGGGCGACCACCGCGACGACCGCCTCGGCCCGCGCCGCCCTGACCGGTCCCTCCGGTCCGGCGCTGTGGCGCGGCGTCCTCGGCTCGGTCCTGCTCACCATCGCCGGTTTCGGCGCGGGCGCCCTGCCCGTGGACGGCGGCGTCGCGGTCGCGGTGGGGCTGCCCGGGTACACGTTCGGCCACGGTGAGGTCCTCGCCCTCATCCTCTGCTGGGCGGGCGTCGCGCTGCTGGTCACCTCGTGGCTCGCGCTCGGCCCCCGGGCGGTCTCGGGCCGCCTCCCCACCCGGGACGCCGTGTGGGCCACGGCCCTGTGGTCGGCGCCGATGCTGCCCGCGGTCCCCCTGTTCAGCCGCGACGCCTGGTCCTACCTGGCGCAGGGCGCCATGAGCGCCGCGGGAGTGGACCCGTACCACCACGGACCGGAGGCCAACCCCGGCCCCTTCACCGACGAGGTCAGCCCGGACTGGCAGTCCACCGCGACCCCGTACGGCCCGCTGCACCTGCTGCTCATGCGCGTCGTCGTGGCGCTGTCCGGCGGCCACCCGGCGGTGGGGATCGTCATCCTCGGGGTGGTGGTACTCGCCGCACTGGCCGGGCTCGTCGCGCTCGTGGTCGCCCTGGCCCGCCGCGCCGGGGTGGACGCCGGCGCCGCGGTGTGGATGGCGGGCGCCTCCCCGCTGTCCGTGATCCACTTCGCGGGCGGGCTGCACAACGAGATCTTCCCGCTGGTGGCATGCGTCGGCGCCGTGGTCCTCACGCTCGACCGGCGCTACGCGTGGGCCGGGGCGGCGATCGGGATCGCGGTGGCGTTCAAGGCCACCGCCGTGATCGTGGCGCCGTTCCTGCTGTGGATCGCCCTGGACCGACGGCGGACGTCGATCGGGGCGCGCCGCCCCCTCGTCGGCGCCCTCGTCGACACCGGGGCCGCGGCGGGGGCCGCCGCCGTCGCGTTCGCCCTGGCGACCCTCGCCTCGGGCACCGGGTTCGGCTGGCTCGACGCGATCTCCGTCTCCGACCGGGTCATCAACTACCTCAGCGCGCCCACCGCCGTGGCACACCTGGTCCACGCCGTGGTCGACACCCCCGGATTCGAGGACGTCCTGGCGGTCGCCCGCCGCGTCGGACGCGTGGTCCTGGGGGTCACCCTCGTCGTGGTGTGGTGGCTCCACCGGCGTGACACCCGCTCGGCGCTCCGCGGCATCATGGTCGCGCTGCTGGCCTTCGTGGTCCTCAACTCGCTGGCCTGGCCCTGGTATTACGTGTGGGTGGCGGCGTTCTGGGTCGCCGCCCGACCCGGTCGACGCGCCACCACGGCCGCCGTGGCGGTGACCGTCTTCCTCGTGATGGCGATCGGACCCAACGGGTCGACCAGCCTCTACAGCCCCGCGCTCGTCGGGGCGGCCCTCGCGGCATCCCTCGCCGCGGTCTGGTGGTGGCGGCGCGCGACCGCCGGGGTCAGAACGCCATCGCCTGGGCGCGCCGCATGACCTCGCGGGCGCGGTGACCGTGTAGCGCGTCGGCCGGCCGGCCGGGCAGGCTGTCGTCCTCGGCGAACAGCCACCGCAGGATCTCCTCGTCCCGGTAGCCGCCGTCCCGCAGGACCGCGACCAGCCCGGGCAGGAAGCGCACGACCTCGTCGTCGTCATCCAGGAAGGTCGCCGGCACCACCACGATGCCCGCTCGCCGCACGGCGAGCAGGGTCCCGTCGCGCAGGAGATCGTGCACGCGGGTCACGGGGATGCCCAGGCGCTCGGACACCGCGGGGAGGTTGATGGTCTCGACGTCGGCGGGCAGGACGTCGTCGGCGTGCGGAACAGTACTCACGCCACCCAGGTTAGTCCCACGGGTGCGCCCGGGCCCCACCGGCGGTGCCGGCGCGGCCGACGGCGTCGGGCTACGGACCCCGTCCGCTAGGGACGTACCGCGGACGGGACGGGAGGGGCAGAATGGACGACATGAGCACTTACGACGGGAAGCCCCCCGGCCCAGGGACACTGCTCGACGGGCGATACCGGCTCGACGCCGTCATCGCCCGCGGCGGGATGTCCACCGTCCACCTGGCCACCGACGAGCGGTTGGACCGCCACGTCGCCGTCAAGCTGCTCGATCCGACCCTCGCCGGGGACAAGGCGTTCGTCGACCGCTTCACCCTCGAGGCCAGGTCGGTGGCCCGCCTGTCGGACTCCGGCATCGTCCAGGTCTTCGACCAGGGCGTCGAGGCCGACACCGCGTTCCTCGTGATGGAACTCGTGCCCGGAGGCACGTTGCGGGAGCTGCTCGACGAGCGTGGCCCCATGCCCCCGTACGCCGCGGCCGCCGTCCTGCGTCCGCTCCTCGGCGCCCTGCGGGAGGCCCACCAGGCCGGGCTGGTGCACCGCGACATCAAGCCCGAGAACGTGCTGATCTCCGGCAGCGGCGCGGTCAAACTCGCCGACTTCGGCCTGGTCCGGGCGGTGGCCGAGTCCCGCGCCACCTCGAGCAGCGTGGTGATGGGCACGGCGGCCTACCTGTCCCCCGAACAGATCTCCGGCGCCGACACCGACGCCCGGTCCGACCTGTACTCCCTCGGCGTTCTCGCCTACGAGATGCTCACCGGGGAGCCACCGTTCAGCGGTGACAACACCATCGCCGTGGCCTACCGTCGCCTCGACACCGACGTGCCGGCCCCCTCCGACCAGTCCGACACCGTGGCCGAGGACCTCGACCACCTGATCCTGCGCGCCACGCGACGCAGCCGTGAGGACCGCTACGCCGACGCCGGCGAGATGCTGCGGGACCTGGACCAGGCCGCCAGGATCGGCCGGTTCCCCGACTATGTCGTCCCGGCACCACGGCAGTCCTCGTGGTCGCGGGCGCGGGCCAACGCCGCGCGGGCCACCCCGGGCGGGGAGTCCGAGTTCGACGCCGCCGACCGTGAGAGCGGAGAGGCGCTGAGGCGGGGCGGCGGGCCGACACCGACGCGGGTGGACACCATGGTGGCCCCGGCGGCGGCGGGTCCCGGGGCGGGAGCGGGGGCCGGCCCTGCTCCTGCGCACTGGCACGGCACGGGATCGGGCCACTATCCCCCCGGCGGCAACGAGCCCGCGCCCGACCGGGACGTCATCCGGCCCCGCCGCCAGCGCGGCATGCTGTGGCTCATCGTGGTGCTCGCCGCCGCGATCGGCCTGGCCGTGGCCGGCTGGTGGCTGGGTTCCGGCCGGTTCGTGGAGGTGCCGTCGGTCCAGGGTATGTCGGTGGGGCAGGCGACCGAGGCGGTCAACGCCGTCGGGTTGGCCGCCGCGACCCGCGACGCCTTCAGCAACGACGTCCCCCCGTCCGCGCTGGTGGGCACCGACCCCGCGGCGGGCGAGCGGGTGCCGCGCGGCGACACCGTCGATGTGTTGGTGTCCGTCGGTCGCCCCGTGGTGCCCGAGGTCGGCGCCGACAGGTCGGCGGACGCCGTGTCCGCAGCGCTGCGGGAGAACTCACTGGAACCGGTCCGGGGCGGGAACGAGTACTCGGACTCGGTACCCGTCGGCCAGGTGGTCTCCCTCCAGCCGGGCGCGGGCACGACCGTCGACGTGGGCACCCGGGTGGCCATGGTGACCAGTTCCGGCCCCGCACCCGTCGCCGTCCCCGAGGTCGTGGGCCTGGAGGAGGACCAGGCGCGCGCGGCCCTGGAGGGCGCGGGCCTCACCGTGTCACAGGTCAGACGGGTCTACGACGACGAGGTGGACGGCGGCGTGGCCGTGGGCACCGACCCGGACAGCGGAACCGACGTGTCCCGCGGGGACGGGGTCGTCCTGCTCGTCTCCAATGCACTGACCGTGCCGGACCTCCGGGACGTGCCCCTCGACGAGGCGACCGGGATCCTCGAGGACGAGGGGTTCACGATCGTCCGCGAATCGCCCGTGACCGATCGTCAGATCTCCGACGGCCGCGTGGTGCGCACCGATCCGCCCGCCGGGACCCGGCTCGACCCGACGAACGCGGTGCTGCGGGTCGTCCCGTCGGACGCGGTGACCGTCCCGGTGGTGCTGGGTTCGCGGGCCTCCGACGCGCGCCGGACGCTGCAGGACGCCGGGCTCGAGGCCACCATCGACTCGGGAACGTCGAGGGGGATCGTCTACGGCCAGACCCCGCTGCCCGGCCGGGTGGTGGCCAGGGGCAGCGAGGTCGAGATCGACGCGCTCGGCTAGGGCCGGCCGCGTCTCCGGCGCGGGCCGGCCGTGCCCCCGGGGGCGCGGCCGGCCGTGCCTCCGGGGGCGCGGCCGGCCGTGCCTCCGGGGCGCGAGGCCGGCCCCTACGGCGTCAGCTGCGCAGCATCTCCGCCACGAGGTAGGCGAGCTCGAGCGACTGCTGGGTGTTGAGGCGCGGGTCGCAGGCGGTCTCGTAGCGACCGGCCAGATCGATGTCCGAGATGTCCTGGGCTCCGCCGAGGCACTCGGTGACGTCCTCACCGGTGAGCTCGATGTGGATGCCACCCGGGTGGGAACCGAGAGCGTGGTGGACCTCGAAGAAGCCCTGTACCTCGTCGATGATCCGGTCGAAATGGCGGGTCTTGTACCCGTTGGACGTCGAGTGCGTGTTGCCGTGCATGGGGTCGCACTGCCAGATGACCTTGTGGCCGGTCGCCTCGACGGCCTGGACGATCGGCGGCAGCGCGTCGCGGACCTTGTCGTTGCCCATCCGGGAGACGAGCGTCAGTCGACCCGGCCGGTTGTGGGGGTCGAGCTTCTCCACGTACTCGACCGCCAACTCGGGCGTGGTGGTGGGACCGATCTTCAGGCCGATCGGGTTCTGGATGAGCGAGGCGAACGCCACGTGGGCGTCGTCGATGCCGCGGGTCCGCTCCCCGATCCACAGGAAGTGCGCCGACAGGTCGTACAACCCCTGCTCGGCGTCGCCGGTCAGGCCCGTGCCGTCGTCGGCCAGGCGCAACATGGCCCGCTCGTAGTCCAGGACGAGCGCCTCGTGGGAGGAGAAGATGTCGGCCGAGCGCAGGTTCTGGTCCGAGACCCCGCACGCGTCCATGAAGCGCAGGCCACGATCCACCTCGGCGGCGAGGGCCTCGTAGCGGGCACCAGCGGGCGAGCCCGCGACGAACTCCATGTTCCATTCGTGGACGCGATGCAGGTCCGCGGTGCCCGACGCCGTGAGGGAACGGACCAGGTTCATCGCCGCGGCCGCGTTGGCGTAGGCACGGACGAGCCGGGAGGCGTCGTGCTCACGGGCCGCCTCGTCCGGCTCGAGCGCGTTGACCATGTCGCCGCGGTAGGACAGCAACCCGGTTCCGTCGCGGTCCGCCGAGCGGGGCTTGGCGTACTGGCCGGCGATCCGGCCGACCTTGACCACGGGCATCGACGCACCGTAGGTCAGCACGACCGACATCTGCAGCAGGGTGCGGATCACGCCCTTGATGTGCGGCTCGGTGTTCGCCTCGAACGTCTCGGCGCAGTCACCGCCCTGGAGCAGGAACGCACGCCCGTGCGCCACGTCGGCGAGGCGATCGGAGAGGTGCTCGACCTCGGAGGCGACGCAGATCGGCGGCACGCTCTCCAACACTTTGCGCATCGCCGCGGCGTGACCGGGATCCCACGACGGCTGCTGCAGGGCGGGCCGCGAGAGGGCGTCCGCCAGCTGCCGATCCAGGTCCGCGGAGAGCGGCGGGAGGTCGGGGAGTTGCGCGATGTCGACGTCGACTGTCCAGTTGCTCACCCCGGCGACGATACGCCACCACCGGCGGAGCGGGCCTCAGAGACCCAGGTGGGGCGACTTCGCCGCGATGGCGCGGAAGCGCATCGCGGCGTGGCGGGCGTCGGCGAGGGCGTCGTGTTCCCCTCCCGGGTGTGCGGGCAGGTCGGGCTTGCCGGCGGTCTCCCAGAGCTGGCGGACGTCGCGCGTGAACCGGGGCATGGCGGCGGGAAGGGCTGTCATGTCGCCCCACAGCTGGCAGACGGCCACGTGGTCGTACGCCCCGATCCACGCCCACATCTCGACCCCGCCGGTGGGCGGCGCGGTGACGAACTCGTAGAGCTCGTCCCGGATGCGGCTCCGGGACATCCACGCGGACGACGACGGGTTGGGCAGCTTCGGAAGGACGTTGCGCCGCACCCACGGCCCGGCCGCCGAGGCGTCGAAGTCGGTGGACACGGCGTAGAACTCCCGGCCGTCCTCGGCGACGATCCCCACGGAGACCAACTCGATCGTCGTGCCGTCCTCGATGAACTCGCAGTCGTAGAAGTAGCGCACCGGCGATCAGCGCTGTCCCTCGACGGGGTGGTCGAGCAGGTTCCGCCCGGCCTTGCGCACCGCCTCGTAGCGCTTCTTCATCTCGGCGCCATACGTGTCGTGGACGTACTCCTGATTGGTCAGCGCCTGGATCCGCCGCATGAGCTCGTCGGTGATCTCGCGCTCAGCGTCCCGGTCCCCCTCGCGCCCGGCCCACGGGGACAGATCGAGCGGCTCGCCGAGCATGACCCGGATCTCGGTGCGCCGCCCGGGGCGGAACCGGGAGATCCGGCGTATGTACTCGGAGGTCCCGGTCACGCCCACCGGGATGATGGGCACCCCGGCGCGGAGTGCGAGGCGGGCGGGCCCGGTCTTCCCGCGGTACAGACGACCGTCCGGCGAGCGCGTCCCCTCCGGGTAGATGCACAGGATCTCCCCCGATGAGAGGACCTCGAGCCCGGCGTCGAGGGCGGCCTGCGCGGCGTCGGCGTTGGTGCGGTCGATCGGGTGCTGGCCCGAGCCGGCGAAGAACCACCGGCTGAGCATGCCGCGGACACCGGTTCCGGTGAAGTAGTCGCTCTTGGCCAGGAAGGTGACCCGGCGGGGCAGGAGCAGAGGGGTGAACAACCAGTCCGCGACGGACTGGTGGTTGCCGACCAGCAGGGCGCCACCGCGCTCGGGGAAGTGCTCGCGTCCCGTGACGACCCGACGACTCGTCAGACGTAGGAACGGGCCGATGAGCACGTATTTGAACAGGTAGTACAGCAACGGGTCACCGGTCCTCTTGTGATGGCTGTCGACGAATGCGGATACTACCCGGCGCGGTCCGCAGATCCGGACGGTACGAGGTTCGGGGGCCACAGATCCGGGTCGGGCAGGAAGCTGATCACCAGTCGACCCGCGTCGCGCTCGAAGACGGACTGCGTGAGCACACACCGGCGCAGCAGCGGCGGCAGCGCCACCACCGCCCGGAACCCGTCGAACTCCAGGCGGAGCAGGTCCCCCTCGACCGAGACCGGCGCGGACGGGCGGGTCGGGGCCGGGTACTCGACCCGGTATCCGCCCTCGCCGTCGGGCGCCACCACCGGGGTGACGGCGCCGCGGGCCAGAGTCGCCATGGCAGCCGTGGAGCCGGCCGGGGACCCCACCACGATGGTCTCGATCCTCCCGGCGAGGAAGCCGGCCACGTCACCGGCGAGCAGCGCGAGTCTGTGCGCTTCCCGCACCCGCACGTCGGCGCGTCCGCCCGCCGCCATGGAGGCGAAGCGCACATTGGCGGGCCAACGTGATTCCACGAACGCGGCCAGTTCCCCGGCCGCCGCGAGCCGGCGCACCGCGGTCAGGTCCCCGTCGAGCTCGACCACGACGACGTCCCAGTACTCGGACGACGCGGCCCGTCGCGCGTACTCCCACCCGAGCACCGCGGCCAGTGGGGTGTCCCCTCCGGCGGCGAGCGCCGCGAGAACGTCGTCGTCCGGATCGGCGGCGCCGGACCGGTAGGCCTCGAGCCTCGCCGTCGGGTCGTCGACCCGGACCTCGACTGGCCCGTCCTCCGAGACGTCGAGACGGGGATCGACGGCATCGGGATGGCCGGTCAGGATCAACGCCGTGCAAGCGGGGTCCGCGAGCAGGTCGGCGGTGACGCCCGCGCGGTCCTCGGGATCTCCCCCGAGGACGACGACGACACGGGTTCTGCTCACCGCGACTCCGCCCGGCGCTTGAGTTCCTTCAGCGCGTCGCCCAGGATGCGCCGCTCGGCGCGGCTGCGCAGGCTCCCGATCACCGGGACCGTGAGCTCGATCTCGAGTTCGTAGTCCACACGCGTGCCGCCCTCCACCGGTTCGAGCCGGTAGTAGCCCCGTTGGGCCCTCTGCAACGCCGAGCTCTCGAGCCGCCACTCCAGACCGCGGTCGTCCGCCGACCAGGAGTAGACGAGGACGTACTCGTCGACGATCGCGCCCGCCTCGAGCTTGAACCGCACCCGGTCCGGACGACCGTCCTGACCTGTGGACAGCACTTCGGCCGCGCGGATCGACGCGGACCACTCCGGGTACGCGGCGAAGTCGGAGATGACCGCCATGACGTCCTCCACCGGTGCGTCGACCACCGTGGAGTCTCGGGTCGGCCACACCTCGGGGGCGCCGTCGTGCTCGCTCATACCCACAAGCTTCACATATCCCGCTCCGCGATGCGCCCCACCCGCGGCGCCCGGAGGGCAGGCGACGTGACCACCGTGTGGTCCCGGCGATAGTGTGTGTGGTCACCGACATACTCTGAACGTCTCCACCGGGAGGACCCTTTGCGCGAATACGTCGCGGTACCCGCCAACTTCACCGTCCCTGACGACTGGTCCTGCGTTCAGTCGGCATACGACCGCGCGGAGAACACCCCGGAGAACGTGGCGTTCCAGAAGCCCGTCGACGGTCGGTGGACGGACGTCACCAACCGCGAGTTCGCCGAGGAGGTCCGGACGATCGCCCGCGGACTGGTGGCGCTCGGTGTCCGGGCGGGCGATCGGGTCGCCCTCCTCAGCTCCACCCGGTACGAGTGGAATCTCCTCGACTTCGCGATCTGGGCCGTCGGCGCGGTCACCGTTCCCGTGTACGACAGCTCCAGCGCCGACCAGATCCACTGGATCATGGAGGACTCCGCGGCCCGGTTGATCATCGTCGAGAACGACACCCACGCCACCACCGCCCGGGAGGGCGTACAGGGCCTGGAGGTCGCCGACGTCCTGGTGATCGACGGCGCGACCCCGGTCCTGGAGACCCTCGCCTCCGAGGGGGCCACGGTCGACGTCTCGGTGCTCGACGAGCGCCGGGCCTCGGTCCGCGCCGACTCCCCCGCGACGCTGATCTACACCTCGGGGACCACGGGCCGCCCCAAGGGCGTCATGCTCAGCCACCGCAACTTCATGTCCGAGACGCTCGCCGTGCTCGAGACGCCGTTCAGCGGGATCCTGCGGGACGACGCCACCTCGGTGATGTTCCTGCCCCTGGCCCACGTGTTGGCCCGCGCCATCACCTACGCCGGCTTCCACGCCGGCGTGACCATCGCGCATTCCGCCGACCTGAACAACCTGGTCGAGACGTTCGGCGAGATGCAGCCGCACTACATCCTGGCCGTCCCCCGCGTGTTCCAGAAGGTCTTCAACAAGGCCCAGGCGACCGCGCAGGACGGCGGCGCGGTCAAGGCGTGGATGTTCGACAAGGCCGCCGACACCGCGGTCGCGTACTCCAAGGCCAACCGGGGTGACGGCCGGGTGGGTCCGCTGCTCGGGCTGCGCCACGCGATCTTCTCGAAGTTGGTCTACGCCAAGCTCGTCAACGCGCTCGGTGGGCGCTGCGAGGTCGCCATCTCCGGCGGCGCCGCCCTGGGTGACCGTCTGACCCACTTTTTCGACGGGATCGGGGTCAACATCTTCGAGGGCTACGGCCTGACGGAGACCTGCGCCGCGATCACGGTCAACACCCCGGGGCGGATGCGGATCGGCAGCGTCGGCCAGCCGCTGCCCGGCTGCGCGGTCCGGATCGCGCAGGACGGTGAGGTCGAGGTCAGCGGACCCGTCGTCGCCTCCGGCTACTGGCAGAACAAGGAGGCGACCGCCGAGTCCTTCAGCGACGGCTGGTTCCGCACCGGCGACCTGGGTTCGCTGGACGAGGACGGGTACCTGTCGATCACCGGCCGCAAGAAGGAGATCATCGTGACGGCCGGCGGGAAGAACGTGGCTCCCAACCAGCTCGAGGACGCGCTGCGTGCGGACCCGCTCGTGGCGGAGGCGGTGTGCGTGGGCGACGGCAAGCCGTTCGTCTCGGCCCTGCTGACCCTCGACCCGGAGGCCGTCGAACGGTGGAAGACCCACCACGACAAGTCCGGCTCGTTGTACGAGTTGCTCAAGGACGCCGACCTGATCGAGCACCTGGACCAGGCGCTGGTGCGGGCGAACCGGAGCGTGTCTCACTCCGAGTCGATCAAGAAGTACCACGTCCTCCCGGACCAGTTCACCGAGGAGACCGGTGAGCTCACCGCGTCCCTGAAGGTCAAGCGCAACGTCGTGCACCAGAAGTACGCCCAGCAGATCGAGTCACTCTACGCCTGATCGGACTGCGCGTCGGAACGCGTGCTCTCGCGGGTCACTCCCCCGAGAGCACGCGTTCCATGTCCCGGGCCAGGTCCTCCCAGCGCCAGTTCTCCAGCACCCAGGTGCGGCCGCGGACCCCCATGGCCGACGCCCTGGGCCGGTCCTCGAGGAGGCCGGCGACGGCGTCGGCGACCTCGCCCTGTGACGTCCCGTCGACGACGAGACCGGTCCGGCCGTCGCGCACCGTCTCCGGGGCACCGCCGCTCCGGCCCGCCACGACCGGCACCCCGCACGCGGACGCCTCCAGGTAGACGATTCCCAGCCCCTCGACGTCCAGCCCTCCCCCTCGGGTCCTGCACGGCATCGCGAAGACGTCCGCCAGTCGGTGGTGGTCGACGATCTCGTCCGCGGGGACGCGGCCGGTGAAGACGACCCGGTCGGCCACCCCGAGGCGGCGCGCCAGTCCTTCCAGCGTGCGCCGATAGGGCCCACCGCCGACGACGACGAGGACCGCCCCGGGCACCCGCCGGGCGATCTCCGGCATCGCCCGGATGAGCATGTCCTGGCCCTTCCGCGGCACGAGGCGGGACAGACACACGATCACGTCGCGGTCCGCGAGTCCGTAACGGTCGCGGATCGCCCTTCGCCGTGCGGGATCCGGCCGGAACCTCTCCGTATCGACGCCACCCGGCTGGTGCACCAGGCGGGCGCGGGGGCCGAACGCCGCCGCGAACCGCCTCCGTGTGTAGTCGCTCACGTAGGTGACCGCGTCGGTGGACTCGCCGATCAGTCGCAGGATCTGGCGCGAGCCCGGCAGCATCGACCAGCCGACCTCGTGTCCGTGTGTGCTCGCGATGATGCGGTCCACGGGGCCCTGCCGTAGCACCGGCGCCATGGCGGCGAGCGGGGCGGCGGCCCCGAACCAGATCGTCGTCGCGCCGAAGTCCGAGGCGAGCCTTCGTGCGCGTGCCGCGAGGTCGGGTGTGGGGAGCAACACCTCGGTGGGCACCCTCTCCACCAGATAGGGCTTGGCGGCGTCGTACTCCGCCGATTCGCCACCCCGGAACGTCGAGGCGAGCACCGCGACGTCCGTCGGGTCCAGGTGGCTCAGATACGTCTCCAGGTACGACTGGATCCCGCCCGGGCGCGGCGGGTAGTCGTTGGTGATCAACAGCGTCTTGGTCATCGGCTCCGAGCCTGCCACACAACCCGGCCCGCCTCGGCCCCGCCCGGTGCGTCGTCCTCGTCGGGAAGGGGCGGAGCGCGATCGGGGACGGCCGGTGTCTGCGCGGGGCGGCCGTGCTTGGCCGGGTCGGCCGGGGTCAGTAGCGGCGGATCCCGTGAATCGGCATCGCGTCGACCTGCTCGAGGCGGACCGGCACACCGTAGGTCGGGGCGTGCAGGACCAGACCGTCGCCGGCGTACATCCCGACGTGGGTGGCGCCGGGGAAGTAGATGACAAGGTCACCGGGCCGGATGTCGTTCATCGCCACCGGGGCGCCCGCGACCGCCTGCGCCTGGCTCGCCCGGGGCAGCGCCTTGCCCTCCTGCGCGTACGACCACACCATGAGACCGGAGCAGTCGAACTCGGACGGGCCCGTCGCGCCCCACGAGTAGGGCGCGCCCAGCCGGGAGAGTGCGACTCGGAGCGCCGCGGAATTGACGTCGTCCACCGGCGGGGCAACGTACCCCTCCGGCACCACCGGTCCGCCGATCCAGAGATCGCGTTGTGCGTCCGACAGTGCGTCGACCCGGCGACGGACCTCATCCATCCGTACCCGCATCTCCTCGGTTCGGCGGGCGAGCGCGTCGGTTCGCTCCTGCGCGACGCGGGCCGCGTCCCGGGCCTCGGCCGCGGAACGCGCGGCCTCTTCCCTGAGCTGCACCGCATCCCGGGACGCAGCTCTGGAGGCGTCCAGTGCACTCGTGGTGGCCCCGGACAGTCGGCGCAGCGTGTCGAGCCTGTGGACCAGGTCCCGGGGGCTCTCGGCGAGCACTGCCGCCCGTGTGGCGCCGGTGTCCCCGCCCCGGTACCGAATGGTCGCGAGGTGATCGACGGTGGACTGGTCCCGGCGCGCGGTGCCGTCCGCGAGGGCGGACCGTCCGGCTGCGACCCCGGCGGCCCGTTCGAGGCGGACGCGCTCCCCGTTGGCGCGGTCCAGTTCCCCGCGCGCGAGGTGGAGCTGCTCCCCCAATGCTCCCGCCTCCTCGGACAACCGGGCCAGCTCCGCCAGGTCCTCGCTCATCTCGCCGGGCACCGCTGTGGCGGACGGCGTGGTGGACGGTGCAGTCTGCGACGGAGCGGGGGAAGACGGAAGCGGTCGACGACGGAGCGGGAGAAGTCGACACCTGATCAGGCGGGGTAACCGGACCCGGGACAGGCGCCGTGGTCGCGGTTGGCGACGACCGGTCCGGGGTGGTGGTCTGCGCTCCGGCCGGCGCGGGACCGAGGGTCAACGAGGTGGTCACGGTCGCTGCGATCGCGAGCACCCTGAGGCTGCGGGTCATCTGGTGTCGTCGAACTCTCGGATCCGGGTCACGCAGGGCGCGGGCGCCCAGCCGACGCCTACGGTGGAATCGGGTACCCGAGAGGGGATGTTACAGACGACAGACCCCGCCGGTGACCGGTTCGAGACCGGACGCCGACGGGGTCTGCGGAGGTTCGGGGAGCGACCCGACTCAGTAGTAGCGGGTCGCACCGTAGAACGGCATGGAGTCCACCGGCGCGTAGCTCACCGAGGTGCCCGAGTACGGGGCGTGGACGACCTGGCCGTTGCCGGCGTAGATCCCGACGTGGCTGGCGCCACTGTAGAAGGCGACGATGTCGCCGGGCTGCAGGTCGGCCTTGGAGACCTGGGTGCCGCCGCCGATCTGGGCCTGGCTGGTGCGCGGGATGGAGATCCCCGCCTCCTTGTAGGCCCACGAGGTCAGACCGGAGCAGTCGAACGAGTTGGGGCCGGTAGCGCCCCAGACGTAGGGCGAGCCGACCCGGGTGGTGGCGGCGTCGAGGATGCGCTGGCCGGTCGAGACCACTGGCGCGGGGGCGGCGAACTCGACGGGCGCCGCCTGGGCCTGGGCCTGGGCCAGGCCGGCCGGGAGCTCGATGCCCTCCGGCAGGTCGAACGAGACCTGGTTCGGCACGCCGGGCAGCCGCAGCTCCACGGGGACGTCGACGGTAATGGGTGCGGCGGCGGCGGTCCCGGAACCGGCGACAGCGGCCCCGGCTGCGAGCAGGCCTGCGGCGGCGACACGACGGCCGGTCGAGCTGGTCTTGATGCTGTGGGCTCCCACGAAGATTGTTCCTCTTTCTTCCTGCGGCACCGACCGGGTTAGCTGACGGGTTCGGACACGGAAGTCTGTCCTACGCTTCGGACCTGTAGGCCCTCGTGCGATTCACCCCAGTGGATCCTGGTTCCCCGGTGCGCCCTTCGGCGCTTAGGTGTGACCCCGGCTCCCCGCCGGCAGGCTGGCGATGACTTCCGAGGTCTCGAAAAGGTTACGAAACCGTCTCGTCGAAGTCCAGTTCATCGCTCACGCGGCGACGTCAGCCCCCAGAATCTCGACCGTGGAGACCATTCCGACCTCGCGGAGGATGTCGATCGCCTCGCGGACCTCCGGGTCCAGAACGTAGCCGCACGACTCCGGAGAAAGCTCGTCCACCTGCGGTTTTCCGGCGTCGAGAACGGCGATGATGCACCCGTCACATGCGGCGGGCCCCGCGGGACATCGCACGCAGTCCATCGTGAACATGATCTACCTCACACTTCGTCCTGGGCGTGTTGCCCGTTCGTTATCGAGCCGCGATCCGGGCCCGGGGTGGTCGTACTGCGGGGCACCCTAGGGACAAGGTCCGACAACCACGGCGGGGCCGGCCGTGTCGGAGGGCGGGGCTACCGTCTCCGGCATGCCCCGATCCCCCTCCCCCGTCTCGACCGGGGTGCAGGCAGCTTTCGACGATCTCGAGCCTCTGCTGTCCGACGTCACGTTCGTCGTGGTCGACCTGGAGACGACGGGCACCCGGACCGGAAGCGACGAGATCACCGAGATCGGCGCGGTACGCGTTCGGGGCGGCGAGGTGCAGGCGGAGCTGTCGACGTTCGTCTCGATCGACGGTGCCCTGCCCGGCCACATCAGCAGACTGACCGGGATAGCTCCGGACGACCTCGTCGGTGCCCCGAGTCTCGGCGAGGTGATGTCGACGTTTCTCGAATTCTCCCGCGGGGCCGTCCTCGTCGCCCACAACGCGCGGTTCGACCTGGGGTTCCTGCGGGCCGCCGCCGCGTCGACCGGGCACCCGTGGCCCGATCCCCCGTCGGTCTGCACCCTGGCTCTCGCGAGGCGGGTGCTGCACCGCGGGGAGACACGAGGCCACCGGTTGGGAGTCCTCGCCGCGCACCTGGGGGCCACCGTGGAGCCCAATCACCGGGCCCTGCAGGACGCCCGCGCCACGGTCGACGTGCTCCACGCACTGATCTCGCGGGTCGGCGACTGCGGGGTCTCGACCCTGTCGGAGTTACGGGCCTACGACGGTCGCCTCTCCCCGGAGGTGAGGCGGCGGGCCGCCATGACCGGGTCATTGACCGAGGGGCCCGGTGTCTACGTGTTCCGGGACGACGCCGGTGGCGCCCTGTACGTCGGCTCGTCCGGCGCGGTCCGCAGACGGGCCCGGTCCTACTACTCCGGCGGTGACACGCGCGGACGGATGCGCACCATGGTCGGGCTGGCCGACTCGATCGACTCGGTCGCGTGCGCCCACCTCCTCGAGGCGTGGACCGTCGAGGAACAGCTCATCGACTCGCTTCAACCCCCGTTCAACACCCGGTCGCGGAGCCCTCGCCGCGGCTGGTGGCTCACGCCCCCCACCGGCCGCGCCACCCGCCCGAAGGTCGTGCGAACCCCGGACGACCCCGCCGCCATCGGGCCCTTCCGGCGCGCCGAGGACGCCCGGGCCGCCTGGGAGGACCTCCTCGGCGTGTTCGGCACCGCCCCGGGATCCGATCGCTGGGCGGCGCTGGCGGAGGGACGGGACTCCGGTCCCCTGCGGGATCTGGTCGACCGCGTGGAGGTACTCGCGGCCGAGGGCGCGTTCGAACGCGCGGCCAGGCTCCGCGACAGGACCGCAGCCCTCGTGCGGGTCCTCTCCCGACGGCAGGAACTCGCCGCAACGGCATCGCTGCCCGAGATCGTTCTCGCACAGCCGGCGCCGCGCCGGACGTGGGCGGTCGCGGTGGTGCGCCACGGTCGACTCGCCGGATCCGGCGTCGTCCCGCCGGGAGCGGCACCGATGCCGGTCATCGACGGACTCCGGGCCGCCGCGACCACCGTGCAGCCCGGCCCGGGCCCCTTCGCCGGTGCCACCGCCGCCCAGATCCGGAACGTCCACCGGTGGATCGACTCGACCAGGACACGCATCGTCTCGGTCGAGGGTTGCTGGACGCTCCCCCTTGACGGGGCGCACACGCTGACCGGCTGGGCGACCCTGGCCGAGAGCGCCGCCGCCGAGCACCGCGGGACCGGACTCGTCAGCGCACGCTGAACCCGGCCCACTTCTCGAGCAGCCGCGCCGCCTCGCCGTCGTCGATCGCCGCGGCGGCCCGGTCCACCGCGGCCCGCATGGCAGATACCAGGTCGGAACCACGCTCGAGACCGTCGAAGGCCACCAGCGCGGCCGCGGAGTTGAGCAATACCGCATCGCGCACCGGGCCCCGTGCTCCCGCGAGGAGATCGCGGGCGACCCCGGCGTTGTGGACGCCGTCCCCGCCCCGCAACTCCTCGATCGAGCAGGTGCTCATCTCGAAGTCGGCGGGCTCGACCTGATCCTCGTCCACATGACCGTCCGAGACCCGCAGCACCCGGGTGGGACCGGTCATGGTGATCTCGTCGAGGCCGTCCGACCCACGCACCACGAGCGCCGACCTGCCGCGCAGCGCGAACACCTCCGCCATCACCGTCATCAGCCCCTCGAAGGCGCAGCCGATGAGGTTCGCGGCGGGTGCCGCGGGATTCGTGAGAGGCCCGAGGATGTTGAAGACGGTAGGGATCCCGATCTCACGCCGGGGGGTCGCGGCGAAACGCAGCGCGGGATGGAACACGGGCGCGAAGCAAAAGGCCACGCCCACCTCGTCGAGGCACCGCCCGACGTCCTCCGGGCCGAGGTCGATCGCCACCCCGAGCGCCTCGAGCACATCGGCACCGCCGCTCTTGGACGATGCCGCCCGGTTGCCGTGCTTGACCACGGGCACTCCGCAGGCGCTCACCACGAGAGAGGACATCGTCGAGATGTTCACCGTGCCCTGGCGGTCACCACCGGTACCGACGATGTCCACGCAGGGACGATCAGTGGGCACCCGACGGGAGTAGTCGAGCATGGTCGAGGCCAGCGCATCGAGCTCCGGACCCGTGACGCCCTTCATTTTCAGGGCAACGCCGAAGGCTGCGATCTGAGCGTCGGTGGCGACACCCTCCATGATCCGGGACATCGCCCACCCGGCCTCCGCCGGATCGAGGTCCCCGCCCGCGGTGAGGGTACCGAGAACCCCGGGCCACGACCGGCCCCCGTCGAACGCTGCCGAACTGCCCACGTGTCCCGACCTCCTCTGGTGTCATGGAAACGGACACGCCCCACAGGGCGCCGCCCGCACGTCGTCAATCGTGCCACTGTTCCGACCCGGCCCGTGCGCTGACACCCTGCACTCCGGCGGCGGCGAGCGGCCGGTGCTCGCCTGAGAGTGCCCTGATAGCCCCTGCAAGGGGGACCAATACCGACCCTTGCCCTGAGAGTTTCCGAAGCGACCTGCGGAAACGCTGGACAGACACGCCGATTTCGGGGGTCCGTGCAGACTCGTCCCTCCTCAGGGGTCATACTTGGCCACGTGACGAGCGCAGTAGATAACTCAGGATCGGCCATGGCCCAGCGTGTTCATTCGCTGAATCGGCCGAACATGGTCAGTGTGGGCACCATTGTCTGGCTGTCCCAGGAGCTGATGTTCTTCGCGGGCCTGTTCGCGATGTACTTCGTCTCCAAGGCGAACTCGGGAGGTGACTGGCCTTCCTATCCCGTACACCTCAATGTGCCGTACGCCCTGACGATCACCGTCATCCTGGTGGCGTCGTCGTTCACCTGCCAGATGGGCGTCTTCGCCGCCGAGCAGGGTGACGTCTTCGGACTCCGCAGGTGGTACATGATCTCCGCCTTGATGGGAACAGTGTTCCTGATCGGACAGACGTACGAGTACGTGATGCTCTACCTCGAGGGCGTCACGATCTCGTCGAGCGTCTACGGGTCGGTATTCTTCATTACCACCGGTTTCCATGGGCTTCACGTGTTGGCGGGCGTCCTGGCGTTCGTCGTACTGGTCATGCGGACCACGATGTCGCGATTCACGCCGGCGCAGGCCACAGCCGCCATCGTCGTGTCGTATTACTGGCACTTTGTCGACGTGGTCTGGATCGGACTTTTCGTCACCATCTACTTCATTCAGTAGTCAGCTGGCCGCAGGACGCTGTGTCCAGCGGGTCCCAACTCCAAAGGGAACTCACAATGAACTCTCCTCTCCCACCCGCTGCCGATACGCCGTCGCCGGACCCCGTTGTGGCTCCAGCGCGCCCAGTGTCCACGAAGCGTCGCCGGAAGGCAGTCGGCGCGCTAGTCATCGCGGGCGGCCTCGTCGGGGCGGGCGCTGTCGCCACGGCTGTCATTCCCGAGCCACAGGTCGCGACGGCTCAACAGGACCAGGCCGCGCTCATCGCCGACGGAAAGCAGCTCTACGAGGTCTCCTGTGTCACCTGCCACGGGATAAATCTCCAAGGCGTCAAGGACCGCGGTCCATCCTTGGTCGGCACGGGCGCGGGAGCGACGTACTTCCAGGTGAACTCCGGTCGGATGCCGGCGGCGGACAACGAGGCCCAGGCGGAGCGCAAGAAGCCCCGCTACAGCGAGCACCAGATCATCGCGCTCGCAGCGTATGTCGACCTCTACGGCGGTGGCCCCGAGCTCGTCACCGACCCAGACGGTGAGATCGCCCAGGGCTCGCTGCGCGGCGCGTCCGGACAGGCCCGCGCCGAGGAGATCGCACGCGGTTCAGAGCTCTTCCGCCTCAACTGTGCGTCCTGCCACAACTTCACCGGTCGCGGCGGCGCTCTGTCGTCGGGCAAATACGCCCCCACTCTCGACCCTGCCAATGAGCAGGAGATCTACCAGGCCATGCTGACCGGACCCCAGAACATGCCCAAATTCTCGGACCGTCAACTCACCCCTGACGAGAAGAAGGACATCATCGCGTTCGTCAAGGACTCGGATTCCAAGGTCTCGCCCGGCGGTTACTCGCTCGGCGGACTCGGCCCGGTGACCGAAGGTCTGGCCATGTGGCTTGTCGGCATCGTCGCCCTCATCGGCGCGACCCTGTGGATCGGATCCCGTTCATGAGTGAGACCCCGAAGAACCCGTCCCCTGCGGATCTCGACCGGATGAGCGATGCCGAGCTCGTGCGCATGGGCACCGAACTCGACGAGGTCGACGTCCGGTTCCGCGAGGCCCGTTTCCCGGAGGGCACCACCACCCGCGCCGAGAAGCGCGCGGCGCTGACCGTCACCACCTGGTTCGCGCTGTCGGCACTGTTCGGCCTCGCCTTCGCCGTCGTCTACATCTTCTGGCCGTGGGAGTACCGCGGCGAGGGTGAGGACGGCTACTGGTTGTACATGACCTACACGCCACTGCTCGGCCTGACGATCGGGCTGTCGATCCTGTTCCTGGGCTTCGGCGCGGTGCAGTTCACCAAGAAGTTCATCCCCGAGGAGATCTCGGTCCAGACCCGCCACGACGGCGCCTCGGACGATCTCGACCGGCGCACCTTCGTCGCCGAGCTCAACGACTCGTGGAAGACCTCCACCCTCGGCCGCCGCAAGGTCATGGGCGGCTTCCTCGGCGCGGGTGTGGGGCTCATCGGCCTCTCCGCGATCCTGCCGCTCGGCGGCATGATCAAGAACCCGTGGAAGCGCGGGGAGATGACCCTCGCCGGTGACGGCACGCTGCACACCACCGGGTGGACCCTGGCGTCCGACACCCGTCCCGACGGCCTCCCGCCGGAGAAGGTCTACCTCGGCCGCGACACCGGCAAGGTCTACCCCGACGGGGACCCGCCGGCCGGCGAGGGTCGCCTCGAGCGCATCCGTGTGGACGACCTGTCCGCCGGTGGCCTCGAGTCCGTCTTCCCCCTCCCCGCCAGCGCCCTGGGCAACTTCGAGGAGCACATGCACTCGATCCACGGTTCGCGCAACTCGGTCATGTTGATCCGTTTCCGTCCCGAGGACGCGGCCCGCGTGACCAAGCGCAAGGGCCAGGAGAACTTCAACTACGGCGACCTGTACGCCTACTCGAAGATCTGCACCCACCTCGGCTGCCCCACGTCGCTGTACGAGCAGCAGACCCATCGATTCCTCTGCCCGTGCCACCAGTCGCAGTTCGACGCGCTCGAGTACGCGAAGCCGATCTTCGGCCCCGCCGCCCGTGCACTGCCGCAGCTGCCCATCGCCGTCGACAGCGAGGGTTACCTCGTCGCCAACGGTGACTTCATCGAGCCGGTCGGACCTGCCTTCTGGGAGCGTCGTTCATGAGCAACAACACGAGACTCGCGGCACTGGGCGATGGCCTGGACTCGCGGTACACCATGTCCAAGGGCCTGCGCCGGCAGATCAACAAGGTCTTCCCGACGCACTGGTCCTTCCTGCTGGGCGAGATCGCCCTGTACAGCTTCATCATCCTGTTGATCTCGGGTGTCTACCTCACCCTGTTCTTCGACCCGTCCCTGTCGAAGGTGATCTACCAGGGTGCCTACGCACCGCTCAACGGCATCGAGATCTCCCGTGCCTACGAGACGGCGTTGAACATCTCGTTCGAGGTCCGTGGCGGACTCTTCGTGCGCCAGATCCACCACTGGGCGGCGCTGCTGTTCGTCGCCTCGATGGTCGTCCACATGATCCGCATCTTCTTCACCGGCGCGTTCCGTCGCCCGCGTGAGGCCAACTGGGTCATCGGTTGTGTGCTGCTGCTCCTGGGCATCGTCGAGGGCTTCCTCGGCTACGGCCTGCCGGACGACGTCCTCTCGGGCACCGGCCTCCGGATCACCTCGAGCATCATCGTCGGCCTGCCGGTCATCGGCACCTGGATGCACTGGATGATCTTCGGCGGGGACTTCCCCGGCGAGCTGATGATCCCGCGCTTCTACGTCCTGCACGTGCTGATCATCCCCGCGATCATCCTCGCGCTGATCGCCGCTCACCTGGCGCTGGTCTGGTACCAGAAGCACACGCAGTTCCCCGGGCCCGGCCGCACGGAGAACAATGTCGTCGGTGTCCGGATCCTCCCGGTCTTCGCCGTGAAGTCGATCGCCTTCGGCGCCATCACCGTCGGCATGCTCATGCTCTTCTCGGGCCTGTTCACGATCAACGCGATATGGAACCTCGGGCCATACAACCCGTCGCACATCTCGGCGGGCTCGCAGCCGGACTGGTACATGCTGTGGACAGAGGGCGGCGCGCGAGTGATGCCGGCCTGGGAGCTCTACCTCGGCCCGTACACCGTGACCGCCACGACCTGGGTGGCCGTCATGCTGGGCGCCATGGTCGCGCTGATGTTCGCGTACCCGTGGATCGAGTCGAAGCTCACCGGCGAGAAGGGGCATCACAACCTGCTGCAGCGTCCGCGCGACGTGCCGGTCCGCACCGCGGCGGGCATGATGGCGATCACGTTCTACGTGATCCTGGTGCTCATGGGTGCCAACGACCTCATCGCGTACCACTTCTCGATCTCGCTCAACGCGACGACGTGGGCGGGTCGAATCGGCCTGATCATCCTGCCGCCGCTGGTGTACTTCGCCACCTACCGCCTGTGCCTGGGTCTCCAGCGCGCGGACCGCGAGGTGTTGGAGCACGGCATCGAGACCGGCATCATCATGCGGATGCCGCAGGGCGAGTTCATCGAGGTGCACCAGCCGCTCGGCGAGATGGACGAGCACGGCCACGCCGTTCCGCTCGCCTACGCCGGCGCGAAGGTCCCCACCAAGATGAACCAGCTCGGTGTGGCCGGCCGTCCCCCGCGGGGCGCACTCAAGGCCGACCCGGTCGAGGAGGCCCGTCTGCTCGAGGACGCCGACCACGACAAGCACCACCGCGAGCACTCGATGCTCACCACGTTGCAGGAGGAGAACCGGACTCGTCGCCACGACGGGCACTGATTCCCCGACAGCACCCGACCGCGGGCCGGATCTCCACCTGGAGGTCCGGCCCGCGGTCGTCGGAAGCCAGCCGTCGCGGCCGAGGGGAGGCACAGATGAGCGACGATCGGATGCCGGTGGGCCCCGGACGCGGAGGACTCGTGCTCACCGACGAGGTCGACCGCGCACTCGACCTTCTGCACTCGGGACACGATCTCTTTCTCACCGGTAGGGCCGGAACCGGAAAGTCGACCCTGATCCGCCGGTTCCTCGCCGAGACCGACCACCCCGCCCTCGTCGCCGCGCCCACCGGGATCGCAGCCCTCACCGTGGGCGGCTACACCATCCACCGGCTGTTCGGCTTCCACCCCGACCACACGGTCGACCACGTGCGCAGCAGCGCCTACCGTCCCGGGCGATTCACCCAGGCCCTCGCCGGCGCCCACACGCTCGTCATCGACGAGGTGTCGATGTTGCGGGCCGACGTCTTCGACATGGTCGCCATCGCGCTCGAGAGGTTCGGCCCGGACCCGACGATGCCGTTCGGGGGCGTCCGGCTCGTCCTCGTCGGCGACCTCTTCCAGCTACCGCCGGTGGTGACCGCGTCCGAGAGATCGTCCTTCGAGGCCGTCTACCCGACGCCGTACTTCTTCTCCGCCGAGCGCTACCACCCCGAGCACTTCCCCACCGTTGACCTCACCCATGTCTTCCGGCAGTCCGGTGACCCGGAGCTCACCGCGATCCTCAACTCGATCCGCGAGGGCGCTCTCGTCGGCCCGGCGCGCGAACGGCTCAACTCCCGCACCGACCCGGACTTCGATCCGCCGGACGACGAGTTCTGGCTGACGCTCACCACCACCAATCGCAGGGCCGCGAGCCACAACCAACGCCGCCTCGATCGGCTGTCCGGGTCGGAACTGGCGATGGAGGCGACGCTCACCGGCGATCTCACCGGGTTCGAGCTCCCCACCCGGGAGGTGCTGGGGTTCAAGGTCGGCGCGCAGGTCATGATGCTCACCAATGACCCGGCGGACCGTTGGGTGAACGGATCCATCGGACGGGTGCTCGATGTGACCCTCGGGCGACGGGGCGACCGCGGAGAGCGAGGGCCCGTCGTCGTCGTCGCGTTCACCGGCGGCGAGGTCGCCGAGGTCGCGCTCCACACCTGGGACGTCACCCGACCGGTGACGGACAGCGGCGGTATGCGACACGAGGTGGTCGGGTCCTTCACCCAGTTCCCGTTCACCCTCGCCTGGGCGGTGACCATCCACAAGAGCCAGGGACAGACCCTGGACAGGGTCGTCGTGGACCTCGGCGGCGGCACGTTCGTGGCGGGGCAGCTCTACGTGGCGTTGAGCCGCTGTCGGTCGCTGGGAGGCCTCGTCCTCACCCGGCCGGTGCTGCCCGGGGACCTCAAGACCGACCGGCGGATCATCCGGTTCCTGCGGGCGCCGGACGGTGGGCCCTCGGCCCGCCGCTGCTGTGCTGTCGCGGTGGTGTCCGTCGGCGAGGACGGGCCCCGGTCCCGGCCCCGGCCGGTGGAGCTCGCCATCGCCTTCCCCGACGGCACCGCGGTGACGACGCTGGTCAATCCCCAGCGCGACCTGGCCCGGGCGCGGACGGACTACGGCATCACCGTCTCCGATGTCCTTCTCGCCCCCACGCTCCTCGAGGCGTGGTCGATGGTCGCCCCACTGGTGGACGGGCACACCCCGGTCGGCGTGGACCTCGACGTCACTCTCGGTCGACTGGACGCCGAGTTCGCGCGCCTGGGAGGCACGGTGCCGTTGCCGGTCGGGGTCGACATCCCCACCGACGCCCTCACCCCGGGTGAGCGGGCACGTGGCCGCTCCGGATCGGCCCTCGCGCGTGCGCGGGTGGCGCTCGAGGCCCACGGGCGGCTGCACCTCGATGACGCGGCGGCCGGCACGTTCGACGCCGACCTCGTCGACGAGGCCGCGGTCGGCTACCTGCTCAGCCGCGACGCCGACGTCCGCCCACCGACCTCCGAGGTACTCCCCCAACTGTCGGCGATGCTCGGTATCAGCGCCGAGGTCGGGGCCGCTCTGTTGGGGCGCCCCCGCCGCGGTGGGCGCCCGGGGGCCGAGGTCGACGACGACGACGACGACGAGATCGTCACCCCGGGCGACCGCGATCTCCGGGCAGGCGCGCGCGGACTCGTCGCCGGGCAGATCCGACGCGCCGCGCAGCGGGTGCCGATGACCGCCGACGTGCTGGAGCGGCTCCGGCTGGCCTCCGAGATCGTGGGCTCGGACCTGACGCCGGGGCTGGAGGCTCCGCCGGAGGCTGGCGCGGCGGACGTCCTGCGGCCCGGGACGCGGGTGTGTTTCTCCGGCAGCGCCCTGGACCGCAGCGGCGTCCTCGTGTCCCGGGACGAGATGGAGGCCCTCGCCCTCGGCCGTGGCCTGGTGCCCGTCGGTGCGGTCACCAAGAGTCGCTGCGACGCCCTGGTGGTCGCGGAGCCGGGCAGCCAGTCGACCAAGGCGAGGGCGGCCCACAAGTGGAGCACGCCGGTCATCGCGGCCGCGGACTTCCTCGCATGGGCCGGCCGCTGACCGGGGTGGTTCGTCGCCGTCGCCGTCGCCGTGCTCAGGGAGCGATCGGCAGGGCCTGTCCGGCCATGTCGGCCACCGCCCGGTACGCCATGGTCATCCCGGACCCCAGGGGCACACCCGGCCCCGGGTAGGCCTCACCGGAGACCGACGCGGACGAGTTGCCTGCGGCGTAGAGACCCGGGATGGGACGTCCGTCCGCGTCGAGCGCGGCGCCGTTCGCGTCGATCACCGCACCGCCCTTGGTGCCGAGGTCGCCGAGGACGAGTCGGACGGCGTGGAATCGCTCGCCGCCGACCGGTCGCAGGCACTGATCGGCCGTGGAGGCACCGAGGAAGAACCGCCCGTACGGGTCCTCTCCGCGGGCGAAGTCGGCGTCGCGGCCCTGTTCTGCGAAGCCGTTGAACCGGTCCACGCTCTCGCGCAACGCGGCGGGATCGAGCCCGGTGGCCTCGGCCAGTTCCTCCACGGATCCCGCGGTGTGCCACAGGCCGGCACCGCGCAACGCGTCGGGCTCGGGTGCGGGGATACAGATGGCCGGGTAGCCGCCGGCCTCCGCGTCGTCGAACACCAGCCAGAAGTCGTCACCGGCCCCGTCGGACATGCGGGCGTGCATCCAGCGCCCCATCTGGTCGTACGGCAGCAGTTCGTTGGCGAAGCGCCGGCCGGTGCCGTCGACGATGATCCCGGAGCGGAAGCCCAGGGTGAACGCGGCGTGCCCGTTGGGGAACAGCGTGGCGGGGCACCACCAGGACTGATCGAGCAGGTCCAGCTCCGCGCCGACCTGCTCGAACATGCGGACGGCGTCGCCCGAGCCCGTGGCGGGGTGGGACGAGGACCAGTCGGCGGTGGGCATGTCCTGCCAGCGGCGGCGGAGGTCCGCCGACCGTTCGAAACCGCCGGCGGCGACCAGTACCCCACGGCGTGCGCCCAGCACCTGCCGGCCGGAGAGACCGTTCACGACCACCCCGACGACACGTCCGTCGTCGTCACGGACCAGTTCCTCGGCGGCGGTGTTCAGTCGGGTCTCCGCGGTGTCCATCGCGTCGAGTGCGAGCACGAGTCGCGCCACCCAGGCCCTGCCGCCCTCGAGCTTCGTTGTGTCCTCGTCCGCGCCGAACTGGTCAGCCGGAACCGGCGGACGGATGTCGGTCGCCCGGTCGCCGACCTCCTCGCCCTTGATGGGCTTGGGGTAGATGCTCCGGCCGAGTTCCTGGCGCCCCGGGGCGTCGAAGTAGTCGGGGAAGGCCTGGAAGCGGGTCGGGATGCCCAGCTCGTCCTGCAGGAACTCGACGACCTGCGGCCCGGTGTTGAGGAACGCGTCCTGGACGTCGGCGGCGGTGCGGTCCCCCACCACGGCGCGGAAGTAGGTGCGCCCCCGCTCGACGGAGTCCTCGACCCCGTCCCGGGCGAGGACGGAGTTGCCAGGGAGCCACACGGCGCCGCCGGAGTACGCGGAGGTCCCCCCGAAGCGGTCGGTCTTCTCGATCAGGCAGGTCGACAGACCCCGGGCGGCGGCGGCCGCGGCACCGAAGAGGGCTGCCACCCCCGACCCCACGACCACCACGTCGAATTCCGCGTCGAATGTGTTGTCCTGCGCCGTCACGGCAGCCCCTCATCGTCATCCAGCTCTGGTGGAACACGTTCCAGTTCCTGTCGTGACCCTAACACCGGCCCGGTGTGCGACACCCTCGATCGGCGATCGGTGGGGAACGAGGGGGAGGCGGGGCAGGATCTGGGTGTGACCGATCGAGACGACAGCACCGGCGCCGGCGTGGAGCACACCGAGGACGGTCGCCACATCGTGGTCGGGGGCCGGCGGTGGCGCGCGACGGATCCGTCCATCCCCGAGAAGCTCCGCTCGGAGCTCGTCCGGGCACTGATGACCGGTCGCCGGCTGGTCAAGACCGAAGGCGATGCCGCCCGGGTGATGGTGCACGACGCCAAGGTCGCGCTCGGAGAGCGCGGCGACCCGTGGTGGGAACCCACCCGGGAGGGGACACGCGGCCGCCTGGCCGCGACGATCAGGACGCTCCTGCGCTCGCGCGGCCAGGGGTCGATCTGCCCGTCGGACGCGGCCCGGGTGGCGGGTGGGGACCATTGGCGCGACCTCATGCCCGTCGCCCGGGAGGTCGCGTTCGAACTGCGCGACGAGGGCGTGGTGGCGGTGACCCAGCGTGGCGAACGGGTCACCGGACGTGAGGTGACCGGGCCGATCAGGCTGATCGCCGACGACGGCCTGGAGTTCACTCCGCCGACGGGGTGACGTCACGGCCTCGGACGGGTCGGCGGGCGGGTGAGAGAGTTCGAATTCTTGTAGGCTACTCACCAGTAGGAGTACACCAACCTGACGCTCCGCTCCCCTCCACGGTGGCCTGCCACCGGAGCAGACCGTCCAACGGAAAGGCACGCACTTGCGCCGCACTGTGTTCAACGAAGACCACGAGGCCTTCCGCCAGACCCTCCGTGACTTCATCGAGTCCGAGGTGACCCCCCACTTCCAGGAGTGGTTCGAGGCCGGCATCGTCCCGCGGGAGTTCTACTACAAGCTCGCCGACCTCGGCTTGTTCGGCATCAACGTCGACGAGGAGTACGGCGGCGCGGGGATCAATTCCCACAAGTTCGAGGCCATCCAGTCCGAGGAGACCGCCCGCGCCGGCGTGAACTTCGGCGGCTCGGGTGTCCACGTACTGCTCGGGCTCCCCTACATCAAGGCCCTGGCGACCGAGGAGCAGAAGCAGCGCTACCTGCCCAAGTTCGTCTCCGGCGAGGAGATGTGGGCGCTGGCGATGACCGAGCCCGGCACCGGGTCCGACCTGGCCGGCATGAAGAGCACCGCCAAACTCTCGGCTGACGGCACCCACTACGTCCTCAACGGTGCCAAGACGTTCATCACCGGCGGCGTCCACGCCGACCGCGTGATCGTGGCCTGCCGTACCGCTCCCCCGCGTGAGGACGACCGCCGCTTCGGCATCTCGCTGCTCGCCGTCGACACCAAGCTCGAGGGCTACGCGGTGGGCCGCAAGCTCGACAAGGTCGGACTCAAGACCTCCGACACGGCCGAGCTGTCCTTCACCGACGTCAAGGTCCCGGTCGAGGACCTGCTCGGCGAAGAGAACCGCGGCTTCTACTACCTCGGGCAGAACCTGCCGTCCGAGCGCTGGGGCATCGCCTACGGTGCGTATGCCCAGGCCGCGGCCGCCGTGCGGTTCGCCAAGGAGTACACGCAGCAGCGCACGGTCTTCGGCAAGGAGGTGGCCTCGTTCCAGAACACCAAGTTCGAGCTGGCCGCGTGCCAGGCCAAGGTCGACGCCGCGCAGGCCGTCGCGGACCGCGCCCTCGAGGCGCTGGACGAGGGCGAGCTCACCGCCGCCGAGGCGGCCTCGGCCAAGCTGTTCTGCACCGAGGTCGCCGCCGAGGTCATCGACCGTTGCCTCCAGCTGCACGGCGGCTACGGCTTCATGAACGAGTATCCGATCGCCCGCCTGTACTCGGACAACCGCGTCAACCGCATCTACGGTGGCACCAACGAGGTCATGAAGTCCATCATCGCCAAGGACATGGGCCTGTAGGTCCCACGACCCCCCTGGCTCCGTCGGGCCCCGTCCGCTCCCCGCGGACGGGGCCCGAGGCGTCCGACGGGTTGCGCCACGCCCGTCAGCCCTCGGGTGCGGCCTCGTAGTCGGCGTGCCCCTCGACCCCGTATCTGTATGTGATGGGGTCGATGAAGACGTCGGGCTCGGCGGGGGGCCTCAGGGTGAACGCCACGTAGGCGGCGACGATGCCCGCCAGGTAGAAGACCGAGAGGACGACGACGAGGACGTCCGCCTCCAGTCCGTTGAGCAGACTCACGAAGATCGCCTGGGCGAGCGCGATACACAGGCCGAACACGGCGATGTCCACCCACAGCACATTGCGACCTGCGACGGCCTTGTAGACGAAGACCACCCCGATCATCGTCACCGGGATCGAATAGAGGGCGACAGTGGCCGCGGGCACGAAGGACGGCGGCGAGGCGCCGCCGAGCACGAAGAGGGCCGCGTACAGCACCATGGTCGGCCAGGCGGCGATCTTGATGTGCTCCCAGTAACTCTCGTTGACCGCGGCGAACACGGCCACGACCCGGTTGTGCCCGCTCCAGTCGTAGGCGAAGTGGAGCACCGAGCCGACGACGATGAGCGGGATGATCGCCCACCAACTCACCGAGACGACGGCACCCGTGTCCAACACGGTCTCATCCTCCCACCGACCGGCGCAGTCCGCCGGTCTTCCCAGGTCAGAGCCGTGTGTCGGACCTGCTTGCTAGTGTTTCCCCAATCGAACACACAGGCGAATCAGGGTCGTGCGGTCAACCGCCGGAAAGGGGGTGCACATGCGGGAGACGACCACCGGGGATGATGCCGGAGCGGTGGCCGGCAGTCCCGCCGTCACCGCCGCCAGCTCCGCAGCCCTGGCGGCGTTGAACGCCGAGAACCGCGCGGCCGCCGCCCGACTGCGCGCCTGCCACGACCTGTGGGC
>NZ_JALJRF010000017.1:0-100863 GCF_024519835.1 Dietzia sp. Die43 | reverse complement strand
GTGATGCCGTGCTCGGTGAGCACGCGGCAGATCTGCTCGACCCCGAATCGCACCTAGTAGTGCCCCATAGAGTGGTGTAACTCGGTGGCCGAGATCGTCTGCGATTCCGTGTTGTGCACGGGTGTAGAGCGGCCACCGTGTGATCCTTCGAGTCAACCTTCTACCGAATCCTCGAACGGAGTCATCACGATGACCGCACCTCATATTGTCGACCCTGCAGGCCTGCTTGGCCAAGCCCTCGCCGACGCGTCGCCGGATCTGATGCGCGAGCTACTGCAGACCATGATCAACGCATTGCTCTCCGCCGATGCCGACGCCGTGTGCGGCGCCGAGTGGAACGCCCGCTCGGAACAGCGCACCAACCACCGCAACGGCTACCGCCACCGGCCCCTGGATACCCGGGTCGGCACCGTCGACGTCGCCGTCCCGAAGCTGCGCTCGGGCAGCTACTTCCCCGAGTGGCTGCTCGAGCGCCGCAAGCGAGCCGAGTCCGCGCTGATCACCGTCGTAGCCGACTGCTATCTGGCCGGGGTGTCTACCCGCCGGATGGACAAGCTGGTCAAGACCCTGGGTATCGACTCGCTGTCCAAGTCGCAGGTCTCACGCATGGCCCAGGACCTGGACGAGCAGGTCGCCGCGTTCCGGCACCGCCGCCTGGACGAGGCCGGGCCGTTCACCTTCGTCACCGCCGATGCGTTGACGATCAAGGTCCGCGAGAACAAGCAGGTCGTCAAGGCTTCCGTGCTGCTGGCCACCGGCGTCAACGGCGACGGCCACCGCGAGGTGCTGGGCATACAGGTCGCCACCAGTGAGACCACGGCCTCGTGGAACACCTTCTTCGCCGACCTGGTTGCCCGCGGCCTGGGCGGGGTGCGGCTGGTGACCTCCGATGCCCACGCCGGGCTCATCGAGGCGATCGCGGCGAACCTGCCCGGCGCCGCGTGGCAACGCTGCCGCACCCACTACTCGGCGAACCTCATGGCCGTCTGCCCCAAGTCCATGTGGCCGGCCGTGAAGGCGATGCTGCACAGCGTCTACGACCAGCCCACCGCGGAGGCGGTCAACGCGCAATTCGACCGGCTGCTGGAGTACGCCGAGCACCGGCTGCCCGAGGTCGCCGACCACCTCGGCGACGCCCGCGAAGACCTGCTCGCCTTCACCGCATTTCCCGACGACGTGTGGCGACAGATCTGGTCCAACAACCCCACCGAGCGACTCAACCGCGAGATCCGCCGCCGCACCGACGTCGTGGGCATCTTCCCCAACCGCGACGCCATCGTCCGCCTCATCGGCGCCGTCCTGGCCGAGCAGACCGACGAATGGGCCGAAGGCCGCCGATACCTCGGCCTAGAAGTGCTCAGCCGCTGCCGGCTCACCCTGACCACCAACACCGACACCAGCCAGGCGACGGAGGTGAGCACCGATGAACTGATGCAACTACCCGCCTGACCACCAACGAAGGATCAAAAACGAGTTACACCACTACCAGGGGCTTGACCTCGCACCTTGTGGACGTCGATGTAATCGACGATCAGGTAAGTCGGCGACCTGGCTCCGCCGCTGCGAAAAACGCCGAGGCGGTCTTGAGGATCTCATTCGCCCGGCGCAGCTCGGCGTTCTCCCGCTTGAGGCGCCTGACCTCCGCGGATTCGGCGGTCGATTCAGGTGACGAGGGGCTCGATTCGGCTTCGATCCAGTTCCGCAGAGTCGCCGGGTTCACTCCCAGCAGTGACCCGACGTGGGTGCGAGCGGCGACCTTGGAGCACTGCGCATCCGCCAGGTGCTCGTGATACATCCGGACCGCCCGCTCCCGGGTCTCAGCGTCGAACTTTCGTGGTGCTGCCATGGGTTCCAGTCTTCCTTGTCAGATCGGAACCCTCCGACAGATCCAGGGAGGTTCACTATGAGGCCACGGCCTCAAACACCAATGCATGCCCGGTAGACAGGCACATCGAAGACGAGCCACCTACGGCAGCGGAGAAACGAGCCAATTCCACTCTGCTACCCTCTTCTTGATGGCGATTCGAACAAACTTGAGGCTCGCCGAATGATCTCCAAGTTCTCGGTCAGCCGCCGGTTCTCATCGATGAGGCACCTGATCTTGGCGCTCTCCTCACTGTTGACGCCAGGCTGGGCACTGAAGCGCTTTCGACCTGCAAGGTCCACCCCCAGAATGTCTTCTTACCCATCCGCAACCGGCGGACCACCTGCTCGCAGCAGCCCGTCAGCGACGGGGACTCACCGCGGTACTCAGCCACCATCCACATCGACCGGATCTTGACCGCGGAATCGATTCTCCGCGGCATACAACCCTCCTTCTCAAGTCGAAGAGGAGGCGGCGAGAACCTTGGGGGCGGATCTCGGGCTGAATGGTACCGGAAAGCACACCATTGTTAGCGCGGATTTTTCGGTGGACTACGCTTTGCAAGTCTCGGCAGAGTCCAGCTTCACACTCCGGAATACCCCAATTAAGACGATATTCGCCTACCACTCCATCCAACTTGCAGGAACAGGCTCATCAGCCAGAGGACCGTTGCCGTACTCCGGTTTGGGCCGAAAACCATCCCAAACTCCAATCAACATCGACTTGCTCCGCAAGAATCCGCGACGCCTCAACAGATCAGCAACGGACACGCGGCAGGTTCGTAATAGCAACAAGACTACCAGGAAGAAGTGTTTTAGTACTGGCGAATTGGCCCGTGAAAACCACAGGTGATTACGCGCGTAGTAATAGTGCCACCTTGGACCACTAATAACTGTGGCGGTGTAGTGAATAGCCCCAGTCACTGGAACTGCTACCACTCGGCATCCCAACCGCCGAGCACGTACGCAGTAATCGGCGTCCTCACAACCCAGGAAGTATGTTTCATCCATTGGGCACACAGCCCAATAGGACCGTCTCACCACCATCACGGCGCCAGTTAACCAATCACAATCGATAGCGCGAGTCGGTGCCGGTCGCCGAGCTACCGGCCAACCAGTCAACCAGGAGAATACTCCCGCTGATGACTGAACTGCGCCATTGGGGTAGTAAAGGACGGGCCCTGCGACTGCCACTGCCGTGTCTTTCTCAAATTCCCTAATACAAGATTCGATAGCCTCCATCGCCAATTCGATATCATTGTTTAACACGGCGACTAGCTCTGATTTCCCGTGCGAGGCGCCTAAGTTAAAGGCTCCGCCAAACCCCAAATTCCGCTCGGGAATAATCCAATTCACAAGCGCCGGGAGATCTGCGGGCCGGTCCGACAGATCATTAGCTACCACGAAAACTTCGGCCGCCCATTCAGCCGCCTCCAATGCAACCTTTACGGTTGGCCCAGTCGGACCATAATGCACTAAAACTGCGTCACACTTCATGCGATTTCCCCCTCATAATCATACGTACCTGAACCGCGGTGCCGAGTGAGATTATTGTGCCCACCGCAATCGCCGCGCCAACAATAGTTCCACCGAAAGCCGCAACGACCCCAACAACTACAAATCCGACCGCCACCACGACAATTTTCACTGGGACAATACGCGAATGAATCTCCCTAGCCATTGCGACGTGCGATACTAGAAAATCGATACTCATAGGTACCGCAAAAGTGCACAAAATCAATGCGACGGGAAAAGCTGGAAGAAAATCACGGCCATACGCAATGGAAATCGCCGGCCAACTCAAGACCATTGCCATCACAGACCCGCCAACTGACAGCAAAGTCGTTTGCCGGACTGCGACTGCTACAGAAGCGTCCTTATGCTGAGAAAACCATCTCATTCCCACGCTCCGCGCAACCGCCACTACCGCGCTCTGAATTGCCGCCGCGACACTATAGAAAGCGATCTGCGACGGCGGAAAGAAAAAGGTGACTGCAAGCATATCGATTCGGTACTGCAGGAGCGAAAGCCAATTAATCGGTATTAACCGTACAGATCGGAGTAACAGTCGCGCAGACGGCAGGGATAAATAAGGCCTCGTTCCGAGAAGCGCGCCCGAGACTGCGGCCGCGACCATCTGGGCTATCCCAATACACAGGATCCAAGTAGATGCGTCTCGTACCGGGGAGACCAGAAGAATCAACATAATGGTCACCGCTGCAACCTGAGGGACCAAACGCAAGGCATTGAAATTAAAAGCTAGCCTGCCAATTCGCTGCATCCACGCAGCGCGCACCGCGGTCATGTTATTTGCCACGGTAATACCCGCCGCGCCAACGATAGCCCAACCAGAAGCGTTGTTAGCTACTAGCAACGACCCAGTAATCAGCACCCCAACGAAACACGCAGTTAAGCTAGATCTCCACACTTGGCGCCAAGTCAAGGATTTTCCCGTCACGATGTACTGTGGGAGAGCACACGACGATAGGACACCAATCGTGGTAGCCCATACTTGCCACGAAACAAAAAGTCCCCGCTCATGTACGCCCAGAGCGCGGGAAGCAATAATTGACGTCGCGATGCCCAGGGCGATAATGAGAACATTAGCGATAGCGATTGCCGGGCCGTCGCCCCTTAACCGATGCACGACTGCATCACCCCCGCTCCCGCACGCCGGTGGGTGTGTGGCCGATCGCTGTTAGACCATACGAACCCGTTCAGCGAAACAACTCTCGCCGCAGGTGGGAGCCCTTGAGGTCCAGATCTGAGCCCACGTGCTGGGAAGCCCCCATCCAGGGCACCGTGGGACTGACCACCAGATCCATTGCTGGTGCCGCTCTCTAACGGACGTTCTCTGCTAGCGGACGCGGTAAAGCAAGACATTACTTCGAGAGCGAACGCGAGGGTAATGCGCGAATCTAATAAGCTACGAACAAATTGGTCACGCTTCTTGCCGCCACTAGGCCACAGTTGCCGCGCGAACCGAACCAGGGATGGCTCGGCATAGGGACCACCTAGGCGCCGGTAACCGGTGCACATTCTCATCGACAACCTCTCGGAGTCCGTGGGCCCAATTCCCTTGGCTAGTATGCGTTCTTAGTAAGCCAGTCTTTCGCTTCACGGTGATCTGCGATCGCTTCCACCTCGACCCTATCCACAGAGATAGGCGGAACTCGCACCTCAGATAGGGAACTATGTCCAACGCTGGCTACCGGCGCTTCCGTGTCGTCGAAAAGTTCCTCAGATAACTTTTCGTTCTCCCGTAAGCCCGTATACACAATCTCCAACGGCTTCCCCGACTGTTCGATTAGAGTCTTAGCAACATTTGCGATCTTCACAGGCTCGCCCATGTCCAAAACAAGGGTGTCCCCGCTTGAACCTACGGCTGCCGCTTGAAGAACTAGCTGGCAGGCCTCGGGAATAGTCATGAAAAACCGGTCGACCTCTGGGTCGGTCACTGTAAGGGGGCCGCCATCCTTGATCTGCTTCTCGAAAACGGTGAGAACCGATCCACGGGAACCAAGCACGTTACCGAATCGGACTGACACATATTTCGAAAGCGCATTTTCAGAATCGCCCGCCGCAGCGGTTAATCTTTCTGCAACCCGTTTGCTTGTACCAAGCGCCGAGCTGGGATTAGCCGCCTTATCTGTCGAGATATTTACGAATGTCTCTACGCCGCTCATTGCTGAAGCATCTAATAGGTTTAGAGTGCCGATAACGTTGGTCTTGAGTGCCTCCAACGGGTATCGCTCCAAAAGGGGCATGTGTTTCAGTGCTGCAGCGTGAAACACTATCTGCGGTTTCCGCTTATCGAATATTTCGAAAATCGATTCTCGGTCTCGAATGGACGCCAGGATTGTGTCATCGCCGTCCAGCATCGCCTGGTCCATCATCGAAAGCTGAACCGAATGTAATCCTGACTCATCCCGGTCAAGCATTATAATTTCAGCCGGTCGGAAACGGCTTATTTGACGGCACAGTTCGGATCCGATGGACCCTCCAGCACCAGTCACCAAGATCCTCTTTCCGCGGAGGTACTCGGCAATTTGAGTTTGGTTCAAATGTGCCGGCTTTCGCCCCAAGAGGTCGTTCACGTTGATTTCACGCAACTCGTCGACCGCAACCCGGCCCCGCATCATCGAATCGAGCGGCGGAAGCACCAATACGCGTAGTCCCGCTTCTTCCGCACGGTCACGGATAGCGATCAAGTCGTCGCTTGGCAAGCTTGGTACTGCGAGCAAGAGCGTGGACGCTCCCGTCCGCGTCGCTAGTTCCTCTAGTTTCTCGCGACCGCCGTACACACGGATACCTTCGATTACCATGTGGTGCTTTCCCGCGTCGTCATCCAGAATCCCCACCGGGTTGAACTGGGAGGCCACGGACCGGCGGAGTTGTCTGACCAGTTGCAGGCCGCCATCGCCTGCACCAAACACCAAGGCGCGCTCTGCGTTCTCTGCTACCCCTGCACCGAATAGTTTCTTTCGTCTCACCAGGGACCTGAGCACCAGCGCCGAGAGGATTGTGAAAGCTCCCGCAACTAGCGGGTTAGAGCGCGGGATACCTTCATATCGACCGCCGGCTATCATTGCGAGAAAGACTATTCCGCTGGACATGGAAAAGACTATTGTCAGCACGGCGGATTCAAGAACGCTTCCAGGAACGTATCGCCCACGGTACAAACCAGTCAACCACCCTATGGCGCACGTCAAGGCAATTAGGGCAGCAAGGACGAAATATAGTCTCGGTATCACCAACGACTGGTTCAGCTCATCTACTGAAAAGTCGTAACGCATCCAAAGTGCTAGGAAGAACATTATCGACCAAAGGACGGCATCGACAAGAATCCACGGGGATGTTCCGAGTTTGTAGGGCCGGCGAATCCGGGCACTCGGGAGTTCGGTCTCAGCTGTCTCGGTCATTTTGACTTCTCCGTATGTAAACAAGTTCTCCGTACTTACGCGAACAAGCTACCGACACTGACGCTTAGGTCGATTCGGACGAGTAATAATACGAATCGTAGCGGCCGCCGGGCCGTCTTGTAACGGGTCTATTCGCCACCGTTATTAATCCGAGGAGAGTAGCGTCAGCCTTCTCCAAGTTGTCAACAGCTTGAGCCACCTGATCGCTGGTGGTTCGGTGAGTGCGCACCACCAGTAGAGCGCCATCTGTAATTCTTGCGAGCACTGCCCCATCCGTTACAGGTAGTAGAGGGGGGGAGTCGATAATTACGAAATCGTATGCCGCGCGGAGATCCGCTAGAAGCTGTCGCGCCGTCTCTGACGCCAGCAATTCCGAGGGGTTCGGAGGTAGTGGGCCGCACGCCAGGAGATCCACACCTTTGTGTCGAGTCTCCTGGACCACGTCCGCGAAGTCGGCTTGACCGGAGAGCACGTTCGTAAGACCGACCTTGTCCGGCATAGACAGGTAACTAACTACCAGTGGCCGTCGCAGGTCCGCCTCGATCAAGAGGACCTTATTGCCCGCCTCTGCAAGAGCGAGAGAGAGGTTAATTGCGGTCTCGGATTTTCCCTCAGTTGCCACCGAAGAAGTGACCACGAAAACCCGTGGTGGATTATCGACGTTCAGGAACTCAAGGTTCGTACGAAGACGCCGGAAAGATTCTGCCGCCGGTGAGTGGCCTTCACGGAATGGCACAATGTGCTCTGCGCCCTTCTCTTTATCCTCCTTCTTGCGGAACGGAATGGATCCCACTACTGGCTTTCCCGCCACGAGCTCGAGCTGTTGTACGGACTTAACTCGCCGGTCAAGTGCGTTAATAAACACTGCACTACTGATCCCGATGAACATGCCCAGTACAAGGCCAATCATCACGTTCAATGCCGTCTTGGGGGCCACCGGTGCCGTAGGTAAGGACGGAGGATCAACCACGGTTAGCTTTGCTAGCGCAGGGCCTCCGCCTTCCGGGGTCTCAAGACGACTGACAACTTCGGGCAGGACCTCACCAAAACTTTTCGCCACTTCAAGAGCACGTTGCGGATCAGTGTCTGTTACCGAAATACTTAGAAGTACCGTCTCTGCACCAACGGATGCCTCAGCCGACTCGACTACCTCGTCTGCACTAAGGTCTGTTCCAGAATCAGCAATGACCTCCCGTGCAATATCTGTACTCCCAATCAAGGCCGCGTACGACTGGACTCGCTGTTGGGCGCCGAGTGAACCCTGGTACGCCGCTGCCGCAGCATTTTCCCCTCCAGCCACGGTCACGTAAAATTGAAGCTGAGCTCGGTACTGGGGTGTTGTAAGTAGGCTCATCCCGAGTGCAAGCACACCGCCGACTAGCGTCGCGGCAACGATAGCGATCCAACGGGCTCTCAATACGGATAACAAGTCCCGCAGATCCACTCTAGGGGTCCTTTCCTCGCTGCTTCATCGACTACGACTCGAGTTGCTCACGGCGAAACGAGTCAATCTGACACTGTACTTTGCCGAGGTCGTCCTCAGCTATCGCAGTACCGAAAGTGAGTGCGGGCTTATCCTTGCTCTCGCTTCGCATCGCCGATAGGCAAGCATTTTTGCAGATCAGCGCCGGTGATGCACGATTTAAGTCAGCGGGGGGAGGTCAGCAACCGTTTGCTGAACCCGCAGACGGCGTCCCTCGAAACCGCGACATGGGGGGCGGTACGCGCCCAATTCTATGGAGCCTCAAGAATCGAACGGGGTCGGCGAAGTAACCGTTTCCTAGGCGCAATTCTTGGCGGGCGACCTCTTACCGCACCCTTCAAGCCGAGACTTCGTCTCCAGCAGGAGTCAGTCCTGCGGCTGCTCTCGTGGCACGAGTCTTCCGCCCTAGGTCGCGTAGTTCATGTCAGCCGCTGTTTTCCGCGGAGCTGATGTCCTAGTCAGCGTTATCGGTCTCATCGTCGTCGTTGCTTGCGTTAGAGCCCGGTCCTTCGCACCTCCTACACTGGTTCTGGTAGTAGTCCTCGTGCTTCTCCGGCTCAAAGTCCGCCGCCGTGCTCTCGATGAGCGAGGCCGCCATCTTTACCTGCTGCAGCCGGACCTCGGACTCCAGCACCTCAAGGATCGCCGGGCGGATCTCTACCGGCCACACCAACGTCTGCAGCATGAACATGGTCTGGTACCCCTGTAGCGCGAACAGCCGGGGTGCGATCGCGCTACGTGAACGTGCAGATGGCCGGCCGGTCCGTGGACTCCAGCGCCTCCCGCATAAGCACGTACGCACGGCTAAGACGCGACGGCGGCTCCAGGAAGTAAACGCCGACAACGGTCACCGAGTGCGCCTGGCCAGCCGGGCGAACTCAGTCACCTCGCTTTCGTACGTCTGTTCCACCGGCAGGCTGGCCAGGTCCGCATTGGCGAGGATGACCATCTCGCCGTCCTCGCACTCCTCGCCTTTGTCGCCGCCACGCATAGACGACCGGAAGCCGGTACCCCCAGTTCGGAATGCCGCCGTAGCCTGTATCCGTGAGACCACGCTCTCGACGCCGCCGCAGCATCGTGGTGCTGGCGCTCGTCTTTGTGGTGGGTCTGCTGGTCACTGGCCTGGCCACAGCGCGAGCCGTGCTCTTTCCGGAGGTCGACTCTCCGGAGCGGGTAAGTGCGATCCTGGTGGTGGCAGGTGCCTACGACGACCGCTACGTCTACGCCCGCAGCCTTGCCGAAGAGGGCGTGGCCGATCACATCCTCGTCTCCCAGCCTCCCAGCACCACCGGCCGGTACGCAGATGTTATCGCGTCTTACTGCGCCTCGACTCCCGTGCTGGCACGCGACGGCCGCAGCATCGACGTCGAGTGCTTTGCCCCCGACGTGGACACCACCGAGGGCGAGACCACCGCCGCCACCCGCATCGCCCGCGAACGCGGCTACGAGTCCCTACTAGTGGTGACGTACTGGGGCCACGTCTCGCGTGTGCGGATGTACTTTGAGCAGTGCTTCGACGGCCCTGTCTACGTGACCGACACGCCTCGGCCCACCTCGATCTCGCGGCGCTACGCCCTGCTTCACGAGACGGGTGGCTACTTCAAGGCGTTTCTCAAACCCGCCTGCTGAGCTGAGCAGCCCACCCCGGTCCTGCGCTCCTCGTGCGATGCGCCCACCCCGACTGATCCGCGGCGTCGGCAACCGCGGGGCTCAGGGCGGGGCGAGGATTTGTCGTCGTCGTCGCCGATCGAGCCACCGGGGCCGCGGAGGGGGATCACGCGGCCGCCGGCGACTCAGTCGCACGATGCGGGATCGCGACCGGGATCGGTCAGCGGAGGCCGCACATCGTGGCGGAGCCGGCGACAACTCGAGGGGGGGATCAAGCTTCGCCGCCGACTACCGTCGACCATAACCCCCGCCGATGCACCAGACAACTGTCAGCTTTGTGTGGGCAGCTAAGCACCTGCCGGCGCATCGTCGCAGTTCAGAACCTTGGGGGGCTTACTTCTCGAGATAGGCGCCGTCGAAGAGCATCGTCGAGGCGACGGTGGGCTTGACGCCCTTCACCGACTCATCGATCGCCACGTACTCCTCGGCGTTGGCGAACACGGCGAACGGCATCACCCGGTTGTACTCCTCCTGGAGACGGTGGAACGCGGCCTTCTGCTCCTCCGGCGTCTCCACCGCCTTGAGCGCCCGGGCCGCCTCCGCCAGCGCGGGATCGTCAACCCCACTGATGTTTGTCGACCCGCCGGGGACCAGGTTGGCCAGGAAGCTCGCCGACGCATCGGCGTCGGACGGGTTCATGCCGCCGATGATCATCTCGAAGTCCCCGCTGAAGAGCTTCGCCGACTGCTGCGAGGCCGGCACGATCGCCGCCCTCCAGGTGATGGAGGCCCTCGGCATCGACATGGCGTTCGCGCTGGGCACGTCCCAGGGCGGATGGATCGCCACCCGCAAGGCGCTGCTCGACCCCGACGCCATCCGCGGCATCGTCGTGGTGGGCACCTCCATGGACTACGAGAGCCGGGCCAGCATGGAACGCGGCTGCTGGGACGGCTCCGGCTTCTGCACCCCCGCGATCGACGCGCTCGCCGCCTCCGCACCGCGTCGGTCAACCTGCGCGACCGCGACGGCCTGGAGGCCCGCCTCGGCGACGTGGTCTGCCCTGTCCTCTGGCTGCAGGGCACCGCCGACGCGGTCTACTCCGTGGCCAACGCCGAGGACGGCATCGCCCGGTTCACCGGCTCCCCCTCCGCCGAACTCCAGATCGTCGAGGGCGGGCAGCAATTCCTCACCGCCTCCGACCCCCAGACCGCCAACGCCGCCACCCTGGCCTTCGTGGAGAAGTGGTCCTAGGTCCCGGCGACTGCGGCGCCTGCCGGTTCCGCCCCCTCGGCGACCGCGGGCCGTGAGAGCGGGGTGACCTCGTCGTCGTCGTAGTCTCACACCCATGTCTGAGACCGCCGACCTTCGTCTGGAGCTCGAGACCGCCCGGGACCGGTTCGAGCACTACCGCATCTCCGTGAGCACGGCATTCGAGGATCGGCCCGCCGGCGAGCTGGCCCGCGCCCTCGAGGCCGTGCTCCCGGACCTGGCGTTCCACGAGGGGCAGGCGTACGCCGCGACCGTAGCCCTGGAGCAGCTGGACGCCGGCGCCGATCCCGCCGCGGTGGCGCAGGCGCTGGACCTCGAGCTGATCGAGCAGCAGGCCGCGCGGCACAGCACGGACTTCCTGGCCGGTGTCGCCAGGATCCTCGCCCGCGCGAGGCGGGACGGGGCGGTCTAGCGGGACGGGGCTGCCCGGCCGGGCGGCCGGGCGCGCGCCGACGGGGCGGCCGGGGACAATGGGGGCATGGCATCCCCGGAACAGCGCGCACAGTTCGAGCTCCTCGCCCCGCTACTGGCCCGCGAGGGCGTCGACGTGTGGACCGCGACCGTCACCGACCTCGACGCCGGGATGGACCGCGCCAAGCAGCGCCACGCCGCCGCCGTCGCGCAGGTCCGCGCCATCCTGGACGCCCACGCCCGGCACGACATCTCCGCCGCCGGCGCCCTCCTCGAGGCGCTGGAGCAGTCCGCCGACGCCACCCCCCCGCCGATCCCCGACGCGCTGACCGTGGCGACCCGCTTCGCCCAGCTCGCCCAGACGGTGGCGCCGCAGCTGCCGGCCGAGGTGATCGACGCCGTGCGCGACAGTGCGCGACTGCCCGACGTCCCCGACGGCATGGCCGCCCTGTGCGAGGCGACCCTGCTCGACTGCGACGCCGCCGCCGGTCTGCGCACCGTGATCCGCGAGCACGGGCCGGCGGACGCCCTCTACGCCGCCGCGGCCATGACCGCCGCCGTGTTCCGCCACTGGGCCCGGCACACCGGGCAGGAGATGGGCGAGCTCATCAGCGCGCATGCGTGAGGGGCGGACTCACACCCGACGATGATTCGGGCTTATCGGGACACCGATAGACCTAGTTCGGGTCCATGGTGGGGTTGCCGTTCTCGTCCAGGTACCGCGGCGAGGTCTCCCCAGTCTCCTTGTCGAACCAGATCGGATTGCCGTTCTCGTCGTAATAGCCGCACGTGGCCGCTGGGCCGACGCACCCGTCGGCTCGCGGCGGGTCGGTGAACGGGGCGGGGTCCGGCGCGGACAGCGGCGGCGCGCAGTTCACGGTATCGGTGACGATGGAGCCATCCGACATCACGGCCGCGTTGCGTTCCCAGCATTGAACGAACCGTGGTGTCCCGTAGGGATCGAAGTCTTCCGGGCGCATGAAGGGCGGGCGCACCGGCGCTGCCGCCGGCGCGGGCGCTGCAGCTGGCGCCTCGGAGGTGGAGGGCGCCGAACTCTCGGTTTCCACAGTGGATGTGCTCGGCGAACTGATGGTCACCGTCGTGGTGGTGGTGCTGGCGGCAGCGCTCGTGCTGGTGCTGGTCGCCGGCGAGTCGGTCTCGAGGTGCTCACCCCCGTCGGATCCGCAGCCGGAGACACCGAGCGCGATAAGCGCGGCTACTGCGGCAGTAATGGCCAGTCTCATCCGCTCACCTTCCCCTGAGGACGAACGGAAGTTTACGCTGTGCGCGCATCGGCGTGAGCCATAAGCTCACTTCGGCCAGTTCCGCCTCTGTGGTGTCTGCGGAGTTGGGGCCGGAAGCGCCGTTGTTGTCGTCGTGGTCGTCGGCTTGTCGCTCCCTACTCGCCCCGGCGCTCGGCGCCCAGGTAGGCCAGCGCCGCCACCACCTGAGCACGCGTCGCGGTGAGCAGCGTCGGCTCCTCCTCGGGCGCGAAGTGCGGCGAGTGGTTGGCCGGGATCTCCTGTCCCACCGCGCCGCGGGCCAGCGCATCCTGGTAGCGGGCGGGATCGACCGAGCCGACGGTCCAGTACGTGTACGGCACCCCGAACGCCTCCGGGATGCGGGAGAAGTCCTCCGACGCCGTGACCCGGCTGGCCTCGTACACCGCGCGCGGGCCGAAGTGCTCGACGAACGCCTCGGTGACCGTGTCCGTGACGGTCGGATCATTGCTGGTGAGCGGGTACTGGTCGTAGTACTCGAACACGGGCGCGAGAGGGGCGTCCGCGGCCGTGCACTCGGCGCGGACGATCCGCTCGATCGACGCCATCACCCGGTCCCGCACCGCCGGGTCGTACGTGCGGATGTTGAGCAGCAGCTCCGCGGAGTCCGGGATGATGTTGGCCTTGGCGCCCGCCGTGATCGAGCCGACCGTGAGCACCGCGAACGTGCCCGGCTCCACCTCGCGCGAGACGATTGTCTGCAGCCGCAGGACGATCGACGAGGCGAGCACCACCGGGTCGACCGACGTGTGCGGCATCGACCCGTGCGCGCCCCGGCCGCGGATCGTGATCCGCAGCGAGTCGCCGGCCGAGAGCACCGGGCCCGCCACCGTGCCGATCGTGCCCGCCGCCGTGGGCATGACGTGCTGGCTCAGCGCCACGTCCGGCCGCGGGACCCGCTCGAGCAGGCCGTCGTCGACCATCGCCCGAGCGCCGGCGGCCGTCTCCTCCCCCGGCTGGAACACCGCGATGTACGTGCCCGACCACGCGTCGCGGTTCTCGGACAGGACTCGAGTGGCGCCCAGCAGCGCCGCCGCGTGGGCGTCGTGGCCGCACGCGTGCATGACTCCCGGCGTCTGGGAGGCGTACTCCAGGCCGGTGTCCTCCTGGAGGGGCAGGGCGTCTGTGTCGGCGCGGGCCAGGACGGTGGGTCCTTCGCCGTTGGCCCCGGCCCCAGCGGTGGCCGGGTTGCTGATGACCGCCACGACGCCCGTCCCGCCGATGCGCTGGGACTCCAGGCCCAGCGCGGTGAGTTCCTGCTCGATCCGGTCCGCCGTCGCGTGCTCGGCCATGCTGAGCTCCGGGTGACGGTGGAAGTGGCGGTAGACGTCGCGGAGCCACGGAAGGTGGTCGGAGACAGCGGATTCGAGGGTGGCGGGGCTCATGCGGGAGGACATGGATCCAGCTTGCCCCTCACGGGCGAAGAGGTGCACCGGTTCGACACTCGCCGAGTGGTCACAGGTGCGCGCCTCCGAGGCGCTCTTCCTGGGAAAACGTGAACGGGAATGACCACTCGGCGGGCGCGGTCAGGGCGTCAGGCGGACTTCTTGGCCGGGGTCTTGCGGGCCGTCGACTTCTTCGCCGGGGCCTTCTTGGCTGGGGACTTTGAGGCTGTCGACCTGTTGGCCGTGCCCGAGCCGGAGCTGCCGGAGTCCGACTTGGAGGACGTCGACTTCGTGGCAGTCGACTTCTTTGCCGCGGCCTTCTTGGCCGGCGCCTTCTTCGCGGCAGTCTTCTTGGCCGGAGTCTTCCGTGCCGAGCTACTTCCGCTCTTCTTGCTGGCGGTCTTCTTGGCGGAGCCGGAGTCCTCGTCGTCGTCGTCCTGGTCGTCGGTGTCGTCGGCCTTACCGCCCCGGTCCTTCACACTCGCCCGCAGCGCCGCGAGCAGGTCGGCGACCTCGTCGTCGCCGTCATCGTCGCTCGAGGTATCCCTCTCCTCCACCGTGAACGCCTCACCGCCGGCCGCCTTGGCCTCGATCAACTCCTTGAGCTGATTCTGGTAGTCGTCCTCGTACTTCTCCGGCTCGAAATCCGCCGCCATGGTCTCGATCAGCGACGCCGCCATCTTGACCTCCTGCGGCCGGACCTTGGCCTCCTTGTCCAGGCCCTCGAGGATCGCCGGGCGGATCTCGTCGGGCCACAACAGCGTCTGCAGCATCAGCACGTCCTTATACACCCGGAGCGCGCAGAGGCGGGTGCGGTTACGCAGCGTGAACGTGCAGATCGCCAGGCGGTCCGTCTGCTGCAGGGCCTCCCGCATCAGCACGTACGCCCGGTTGGAGCGCGACGCCGGCTCCAGGAAGTACGCGTTGTCGAACGCCACCGGATCCACCTGGTCGGCCGGGACGAACTCCGTCACCTCGATCTCGTGGTTCTGCTCCACCGGCAGGCTGGCGAGGTCCTCCTTGGTGAGGATGACCATCTCGCCCTCTTCGGACTCGTACGCCTTGGCGATGTCGGAGAACTCGACCTCCTCGCCGTTGTCGTCGCGCACCTTCTTGTAGCGGATGCGGACGCCGTCCTTCTTGTCCACCTGCCGCGCGTGCAGATCGTGGTCCTCGGTGGCCGAGTACACCTTGACCGGCACGTTCACCAGACCGAACGAGACCTCGCCCTTCCAGATGGATCGCATACAGGGAGTATGCGACAGATGCCGAGCCTCGGCAGCCGGACGCGGGGGCGCTCACGTCCGCCACGGCGCCTGCTCGGGCACCGCGTGGCCGCCACCTGGGATGCTGGTGCCCATGCCCGCCGACCTCGCTCCCCTGCTGCTGGTGGTGGCCGCGTCGGCCGTCATCCTGGGCACCGTCCTGCAGCGGGTCAGCGGGATGGGGGTCGGACTAGTGGTCTCGCCGACCCTCGCGCTGCTGCTCGGGCCCGTCTCCGGCGTGCTGCTCACCAACATCGCGACCATCATCTCCGCCGCCCTCATCGGCTTCACCCTGCGGCGCGACATCGACTGGCAGCGATACCGCCGCCTCGCTCCCCTCATCGTGGTTGGCTCAGTCCCCGGCGCGCTGCTGGTGGGCGCCGCGGACCGGGCCTGGCTCGAGGTGATCATCGGCGTCGCGCTCCTGGGCACGCTCCTCACCACGGCGCTCGTGACCATCCCGCCCCTGAGCGGCCGGCTACCCGCCGCGGTGGCCGGCACCGCCGGGGGGTTCCTCAACACCGCCGTGGGCGTGGCCGCGCCCGCGATGCTGGTCTACGCCCAGGCCACCGGCTGGCAACAGCGCTCATTCGCCGCGACCCTTCAGCCGATCTTCGGAACCATGGGCCTGGTGTCCGTCCTGGTGAAGGTCGGACTCGGGGCGGCGCCGCTGGCGGCGCTGCCGCTCAGCGCTGTCGCCGTGGTGGTGGCGCTGGTGCCGGTCGGCATCGTCATAGGCGGACTGGTCGCCCGGCGGGTCCCGGCGGCGGTCGGGCGGCGCGTGGCCGTGCTGGTGGTGACCGCGGGTGCACTCAGCCTGCTCGGACGGGGCGTTGGAGGCCTGGCAGGAATCATCTAGCCGATCGCGTGGTTACTCGGCGGGACAGACGTCACCCGTGCCAGCAATCCAGCGGACCGGCCCACCCCGGTTCGGTTCCGCGGGAAAGAGGACAAATGACCGACTCATCCGGCTCGATCCGCGCCGTGGGCGTGACCACCTACGGGGGCCCCGACGCCCTGCAGGTCGTGGAGGTCCCGCGCCAGGAGCTCGGACCCACCGAGGTCCGCGTCCGCGTCACCGCCGCGACCGTCAACCCCACCGACACCTACACGCGCAACGGCTCCCGGTCCAAGACCGGAACCCCGCGCGGCGCCGCCGACGTCCCCGGGATGGACATCGCGGGCGTCCTCGAGGAGATCGGCGAGGTCGCCGAGACGTCCCTCTCGGTCGGCGACCGGGTGATGGGGATCGTCGTCCCGCGCCACGAGCACGGTGCGTACCGCGAGGACATCGTGCTGCCTGCGCGGTCGATCGTGGCCGTCCCGCGGGGGGTCGACGACGTCGCCGCGTCGACGCTCCCCATGAACGGGCTCACCGCCCGGCGCGCGCTCGACCTCATGGACCTGCAGCCCGGCCAGGTGCTGGCGGTGACCGGGGCGGCCGGCTCGACCGGTGGATACGTAATCCAGCTGGCCAAGCACGCCGGCCTGACGGTGGTGGCCGACGCATCCGAGGCGGACGAGCAGCTGGTCCGCTCGCTCGGCGCCGACCAGATCGTCCGGCGCGGCGACGGCGTGGCCGACCGCATCCTCGAGCTGTACCCGGACGGCGTCGACGGACTCTTCGACGGAGCCGTCCAGGACGCCGCCGTCCTCCCCGCGGTGAAGACCGGCGGCGACGTCGCGACCGTGCGCTGGTACCAGGGTGACCTGCGCGTCCACGCCGTGAGCGTGGCCGACATGGCCGAGGAGCAGGAGAAGCTCGGCGAGCTGCGCCAGCTGGCCGAGGACGGCGTGGTGACCCTCCGGGTGGCCGACAGCTACTCCCCCGACGACGCCTGGCGCGCCCACGAGCGGCTCGAGGCCGGCGGCACACGCGGGCGGCTGGTCATCGACTTCACGAAGTGATCCGCGGTCGGCGGCCCTGCTGACCTGAGTTGCACATGTTTAGTGCCTGGCGCCGAGCGCCTCGACGATGGCTTGGGCGTCGTCGTCGAGCGGGGTGCGGGCGGTGAGCTCGTGTCCGTCGACGTCGATGACGACGGTGTGGATCCGGCGCAGTGTTCGCACGATCTTCTTGATCGACGTCCCGGTCCGATTCTGCAGGTAGCGGGCTATCGCGAGTGCGGCGAAGACGATGGTCAGGTGCGCTTCGATCGAGTCGCGGGTGCGGTGAAAGATCGGCCGCGCCTTCAGGTCAACCTTGGCCATGCGGAAGGACTGCTCGACCCTCCACAGGTCGTGATACGCGGCCACGACGGCGTGGCCGTCCATCACGGCGGGGTCGATGTTGGTGACGTAGCCTTTGTACCCGGCCGCTTGGCGGGCCCGCTCGATTGACGTCTCGTCCAGGGCGACGGTCTGGCCGGTGATTTTGACGAACCTCTGCTTTTTGAGCGGTTCTGACCGGTCAGCGACCCGCTGAGCGCGGTCGATTTGCGCATTGAGCGTGCGGTAGTCCCTCTGGGCTCGTTGCCACTTGTAGTGCCACACCACCCTGCGGTCGCGCCGATCCCGACCCTGGCCCATCGGGCGGATCAGCTCGACGATCTCCCCGTCCGGTATGGCGTTGCCGCGGCGGCCGAAGTGGTCCTCGAGCTCCTTCGGGGCCTTCGAGGTGCGGGAGGCGACGATGAACGACAGCCCGGCGTCCTCCAAAGCATTGAGGTTGGCCGCCGAGAGCATGCCGGCGTCGGCGACCACGACCATGTCGGCGATGCCGTGGCGCTGCTGGAAGGCGGTGATGACTGGGATCAGCGTCTTCGTCTCGGCCTTGTTGCCTTCGAACACGTGAATATCCAGCGGAAACCCGTCCCGGGCCACCAGTAAGCCGACGGTGTTCTGCGGGTCGACGCGGCGTTCCTTGCTCATGCCGACCTCGCGTAGGCCGTCTTCCTTCTCGGCCTCGAAGTACAACGTGGTCAGGTCGTACAACACCAGGGCGGCACCCGGACCGCCGGCGGAGGTGACGTGCTCCCAGCAGGCGGTCGCCAGCACGGTGCGGTAGTCGCGCTCAACGCAGCGAGCCGGGCTCGCTTTGATCGTGTTGCGATGTGGAGGGTCGATCCCGATGTCTTCCAGGACGCGGATCGTATCCAGCTTGCTGGTCGCCTCGACCAAGCGCGCGCACACCAGCGCTTTGAACGTCTCATCGGCCACGGCATCGAAGCCAAGGGCGTCAAAGGTGCTGGTCAACGCTTGCCACAGCAGCTGGCTGGAGTGCCGGCGCACCACCGCGTCACGACTTGCACGCACCTGCGACTCGGGCTCCAGGCCGAGCTCCAGGGGCTGTTGGCCGACGGTGATCTTGCCCTGAACCTCCCTGGATCTGTCGGAGGGTTCCGATCTAACAAGGAAGACTGGAACCCATGGCAGCACCACGAAAGTTCGACGCTGAGACCCGGGAGCGGGCGGTCCGGATGTATCACGAGCACCTGGCGGATGCGCAGTGCTCCAAGGTCGCCGCTCGCACCCACGTCGGGTCGCTGCTGGGAGTGAACCCGGCGACTCTGCGGAACTGGATCGAAGCGGAATCGAGCCCCTCGTCACCTGAATCGACCGACGAATCCGCGGAGGTCAGGCGACTCAAGCGGGAGAACGCCGAGCTGCGCCGGGCCAATGAGATCCTCAAGACCGCCTCGGCGTTTTTCGCAGCGGCGGAGCCAGGTCGCCGACTTACCTGATCGTCGACTACATCGACGTCCACAAGGTGCGATTCGGGGTCGAGCAGATCTGCCGCGTGCTCACCGAGCACGGCATCACGATCTCCCCCCCAGCGAGCATCCGCTACGCACTTCAGAGTCCGGAAGGGAAGGTTTCCACCCACCAATCCAAAGCTAGTCGAGATAACTCATTCCATCATCTCGCGCTCCGCGACTGTGCAACTGTACTTCCCATCCGCCAAGTCAAGAACGAGCGGAGCACCAGGGCGCTCACCCGGCTCACCTCTCCACACCCGCCACCTAACGTCGCCCTCATCCCAAAACGCTCCCGGATACGGCCGAGTGACCCCGCGCACGAGACGGTCCACCTCCCCTACCGTCATCGCCGAGTCAATTGCTCCATCTCTGGGTTTACGCCCAGGCCATTCAGTAGCTTTTGTTTCATCTTGAGGAGTCGGCACGTAGTTTCCCGATTGCAGGAGAGGCCAAGCGACACGCATTAGTTCACGATGCGCATCCTGGACACGGCCATAGAGAGAACCTGCGTCTTCCTGCCCAGCAATGGGCAGTTCGACTTGAGCAATCAGTGGCCCTGTGTCGACACCCTCGTCCAGAACAAACATCGACACGCCCGTCTTGTCGAGCCCTTTAATGATTGCCCATGGCACTGCCGCCCGGCCGCGCCCCTCGGGCAGCAGGGTCGGATGCATCCCGAGCACGCCGTATTTTGTTGAGGCCAGCACTTCGCTACTTGCGATCTGCGACCAACCGATAATGAAGAGCCAGTCTAACTCTGCGCCTCGGATTGCTTCAATCGATTCCGAGTCATTGACGTGTCCGATCTTGAGCAATGGAACACCATGACGTCCAGCGAAATCGTCGAGGTAAATACGTCCTGACTTGTCCTTAGACTTATCGTCATGCAATGTAATCAAGAGATCCAGGTGCCCCCCTAGATCATATATTTCTTCGATGCAGGCCAAACCTAGTTCTACACATGTAACAAATCCGAATCGCATCGCTATTGCCCCTTTCAGTATTTCGGCGGCGGCTTAAGTAAATACACAAAAGTCCGCAGAATTATCCCTAAGTCCAAACGAAATGAAATCGAATTTGCATACTCTTCGTCGTAGCGCGCCTTTTCTAGGGCATCCATTCCATCGAACGAGTTCACCTGCGCCCACCCCGTCAGGCCGGGGGACAAGCGGAGAGCCCCGCTTAAGTAACGAGCACGGATTATGTCAGTCTGCGACGGAAGCGGAGGCCTCGGTCCAACTACTGACATGTCGCCCTTGACGATATTAAAAAGCTGCGGAAGCTCATCCAAGTTCGTCCGGCGGATCACCTTGCCAACCTTGGTCACGGACGGCGCAATAATCTCCCCTGATGGCACGCTCGCCGTCCCAACCTGCATGCTGCGAAATTTGTAGATAGCGAAACTCGCCCCATCTCGCCCGGTACGTTCCTGGACGAACAGGGCGGGACCCCTATCTTCAAGCTTTATAGCTGCACCGACCGCTGCCAGCACCGGAGAGAGCACTGCCACCGCAATGCTGGCGGCAACGACATCAAAGATCCGCTTGCCCGATTCCTCATACGAGCCCACGTCAGAAAACCCCGCCGAGATCGATATGGGCCGCCTGGAATGCTTCGCAGTATCCCGTCCCTGCTTGCCCACCGCGCACTGCTGCCATACCACGGATCACTTCCTCGGACCGTGGATGAGGGAATGGTCTCATCACAGCGCGATACTTCTCGAGAGCTTCGATTTTCGACCCAAGACCGCGCTCGCCTATCGGAAAAAAGGTTGTCGGCTCGAACGCTCGGCTGGTACCACCAAACTGCCAGTCGGTCGACGACGCGATCTCCATGAAAAACAAGCCCTTCAAGGCCGGGACCCGATCGCCTCGCTGGAATAGCCTTGCAGCCGCTTGGGTGGCGGCCGAAACCTGACGGTGATCATCGTTCAGGTCATGGGGGTGGTGAGTAAATACCCACTCGGCAGAGTGGTCTTCAAGTGCCCTTTCAATGAACCTCACTAATTCTATATGCGGCTCTGAGTTCATCCGAATATTCGGGAATGGCCCCAATTGCGGATCAGCCATACCGAGCACCGTCGAAGCTGCGCGAGTATCAGCCAGCAACTCGTCATCGGTCGGCCGCCGATCACGGGCTCCTACATCACCCGACAGAATGCAGGTTTTCACCGAATACCCTCGGTCAGCCAAAATTCTCGCCGTACCACCACACCCAAGAACTTCATCATCTGGGTGAGCAACGACCACTAACACATTTCCCGACATATTTCGCCATCTCCAGACGGTGTTTGCCCGCAAATTCTCGCCTCCGCCGCCAAGTGGGCCAAAAGCTTCCAAACAATCGTAATGCCAGTCGTGTCCCCGGGCGGAAACCCCCTGGCCACGTGTCCTCCCCCACCATCGCATAGCACTACACTTCGCAGGTCAGCGTGCGCCGCTGGGCTTCCCACAACGCCCGTCACCAGCCTCACGGCCCATCCGTCTGCGAGACTTTCCACCAGAAAGCAAGTCGCAGGGAGGTGAATCTCCCTGGATCTGTCGGAGGGTCGATCCAGTGAGGATTACTGGACCCCATGTCAGTACCACGGTAGTACGACGTCGAGAACCGAGAACGGGCCGTGCGTATATACCACGTGCTTCTGCAGGATTCGCTGTGCTCCAAGCTCTCGGACCGCAAGCAAGTCGCTACGGTGGTGGCCGACGCGTCCGACGCGTCCGAGGCGGACGAGGAGCTGGTCCGGTCGCTGGGCGCCGACCAGATCGTGCGGCGCGGCGACGGCGTGGCCGACCGGATCCTCGAGCTCTACCCCGACGGCGTCGACGGGCTCTTCGACGGCGCCGTGCAGGACGCCGCCGTGCTCCCCGCGGTGAAGACCGGCGGCGACGTCGCGACCGTGCGCTGGTACCAGGGCAATGGCCAGCGCGACCTGCGCGTCCACGCCGTGAGCGTGGCCGACATGGCCGAGGAGCAGGAGAAGCTCGACGAGCTGCGCCAGCTGGCGGAGGACGGCGTGGTGACCCTCCGGGTGGCCGACAGCTACTCCCCCGACGACGCCTGGCGCGCCCACGAGCGGCTCGAGGCCGGCGGCACACGCGGGCGGCTGGTCATCGACTTCACGAAGTGATCCGCGGTCGGCGGCCCTGCTGACACCCGCGGCGGCGGAGAGCTGACAAGAACCCCGGCCCCCGACCGGTGAGTCGAGGGCCGGGGCGCGTCACCGGGTGGCGGCACTCGGTCCCGGGTGGGTGAGGGTGTTGTCGTCGTCGTCCTCACTCCCCCCCACCGGGGCGCCACCGGCGGCTCGGCCGTCACCAGCGGTAGTCGAGGAACTTGCCGTCGAGGGTGATCACCACCCGGTCGCCGTCCGGGTCCGGGCGGCGACGGAAGTCCACCTGGAAGTTGATCGCGCTCATGATGCCGTCGCCGAACTCCTCGTGGATGAGCGCCTTGAGGGCAGGGCCGTACACCGAGAGCGCCTCGGAGAGCCGGTAGATGGTCGGGTCGGCCATGTCCTCGGCCGGCGTGCCGCGGCTGGGTTGCAGTGCCAGGCTCTCGGCCACGTCGTCGGCCAGGCCGAGCAGCTCGCATGTTCTGGCTGCTTGCTCCGTGGTCATGGGGTGCTGGCCGAGCAGCGCCGCCGTGGTCCACACCAGCGGGGCGCCCAGGTGGTCGGCCAGCTCCGCCCACGTGCGGCCCTGGCGGATGCGGGCGGAGTCGACGTATGCGGCGGCGTCGCGCTTGGACATGATCGGGGTCACGGGAGATTCCTCCTGGTGGGGTGTGTTTGCGGGGAGGGTGGGCCGGGTGGTCGGGCGCCGGATGGGTCAGGCCGGGGCGCCGGCGGGCTCCACGTCGGCCTGGGCGGGCTCGGCCTGCAGCGGACGGCGCGACCTGGTACGGGCGTGGGTGACGTAGAGGGTCAGCCCCACGAAGAGCAGGCCACCCACCAGGTTCCCGGCGACGGTGGGGATCTCGTTCCACACCAGGTAGTCGCCCAGCGAGAAGTCGCCGCCCAGCATGAGGCCGGTCGGGAACAGGAACATGTTGACCACGGAATGCTCGAAGCCCATGTAGAAGAACAGCATCACCGGCATCCACATGGTCAGGGCCTTGCCGCTCACGCTGGTCGACATCATCGCGGCCACCACGCCGGTGGAGACCATCCAGTTGCACAGCACGCCGCGGAAGAACAGCGAGAGCATCCCGGCGGCGCCGTACTCCTTGTAGCCCAGCGTCCGCGCCTCGCCGATCTCCCCGAGGCGTTGGCCCACCTCGTCCGGCGCCACGTTGAACCCATAGGTGGTGATGAACGCGATGAGAAACGCCACCGTCAGCGCGCCGGCGAAGTTACCCACAAAGACCAGGCCCCAGTTGCGGAGCATCCCGCCGACCGTCACGCCCCGGCGCTTGTCGAGCAGGGCCAGCGGCACCAGCGTGAACACGCCGGTCAGCAGGTCGAAGCCGAGCAGGTACAGCAGGATGAAGCCGACCGGGAAGAGCACCGCCCCGAGCAGCGCGCTACCCGTCTGCACGGTGACCGTCACGGCGAACGCCGCCGCCAACGCCAGGATCGCCCCGGCCATGAAGCCGCGGATCAGCGTGTCGCGGGTGGACATGTGGACCTTCTTGGCCCCGGCGTCGATCATCGCCCGGGTGAAGGCCTCTGGTTGAACGTAGGACACGTCGTCTCCTCCAGCTCTGCGGTAGCCGCGTTGGTGAACTGGACTGAGTCTGACTGTCCTTTGTGTCGTGGCCGTTTCGCCGCCGCAGCGGTCGGTAACCGTCGGCTCACGGGGAGGCGGGCGGGCGGTGAGGGGCTTACTTGCAGCTCACTCCGGGGGCCACCCGCCAGGTCAGCACCGCCGAGTGGTCACAACTGTTCATATTTCCCCAGGTGGGCTATCCCGAGAGCGCGCGTTTGCGACCACTCGACGAACGTAGCCACCGATTAGGGGCGCCACATCGCCCTGCCCACATTGTCGGAGCCGCCCCCTAGGATCGCGGCGTGGAGCTTCCCAGCAAAACTCGGATCAGGAAGAGTGGCGAACTGATCCGGTCTGCAAGGTTTGACCCCGACACCCCCCACGACATCACCCAGCTGGGGGAAGCCCTAGACGTCGTAAAACTTTTCCGGCGCGCTCACCAAGAGCCGATGGCGAAGGTTCGCAACGGCTTGACGTCGATGGTCAACACCCTCGGGTTCGAGCCCGTAATCACTCAGCGCCTCAAGCGATCCGAGCGGATCATCCGAAAGCTGCACCGCTCCGTGGGGTCTTCGCATGGCCGCACGACCCTCGACCGCCTGGAAGACATCGGCGGGGTCCGAGTCATCCTTCCGGACCAGGCGGCGGTCCAGCTGCTCGCCGATCGCATCAATCGACGCTGGAACGTTCACCGCGACCGCGACTACGTCAAGGAACCTCAGCCTACGGGATACTGGGCTCGACATATCGTCGTCATCCGTGATGCCCGATTCGTCGAGATCCAGCTTCGCACGCCCTGGGAGCAGTCCTGGGCAGACGCAGTTGAAGCGGCGGACAACCGGCTCGCACTGACTCTCAAGGACGGCATCGGACCCGAGTCGATGATCACCTACTTCGCGTTAGCGGCTAACCAGCTGCGTGCCCGCGAGTTGGGGCATACTGTGGATCGGGCTACCCTCGAAGCGTTTCGCGAAGCCCGCGAGCAGGTTGTCGCCGAGGGCTACTACAGGAAATAGGAGGTCGCGGTGGCGCAGTCGCTGATCCACTTCCTTCTTGTCTACAGCCTCGACGCTGGCAGGCTCCTCCGCCGAGAGGAGTTCACAAATCCCGAAGCTGCGGCGACCGCCTACGAGGCTGCCGAGGCTGAATTTCGGAGCAACGACGAAGCGGCTCGGTTCGAGGTCGTGCTGGTGGGCGCCGACAGTATCGAGACAGTCATGCGGACTCACGGGCACTACTTCGCGGACGCCGACGAAGCCATGTTCGCGGACCTCTTGGCCAGCCACTAACACCGTCGGAGCGTCGGGGCCCTGCATACGTGACTGGCCGCGCCGTTCTCGGAGATGAGAAGCGGCCACCGGGAAGGAACCCTCTGCCGCTACGGACCCACTCACCGGTTCCGCCCCACCGGGCGACCGCATGCGGTGGGAGGCGCTGAGCTCGTCGTCGTCGCCACCTCCCCAGGCCCATCGCGCGCGGCGGCACCGAACTGCCAGCGTGGTTACCCTGCGAGACAGAAGTCAATCGCGCCAACAATCCAGCGGATCGGCCCCCTCGCCGGCTGCGGGAAAGAGGAAGAATGACCGTCTCCACCGCCCCCGTCCGCGCCGTCGGAGTGACGACCTACGGGGGCCCCGACGCGCTGCAGGTCGTGGAGGTCCCGCGGCAGGAACTGGGCCCGACCGAGGTCCGCGTGCGCGTCACGGCCGCCACCGTCAACCCCACCGACACCTACACGCGCAACGGTTCGCGCTCCACGACCAAAACCCCGCGCGGCGCCGCCGACGTGCCCGGCATGGACATCGCGGGCGAGCTCGTCGAGATCGGCGAGGACGCCGACACCTCCCTCGCGGTGGGCGACCGGGTGATGGGGATTGTCGTGCCCCGCCACGAGCACGGCGCGTATCGCGAGGACGTCGTGCTGCCGGCGCGGTCGATCGTCGCTGTCCCGCGCGGGGTCGACGACATCGCCGCGTCCACCCTGCCGATGAACGGGCTCACCGCCCGGCGTGCCCTCGACCTCATGAATCTCGAGCCCGGCCAGGTGCTCGCCGTGACGGGCGCGGCCGGCTCGACCGGCGGGTACGTCATCCAGCTGGCCAAGCACGCCGGACTGCACGTGGTGGCCGACTCGTCCGAGGCCGACGAGGAGCTCGTGCGGTCCCTGGGCGCCGACCAGATCGTCCGGCGCGGCGACGGCGTCGCGGATCGGATTCTCGAGCTGTTCCCGGACGGGGTCGACGGCCTCTTCGACGGAGCCGTGCAGGACGCCGCCGTGCTCCCCGCCGTGAAGACCGGCGGTGACGTGGCGACCGTGCGGTGGTATCAGGGCGACGGCAAGCGCGACCTGCGGGTGCACGCCGTGAGCGTGGCCGAGATGGCCGAGGAGCAGGAGAAGCTCGACGAACTGCGGCAGCTGGCCGAGGACGGCGTGGTCACCCTCCGCGTGGCCGACAGCTACGCCCCCGCCGACGCGTGGCGCGCGCACGAGCGGCTCGAGGCCGGCGGGAGGCGTGGGCGGTTGGTTATCTGTTTCAGGCGGCGCTAGCGGGTGAATGGCGAAGACCGCGGCCGCAACCGCCAGGCGTGGCCCGCTATTGTTAGCCGTCGGGGAACCCAGCGTCCAGCGTGTTCACTTGGTTCCCGTCGGCACCCGGCCGGCAACGAACGTCCACCTTGACGCTGATGGTGCTCAGCCGTCGGCGAACTCTCCATGGATCATCGAATCGAGCGTCGGCCGGTGCACCGCCAGCGTCTCCGCAAACTGGTGAATCGTCGGTCAGCCGCCTACCCCGGCTTGGCTGCAGGGCCCAGCTCTCGGCGACATCCTCGCCTAGAAGAGCCGGCCTCGACCGCGCTGGCGCGCCTGACCATGGGTTCCTACCGTCGTTAACTTTGGACCCCAGAGACTTACCCAGCCCGGCCAAGCCTACTTCCCAATCGGTACGCATGTCGGATTTCCCACGCCAACTCACCTTCTTCAACGGCGAGCGGGAGTCGCCCAGAGAGGCCCCAGGAGGCTGATCAAGCCCGAAGTTGCAATAGCCCCAGCGGCTGCACCATCTGGGAAATCACCAGAGAGAATGGTCCAGTCTTGTCCGACTTCAGAACGAGGCGGGCTTGATCGTGGGATCGTTACATCAGCGTCACCACCAGAGCTCGCTGCGGCGATCTGCAGGCTGTGTCTCACTTTAGCTGCTTAAGGGTGCGCGCTAGATGACCGGTCGACGAATCGAGGCCCGAAAGACACGGAGCGGAAACTCCCGTTTCATGCGCGGTGAGTCACTCACGGAGCCTCATCGAGGCACGGCTGTGCCGCTTACTGCGCACCTTCTATCGAGCATCACCCCAAGAGGAACTAAAGGATTGGATTTCGGATGACAGGAGTTAGAGAGAATTTCTCCTATGACTTGTACATCAGCTTCCAGCCAGGCGATAGGAGTTTAGCGAAAGAACTTATTGATACACTGGAACAACGCGGCATCCGCGTGTTCAATCCTTTCGGATCGATACTGGCAAAACAGGGCGATAGCGATGAGTTCAGGAAACCTCTAGGTTCGTCTCGCTGCATTGTCATTCTCCTGTCAAGCGTAGCCGAACGCGGAGAGGACTTTGAGCGGGAAGTCTTGACCGCTCGAACTTTCGCCCTCTCACACGGCCGTCCCGTAATTCCGGTGTTACTACCCGGGGCCACCAAAGACGCGCTTCCAGAACTTCTTTCGTCGTTCGAATACTTGATCGTGAATTCATCGGCGAGCGTTAGATCCAATTTGGTGGATGAGATTTCGTCCGCCGTAGGGCGCCAAAAGAGCATAATGGAGGCAGAACCAACGCAAGGCCCGAATATAGACGAATTACGCATCCGCACAATCAATCTCGAACGCGTCGCCGGATTCGATCATCCGTCCACCCTAACCGCCCGGACAGAGCTAGCCACCGCCCTTGCAATCGCCGGGGACTACGCACAGGCAGTGGAGCTCCTGAGACTTACCGTCGAGACCGCCCTGCAGTCGTTAGGCCGCGACCACCCGTCTACCCTATCCGCCCGGACGAACTTAGCTACCACCCTTACGGAAGCCGGGCACTATGAGGAAGCCGCGGAGTTATCTATTCATACCGTCGGTAGCGCGGAACGATTGCTGGGTTATGACCACCCGTCCACCCTGCTGGCCAGAAGGAACCTAGCCACCATTCTTGTCGCTGCTGGCAAGTACGAAGAGGCCGTTACGCAATTTAGAATCACTGGCGAGATCGCACAAAGAGTGCTGGGTCATAACCATCCGACTACACTCGCGGCTTACTCGGACCTAGGTACGACCCTTGTCCGAGCGGAAGACTTCGAGGATGCCGTTCACACCCTTAGGCTCGCAGTCGATACCGCCACACAAGGTCTCGGCCCCGACCACCCCACTTCCCTTGAGTGTCAGAGTAGGCTAGTCAGCGCATACGCTGGTGCCGGCGACTACTACGCGGCAATTTCTGTCGGACAGGCCACCCTAGGAGCGATGGAGAGGGTGTTGGGTACCGAGCACCCTTCATCTCTTTCCGCCCGCGCAAATTTGGCGAATGCACTGGCAGCGGTCGGGTCGGATAGCGAAGCAATCGACTTGCTGCGCACTAATATTAGGCACATCAACCGCGTCGTCGGTGCCGACGCCACGTCGACACCTCCTACTCGGACTGACTTGGCAGAGGCGCTCGCGACCGCCGGTCGCTACGACGAGGTCCTAGCCCTTCTGCGTCTGACCGTCGAAAATGCCAAGAGATTGCTCGGACGAGATCATCCAGACACACTTTCTATGAGCGCGATTTCGGTATACGTGCAAGTTGCTGACCTGCGTGGCGACGCCGCTACAAACTATTTGCAGGCGGCAGCCCGAGAAAGCGACTCTTCGCTGGGTCCCCATTCTTTACTTCGTCGACTGGCCGGCCCCGAACGTGAACTCGGCGACAACATTAGGGACACCGGGGTCTGAGTAAGATGAAAAATCCTCGAGTATTTATCAGTTACGCCCATGAACTCGATATTCCAGACCATCGCAAAAAGGTTCTCCAGCTGGCTCAGGCACTACGCTTAAGCGGCGTCGATGCAACAATCGATCAGTTTGTGGAACACGATCCACCCCCGCACTGGCCCGGGTGGATGATCGACCAGATCAAAGAGGCCGACTTTGTACTCTGCGTCGCGTCTCCTCTCTACAAGGAAAGGGTCGACGGCAAGGGGCAACACACGGCCGGCCTCGGCGCACGCTGGGAAGGCCTTTTCATTACAGAGGAGCTCTATAATGACCTCAGCAGATCCACTAGGTTCATAGCGGTCGTTCTGGATGGGTATGAGCCCACAATCCCGCACGTACTTCGACCGTTAGGGTCGACCCATTATTATTGGCCGTCAAATGAGGAGGACCTTTACCGTCGAATCACGAAGCAACCCAGGGTCATACCCGCACAACTTGGACCCCTGATTCGGTTCGATCCGCCGCTGACAAGATAGAACTTTTCCGAAGCAGCCTCCTGCTTACGAGAATCGATTGCGATAACTCTGAAAATTGCGGTTGATCTCACATAATTCCTTGCAGCCTACACACCCCTGCGCTTAGGAGATTTGCGGCGGCACCGCCTTGTCAGTCATCGCACGAAATCGAAATGGGCCACCGACCCGAATCTCGACCGGCGGGGGCAACTTATCAGATGGGGATCAGTGATCGAGTGCGAAATTTCCGTCGATGCCGGTCGCGATTGTCCGGCGCGAGTGCCAGAGTGGTCCCATGGCGACTAAGGGGCAGAAGGAGTCGGTGAAGGTCGACGGGCGCACCGTGCGCTTCACCCATCCCGTCAAGGTGCTCTACGAGGCCACCGGCACCATCAAGGCCGACGTGCTGGAGTACTACACGGCCGTCGCGCCGCTGCTCATGACCTACGCCGGCAACCGGCCCGTCACCCGCAAGCGCTGGCCCGACGGCACCGAGGCCGACTCGTTCTTCGAGAAGAACCTGCCCTCCCACGCGCCCGACTGGGTGCCGCGCGTGTCGATCGAGCACTCCTCCCGCACGGTCACCTACCCCGTCCTCGACTCCCCCGCGATCCTGGCCTGGTTCGCCCAGCAGGCCGCCCTCGAGCTGCACGTGCCCCAGTGGACGCTCTCCGATGGCGAGCCGGGGAGGACGCGGCGGATCGTGATCGACCTCGACCCGGGTGAGGGCGTGGAACTGGATACGACGGCGAAGGTCGCCCTGCGCGTCCGAGACCTGCTGTCCGAGGCGGGACTCGAATCGTTCCCGGTCACCAGCGGCTCGAAGGGCATCCACCTCTACGCCCGGCTGGACAAGGCCGTCACCGCCGCCAGCGCCTCCAAGGTGGCCAAGGAGATCGCGCAGTCCCTGGCCAAGCAGACCCCGGACCTGGTCACCGCCACCATGAAGCGCTCGATCCGCGACGGCAAGGTGTTCGTCGACTGGAGCCAGAACAGCGGCGCCAAGACCACCGTCTCGCCCTACTCCCTGCGCGGGCGGGCCGAACCGTGGGTGGCCGCGCCCCGCTCGTGGGAGGAACTCGGCGACGGCGGGCTGACTCACCTGCACTGGGACGACGTTCTCAAGCGCCTGGACTCCGACGGCGACCTCCTCGCCGGCCTCGAAGCCACGGGCTCGGGAACGCGCTCGGGATCGGGGTCGCGGTCGGGGTCCACGAAATCCGGCAGCACGAAGAACAGCGGCGCCTCGAAGTCGTCCTCGTCCAAGGCTGCATCGAAGTCGACCAGCTCCACGTCCACCTCGTCCTCGTCGTCAAAGAAGTCCTCGTCGTCGTCAAGCTCCGCGAAGAGCGCCTCCTCGGACAGTTCGGATTCACGTGGAACCACGAAGTCCGGCGGGGGGAAGAAGTCCTCGTCGTCGTCGTCCGATGACGACGACCCCCACCGCGTCGCCGTTGAGGAGGGGTGCGACACCGAACCGACCTCGCCTGACGCGGTCGTGACCAGCCTCGACGAGTACCGGCGCAAGCGCGACCGCCGTCGCACGCCCGAACCGTTCGAGGGCGAGGTCGAGACCGACCGCGAGGACGCCGAGGGGCCGATCTTCGTCATCCAGGAGCACCACGCCCGGCGCCTGCACTACGACCTGCGACTCGAGCATCACGGGGTGCTGGCCTCCTGGGCCGTGCCCAAGAACCTGCCGACCGAGCCCAAGGACCGGCGCCTGGCCGTCAACACCGAGGACCACCCACTCGGCTACGAGACGTTCGAGGGCACCATCCCCAAGGGCGAGTACGGCGCCGGGCACATGACCATCTGGGACCGCGGCTGGTACGAATGCGAGAAATGGCGCGAGGACGAGATCATCGTGTGGCTTCACGGCGACAAGGTCTCCGGCCGGTACGTCCTGGTGCGCACGAGCGCAGAGAAGAACCAGTGGATCGTGCAGTTCATGAAGGACCAGTCGCCGGACTCCTTCTACGGCGGGCGCGACAACCCGAAGTCGTCGTACCCCGAGGGCGACAAGCGGGCGAAGGGGTCCGGCGCGAAGCGCTCTGGGGCGAAGAGCTCCGGGGCGAAGCGTTCCGGCGGGTCGGCCAAGGCCTCCGACTCCGGCTCGAACTCGGGCACCGACTCCGGCGTCCGTCCCGACACTCCCCCGCTGCCGATGATCCCCACCGCCGCCGAGGTCACAGCGCTGCCGGAGGACAAATGGGCCTTTGAGGGCAAGTGGGACGGCTACCGGGTGACGGTGGCGACCAGCGGGGCCGGCGGGCAGGCACGCCTGGTCAGCCGCAACGGCAACTCCATGGACTGGCTCTCCGACGGGTTCCCCGGGCTGGCCGACGCCCTGGAGCGGCCGGCGGTGATCGACGCCGAGCTCGTGGTGCTGGGCTCCGACGGCGTCCCGGACTTCGCCTCGCTCGCCAAGCAGGCAGCCGCCGAGGGCGGCGATTCCTCGCTGCCGCCGGTCGAGCTGTTCGTCTTTGACGTGCTGCAGGTCGACGGCGTGGATCTGCAGTCGCAGGCATGGGAGCGTCGTCGCGAAGTGCTGGAGCTGCTCACCCCGGCGCTGGAGGGCGTGGACCGGGTGCACGTTCCCGCCGTGCTCGACGGCCCCGGTGACCGCGCCCTGGCCGAGGCGGAGGAGTTCGGCTGGGAGGGCATCGTCGCCAAACGCCGGAACTCCCGGTACGAGTCGGGCCGGCGATCCAAGGCGTGGCTCAAGCAGAAGCTGCTCACCACCACCGAGGCCGTGGTCGGGGGCTGGAAGCCGGGCAAGGGCGGTCGCTCCGGCTCGCTCGGCTCCCTGCTGTTGGGCCTGCCCGCGGAGAAGGGCCTGACCTACATCGGCCGCGTGGGCACCGGGTTCTCCGAGAAGCAGGCCCGCGCCCTGCTCGACGAGCTCGGCCCCCTCGCGCGCAAGACCAGCCCGTTCGTCGAACAGTTGCCCGCCGACGCCCGCCGCGACGCCAACTGGGTCCTGCCCAAGCTCGTGGTGGAAGTCCGCCACCAGGGCTTCACAGACGACGGCCACATGCGTCAGTCCGCCTGGCGGGACATCCGCCGCGACAAGCTGCCCGGGGATCTGTAGGAGAGCCGCGGCAGATCTGCGGAGCAGTCAGCGTCTGCAGCTGCGGGTCCGCTCCCGCCACGGCAGAGCCAGCCGGTTCGGCGCACCGAGCGAGTGAATGGGTTGGCGGAGGCGGCCGGCCCTCGTCGTCGTCGTACCCCGCCCGGCCGGACCGGCGGCATGCGCGCCCACGCCCTCTGACCCCGGACCTCGGGAGCTGGCCGGTGGATGAGAACTCCCCGTGACCGGCTCACTGTAGCGCGGCGGACCACCTGGTGGGCGTCGCCAAGCTTCCCCTTCTGAACAACACGTCCAGGACAGTCGTCCAGACCGGTCTGTGCAGCATTCAGTCCACTTCGAACCTGAAGTAGACCTCATATGTCCTGGTACAGAGCGTTTATCAGCCGAACCGGCGGATTGTGACGTTACAGACAAATGTCAACTTTTAGTTTGCTACTCGCAGGTAGGTAAGCGATAATAAATGAGACGCATCAACAAGGTGTGTTGATGCCAGGCCCTCCCTCTCAGAAAGGCTCCCCCCGATGAGCACCGCGCCCCAGACCCCCCAGCCCGCCGCCAAGAACCAGAACCGCCGCAAGAAGGTCCGCGCCGTCATGGCCTCCGGTCTCGTGCTGGGCGTCGGCGCCGCCGTGACCCTGGCCGCCTGGTCGGACACCGTGTGGGGCGAGGGCACCTTCGGCACCCAGGACACGTCGTTCAACATCGACGGCTCGTTCGACAACGGAAGCAATTGGGCCGCTCACGTCGCGTCCGACGGCGAGGGCGCGAACGGCCCCGGCGCGATGACCTTCGCCCAGGGCGCCAACAAGCTCATCCCCAACACGCCCGTCTACCAACTGGTCGGTCTCCAGGAGACCGAGGGCAACCTCGGAGCCGACATCGTGCTCAGCCGCACCAACCAAGACACCTCGCCTCTGGCGCCGTATGTGAAGGTCGGCGTCGCCAACGTCGGATCGGGCGCGACCGCTCCAAAGTGCGACAGCTCCGTCACCTTCACCCAGACCGCCACCATCGGCGCGGCCCCCGCTGACATGCTGACGGCTGACATCGGCGCCGGCGAGTACCGCTGGGTCTGCTTCTCCGCCACCCTCACCGACGGCGCCCCCCTCGAGGTCGGCGACGAGCTCTCCGACGCGATCCTCTGGGAGTTCACCGCCACCTCCAAGGACCCCGTCGCGTAGTAACTCGTGACCGCGGTGGCGGGCGACAATCCCGCCGCCGCACCCATCTCGCCTTCTCCCTCCCCTCCCACTTTCGACTCCCAGCCCTCACCAGGAGAACGCCATGAGCACACCGACCGTGCAGACCCCCTCGGAAGGCCCGGCTTCGGCTGCCACCTCCCACCGGGCACCCCGCACACGGTCGGTGTGGTCGTACATCGGCGGCGGCATCGCCAATCTCCTGGCCGCGGGCGGAGTCGTGGCAGTGGGGCTCGTGATCGCCGCGGTCACCATGAACATCTCGCTGATCATGTTCAAGACCGGGTCGATGAGCCCCACCATCCCCACCGGAGCCGTGGCGGTGGTCAAGGAGATCTCCGCCGACGAGATCCGCGTGGGCGACGTCATCACGGTCGACCGCGGAGAGGGCAAGCTCCCGGTGACCCACCGGGTGGTGGAGGTGCACCCGCAGACGCCCGGCGAAGCGCTCGTGCAGATGAAGGGCGACGCCAACCCCAACATCGACCCCGGCATGTACCGGGTCGAGACGGTCCGCAAGGTCCTGTGGTCGGTGCCCGAGCTCGCGAACGTCATCGTCTGGTTCAGCAACCCGCTGGTGCTGGGCGGCATCACCGGACTGGCCGCGCTCGGAGTGCTGTGGGCATTCTGGCCCAAGGACGAGGACGAGGCTCCTGCGTCCGAGGCGCTGGATGTGGACGGAGAAGGTCGATGAGCGCCTCCACACTGAAGTCCCGCAAGCTCATCGCCCTACTGGGCGTCGTACTGATGGTGGCAGGGTTCGGCGTGGCACTCCGGAGCGTTCAGCCGACCGAGGCGTCCTGGACCGACCCTGTCTACGGCGAATCGCGGTTCGGGGTGGGCAACATCAACCAGGGCAACAGCTTCGCCCGTGCAGTCTCCACCTACGGCTTCATCGATCGGCTCACCCAGGACGATCAGATCGCACCAGTGACCGCCTTCGTGGAGACCCCGACTACCGCGAAGTCAGAGAAGGGTCCAGCGAGTCACAGCAGCGCGTCGTGGCTGTTCCCCTTCTACCTCTCTCTGGGCGCGACCGGGAAATCCTGCGCGACTCTGTCCGTGCGCACCGACTCCGGGTGCGCCAACGGAGACGCCGGCAAGATCGCACACGCTACCGCCAACTCTGTCTCCGAAACCACGTCACTGTCGCTCACCACGGCCGCATTCCTGGGATCCGACCTCGTGAGCTACCGATACAGCAGCCCGATTCGCGCAACCGCGACGTGCTCCGCCTCAGAGGGCAAGGCAGGGCTCAGCTGGGGTGGTCCGATCATGCTGGGAAGCGGGTCAAACCGAGTATCGGTCCCGATGCCCGCCGAGAACACCCAGGGCAAGCCGATCACCGGACCTGACGGTCAAACCGCCACCCTCCACCGGGTGCAGAAGGCGGGCGCGGGGTCCGCGCTGTCTCAACTGCGCATGAGGGTCGAGGCCAGCGGCTCGGGCATCCTCAATCAATGGACCCTCGACCTGATTCTCGCGCACGCCGAATGTGGCGTCGACCAGGCGACAACACCGACCCCCAGTGCCCCGAACCAAAGCAACTGGCCCCGCACGACTCAAACCGCCAGCCGGATGTCGACAGCCATGACCGAGGCGCCGACAGCGACCACGACCTCCGGCAACGCGACAGCGACGCAACCCACTGGGACTGCGGCCCCCTCGGCCAGCACGCCCGCGGCCACCACCACGACGAGCGCAACTCCGTCGCCGACGACCTCTACTCCCGCGACAACCACAGCTGCCGCGACGTCGACCACCTCGACGCAGGAGTCCTCCAAATCGAGCACGACCGTGCCCGGGCCCTCCGAGCCGACCAGCAGTGAGTCCTCCGTCCCGACCGGGGAAGCGAAGCCCGAGACCACCGAGCAGACCGCCATAGTCGAGGGACCGCAGGATCCCGAGTCGGTGCGCGTGGGGCGGGAGTTCGCAATCGTGAACCGCGACGGCGTCGAGCTGGGCACCGCGAAGGTCGAGGACATCGTGCGGACACCCGGCTGCGGAGTCGAGCTCACGCTGAGCATCACCACCTCCGCCGAAGCGGGCGCCGACAGGTGGGCGTCAATCGGCCCGGACGACTTCGCCGAGGTCCGCGCCGGCGGGTCCACCCGCGAGGCCACGACGCTCAACTCGGATTGCGAGCAGGCCGCCCGCTCGGCGACCACTCCCCTGTCGCCGGGGCGGGACTACGAGATCGTCATCGCCTTCCAACTCGACGACTCCGCGCAGCAGGCCATCCTCCGGCCCGGCGGCACCGCCGGGTGGATCTTCGACCTGCCGCCGCTGACCACCGTCGCCGTGACGACGAGCCCGTCGGCGGCCCCCACCACCGGAGAATCCCCCACCACGCCCACCGGCACCGAGCTGACGACCACCGACGTCGCCGAGGCGTAGGAACCGTCGCGCGGGAAGCGGCCCCGGCCACGGGGGATCGTGGTCGGGGCCGCTCGTGCCCGCCGGTTCCGCACACCGGGTGGGACGCTGGCGGTGGCTGGAGCTGACCTCGTCGTCGTCACAGTCTCTGACAGTCCCACCCGCGTGCGGAACCGGCGCGCTTCGCTAAATCGGAATGAGGCGGGGCGCCACCGAACCCGAACCCGGGAACCCGATCGAACCGCTCACAAACCGACGGATTTCCCAGAGCACCCGATCCCACCACCAGAACACCATTTCGGACATAGTCCTACCTCCTGCTCGGTGAGCCAGACGGCCTCCGGCCCGCTGGGTCAAGTGTGGACCGACACACTGGGAATCACCCCTGCGGTGGACTGAGAGTCAGGGAGGAGAATCCGAGGATCTCCTACTTCACCCGCTGCCTTTCAACGAAAAAATCGCCCATGCGTCCGGGCGGGCGAGCAGCCTTGCGGCGCGGCGCGGCGCGGAGTGGTACGGAGTGGAGTGGCGCGGCGTGGCGGTCAGTCCGCGACGTACGGATTCGACGCCGCATGGTGTCGGACGCGGGCGGGGACCACGAACAGCATGACCGCCACGAAGACGGCCATCACCGCCGCGGCAGCAAGACCCCACGCGGTCCCCAGCACCAGCGGGAACACCAGCGCCACCAGACCCACGAGAGCAACCGACAGGATCGCCAACCCGATACGCGCGAGCGTCGCCGACAACCGGAGCACCCGGTCCTTGCGGTGGGAGCGGAACACCGCGCGGTGGATCATCACCGGCGCCAGCAGGAGCACTGTCGACACCAGAGCGAGAGACAACACCGCCAGATAGAGAGCGCGAGCGCCGCCGCCGATCTCAGCGAAACGGTCCTGGAACGGCAACACCAGCAGGAAGCCCGTGAGCACCTGGCCGCCGGTCTGCACGATGCGCAGCTCCTGGAGCAGCTCGATCCAGTTGCGGTCGATGCGCTGGGCCTCGGTCTCGTTGCGTTCAGAGGTCTCGTGGTGCTCTGGGGCCCGTCGGGTCTCGTCGGCTCCGTCGATGTCCATGCCGGTCCTCCTCTCTCCTACGCATGTCCTCGATGATCGTCCGGTCCGCGCGGCAGCGCGCGGCTTCCCGTGCATCCGCGGCGCCCTGAACGGGGTCTGCAGGGCACCGCAGGTCAGCGCGGGTGCCGGTTGCCGGACGCCTCCACAGCGGCGCGGATCGGCGACCGCGGGCTCGTTTCTGCGGCAGCATGGGGTCATGGTCAAGCCGTCCAACACCACCGCCATCGCCTCCGCCACCGGCCGCCCGTGGGACGAGTGGGTCGACCTGCTCGAGAATGCGGGCGCGCGGGAGATGAACCACACCGCGATCGCGCGGCTGACGCTCGAGCACATGCCCGGGTCGGTGGAGCGGGCCGAGTGGTGGGCGCAGGGCACCGCGATCGCCTACGAGCAGCACGCCGGCCTGCGCGTTCCGGGGCAGTCCTGCGACGGCGACTTCCAGCTCTCCACCTCGCGGACGGTCGCCGGAGACAAGGACTCGGCGCTGAAGGCGTGGACCGAGCTCGTCGCCGGGCGTGAGGAGTTCGGCGGCATCCCGGTGGAGGGCGAGCCGTCGGTGACGCGGTCGGAGAAGTGGCGCTACTGGCGCGTCCCGCTGGCCGACGGCACGCGCGTGGCGATCAACTTCAGCGACAAGGCCGGCGGCAGCTCCGGTAGCAAGGCCAGCGTGGGGCTGGCGCACACCAAGCTCGACTCGGCCGAGGCGATCGACTACTGGCGGCCGGTGTGGAAGGAGCTGCTCGGGCGGCTGTGACGAGTGCCGCTGCTACAGGTCAGCGGTACGCCTCGTGAGGCCGAGTCGGCCTGGCTCGAGCTCAGTGTCATCGCCGTCGTCATCGGTCAGTAGGTCCACGAGTGTTGTGGGATCCTTCAGGCGAGCCTGGCCGATGATCTCTTGCTCTTCCGCCGCCATACCCACCTCCGATTCCGCACTCACGGTAACGCTCTGCGCCGCCGGGCGCGAGGTCGCGTTCACTCCCGTGGCCTGCCGACGCTACCGGTTCGGCCGGAGCGAGCGACTGCGTGCGGGGGCGGTGGCGGCCGTTGTCGTCGTCGTACTACCCCGATGGCTTCGCGCAGCCCACGGTGAGGTGCCCGCCCCCACACATGAACGCTCGCCCCGGCGAGTGCCGAGGCGAGCGTTCGTTTTGGGGGGCGGGGCGGTCAGCCTGCGGCGGCCGCCAACCGCTTCTCGTCGATGGTGCGGTCGAAGACGAACGCGTACAGCAGTCCCGCGCCGACGGCCGTGTAGGGCCAGACGAAGTAGACGATCACGCCCATCGCCATGGACAGGCCCCAGAGGGTGGAATCGCCGGCCTCGGAGAGCACCGACCACAGGACCAGCACGGCCAGGCCCGCGCAGTAGGCCACGATCGCCATCGAGGAGGCCTTGTCCCAGGTGCCGTTGGCGCGCAGTGAGCCGAGCAGCATGGTGGTCACGGCGAACAGCGGGACGGCGAGGAATACCATCTGCCAGACGTCGAGGAACATCCCGATCAGGGCGAAGGCGGCTACGCCGACGAACACGTGGATCAGGGTGCCGGCGCGCTTGTGCTCGGGCATGGGGACGCCGGCGCGGTCGAGTGCGGCGAGATCAGACATGGTCGGGCCTTTCGGTGGACGGGGCAGCCGAGCTGGAGGCGGCAGCCGAGCTGGAAGCGGGAGCAGCGGCGGTCGAGCCGGCGAGCGGACGGTCGGTGCCGGTGCCCGGGCCGCCGTAGAGGAACGCCAGGGTCGCGTCGGGGTGGCGGTTGGAGGTGACCAGCGAGACCACGTAGAACAGCAGGATCGACACGAGCAGCGAGATGCCGCCGACCTGCATGTACTCCGGCAGCGAGATGATGTCGCGGGCGGCCAGGGAGCTGATGATGAGGTTGCCGAGGATCGCGAAGACGACGGTCACGGTGGCGGCCGTCGCGGTGGCGCGCTCCCAGTAGATCGACATGACCACCGGGCCGACGATCGCCGCCGCGAACGCGGCCCAACCCAGCGCGCCGAGCAGGAACACCACCTGCGACAGGAACAGGGTGAGCAGCACCGAGAGCACGACCAGTGTCAGCGTGGCGATCCGGCTCCATAGCAGTTCACGGACCACGCGGACGCCGAACGCGGCGGGCAGGTCGCGCATCATCGACGAGGCGCCGATGGTGATGAAGCTGGACGCCGAGGACATGATCGCGGCGAGCAGGCCGGTGAGGGCGATGCCGCCGACGATCGGGTGCGTGACCGAGTCGAGGAACCAGATGGCGGTGTCGTCGATGTTCTCCAGCTCGGGAGCGTCGCCGGTGATGGTCATCGAGCGGGTGGCCAGGCCGATGCCCACCGAGAACAGGGTGGTCACCGCGTAGGCGATGCCAGCGACCGCGGCGCCCCACTTGAGCTGCGTCATGTCACGGAGCATGAGGAACTTGGTGAGCAGCTGCGGCTGACCCACGGCGCCGACGAAGATCAGCAGGCCAAAGGCGAAGATGTAGGTGGGCGACTTCACGCCCTCGATCGCGAGCATCTCCGCGCTGGTGGTGGAGATGGTGTCGAGCATGGGCACCCAGCCGCCGGCCATCTGGACGGCGAAGAAGAACAGTCCGACGGACATGACCACCATGAGCACGCCCTGGATGAGGTCGGTCCACACGGCCGCGAGCATGCCGCCGGCCATCGTGTACGCGGCCACGACGAGCGAGCCGATCCACGCGCTGGTGGAGACCGACGTGCCCAGCAGCAGGGAAATGATCACGCCGATCGCCGTGACCTGCGCAGTCATGTACGCGACCGAGGCGATGAACACCGCGACCGACATGGTGGCGTGCGAGGTGCGGTCCTGGAAGCGGATGCGGATGAGGTCGGGCACCGAGTAGACGCTGTGCTTCTTGCCGATCCAGTTCAGGCGGCTCCCGAGGAGGAACCAGGCGACGGCAAAGCCGAACGGCGCGAACAGCCCGACGGCGATGAGTGCCTGGAAGCCCCACGCGTACGTCTGCCCGGTGCCGCCGACCATGCCCCAGCCGGACTGGATGGACGAGAAGCTGGCGATGGCCATCACGAAGAAGCCCAGCGACTGGCCCGCCACGAGGAATTCCTTGGCCGACTTCATCTTGGTGTTGGCCCAGGCGCCGATGGCGAACATGAGCACGAAATAGACGATGACCACGCCTATCACTACGGGATTGTTCATTTCGTGTCCTCTGAGTGGGTGGCACGCAGGTGCGCGCGGCGGATCTTGCCGGTGTTGGTGGTGGGCAGTTCGTCGAGGAAGACGACCTCCCGCGGGTACTGGTAGAAGGCCAGCCGTTCCTTGACGAAGGCCTGGATCTCGGCGGCGAGGTCGGCGGTGTGCTCGGCGGTGCGGTCGACTCCCTCCGCGGGGACGACGTACGCGACGATCGCCTCTCCGCGCAGCTCATCGGGCACGCCGATCACGGCCACCATCTCGACGGACGGGTGGCGCAGGATCTGGTCCTCGATCTCGCCGGGGCCCACGCGGTAGCCGGCCGACGAGATGAGGTCGTCGTTGCGGCCGGAGAACCAGAAGTTCCCCTCGTCGTCGACCTTCGCGAGGTCCCCGGTGTGCAGGACGCCGTCGGCGGTCTTCTCCGCGGTCTTCTCGGGCGCGTTCCAGTAGCGCAGGAAGGCGTTCGGGCTGGGCAGTCGCACGCAGATCTCGCCGACCTCCCCCGCCGCGACCGGCTCGCCGGTCTCATCGAGCAGCACGAGGTCGAACCCGGGCGTGGGGCGGCCCATCGATCCGGGCGGGGTCGCGAACTCGGCGTGGCAGGTGCCCACGATGAGGTTGCACTCGGTCTGGCCGTAGATCTCGTTGACGCGCACGCCCAGTGCCTCGCGCGCCCACTCGGCCACTGCCTCGCCGAGCGCCTCACCGCCGGAGAACGCGGCCCGCAGTCCGGTGCGCGAGTAGTCAACGTCGGACGCGCGCATCATCTTGAGGATGGTTGGCGGCAGGAACGAGCAGGTCACGCCGTGCCGCCGCAGGATGTGCTCGACGGCCTCGGGGCTGGGCCGCCGGGTCGACGCGACCACGGGCACCCCGCTGTAGAGGCTGGGCAGCAGCACGTCGAGCAGCCCGCCGGCCCACGCCCAGTCGGCGGGGGTCCAGAACACGTCAGTGCTCTCCCCCGCCGCTCCGCCCGGGAACCCGTCGAGCGCGCGGACCACGCCGGGCATGTGGCCCAGTACGACCCGGTGCCCGTGCAGCGCGCCCTTGGGCTGGCCGGTGGTCCCGGAGGTGTAGATGAGGAGCGCGGGGTCGTCGGGTCCGGTGTCCGCGACGACGACGGCAACGTCGGCCTCCTCCGCCACCGCGAGCGGCAGCACGGTGAGCGCGCCGGCCCCTGCAGCGCCGGCAGCAACGCCGGCTCCATCGGCGGCCGCCGCAGCGGACTCGTCGATCGCCGGCGCCGTACCGGCCGCGTGCATCGCCCCGGCGACCGGCGACGTCGCGTCCGGCACCGCATCGCCGGTTACGAGCACGGTGTGCAGCTCGGGCAGCTCGGCGAGTTCGTCGGCCAGGCGGGCGTAGCAGTCGGCGTCGAACACGGCCGCGACCGCTCCGGAGTCGCCCATGCGGAACAGCGCCGCCTCGGGACCGAACTTCACCGACAGCGGCACCGCGATCGCGCCCATGAGGTACGCGGCCATGTGCGCGACGGCGGTCTCGGCGGACTGCGCGCACATCACGGCGACGCGATCGCCCTCGCCGACTCCGCGCTCCCGCAAGAACGTGATGAGCCGGCGGGCGCGCTCACCGAGTTCACCGAACGTGGTGATCTCCGGTGGGTCGTCCCCGCGGTCCACCACGATCGCGGGTGCGTCCTGGGGATGTGCGTCCATGCACGCGGCGCCGATGTTGAATCGGTCCGGGATCTCCCAGTGAAAGCCCTCGGGCCGCAGTGGCGGACTCCACGGGCGCCGCTCTGTGATCTCGTTCACGTCGTCTGGCATGCCCTGAACCGTAGGAGTGGTGTGGACCACATACAATGGAGATTCCCCCTAGCTTCGGAGTGTGCCCATGTCTGAATCTCCATCCACCCCGTCCACCTACGAGTTCCTCACCCTCGAGGTCACCGACGGCATCGCGCTGGTCACCCTGGGCCGGCCGCCGGTCAACGCCCTGTCCCGCGCAATGCAGGAGGAACTCCGCGCGGTGGCCGGCGAAGTCTCCGGCCGCGACGACGTCGACGCCGTGGTGTTCACCGGCAGCGAGCGCGTCTTCGCCGCCGGTGCCGACATCAAGGAGATGCGGAACATGCCGTATGCCCGGATGGTCGCCGAGGCCCGCGAGCTGCAGTCCGCGTTCACGGCCGTCGCCGCGATCCCCCAGCCCACCGTCGCCGCCATCACCGGCGCGGCCCTGGGCGGTGGCATGGAACTGGCCCTGTGCTGCGACCGGCGCATCGCCGAGGACAAGGCCAAGCTCGGCCAGCCCGAGATCCTGCTCGGCATCATCCCCGGCGCCGGCGGCACGCAGCGCCTCACCCGGCTCGTCGGCCCGGCCGTGGCCAAGGACCTGTGCCTGACCGGCCGCACGCTCACCGCCGCCGAGGCCCTCGAGCTGCGCGCGGTCGAGGAGGTCGTGCCGGACGGGCAGGCCACCGCCCGCGCCCTCGAGTGGGCCCGGCAGTTCGTCGGCGGACCCCGCATCGCGCTGCGAGCCCTCAAGGAGGCCGTCGACCGCGGTATCGAGGTGGACCTCGACACCGGCCTGGCCATCGAGCGCGCCCTGTTCGCCGGACTCTTTGCCACCGAGGACCGCGAGATCGGCATGCAGTCGTTCATGGACTCGGGCCCCGGCAAGGCGCAGTTCACCGGCCGCTGAACCCCCCTCGAGCCATGGCCGTCGACCTCGCTCTCGGGCTGCGCGACATCCTCGACGCCTCCGCCGAGCTCGCCTCGGCGGAGGACGAGGACGCCGTGCTGCACATCGCCATCCGCCGGGCCCGCCAACTCGTGGGCACCGACCTGGCGTACGTCATGCTGCTCGACCCCGAACGAGGCGACACCTACATGCGGATGGCCGAGGGCGCCACCAGTCCCCGGTTCGACACCATCCGCCTGGGCATGGGCCTCGGCCTGGGCGGGCAGGTCGCCGAGGCCATGGCACCCCGCTGGACCCGCAACTACCTGGCCGACGAGCAGTACACCCACGTCATCGACCCGATCATCCGCGACGAGGGCGTCAAGGCGATCCTCGGCGTCCCCGTGCGCACCCACGGCCGGCTCACCGGGACACTGTTCACCTCCGACCGGCGCGAACGCGCCTTCTCCCAGGACGAGATCACCCTCGTCGCCCTGCTGGCCGACCAGGTCTCCGCCGCCCTCACCGCCGCCGAGCGCGCCTCCCGCCGCCAACGCGATCTCGACTCCACCCGCGACGCCCTCGACATCGCCCACGCCGAGACCGCGCGCCTGTCCGCCACCGTCGACCTGCACGAACGGCTCACCCGGCTGGTCATCGCCGGCACCACCGTCCCCGAGATCGTCGACCTCGTGGTGGACCTCGAGGGCGGCACCGCCGTCGTGTTCGACCTCGCCCACCGCGAGATCGGCTCTGCCCGCTCCCCCGAGGGACCGCCCGCCGACCTGCTGCGGCAGGTGTTGGCCGAGGTCGGCACGGATTCCGAGCGATCGACCAGTGCGGTCACCCGGTCTGTGGACGGCCACCTCGTCGTCGTCACCCCTGTCGTCACCGGACCCGACCACCTCGGGTACATCACGTTCGCCAGCCGCGGCTCCGTGCCCGCCATCCGGCCCGTCCTGGCGCGCGTGAGCTCGGTGATCGCGCTGATCCTGCTGGGGCACCGCGCGCGCGACGAGGCCGACAACCGCGTCCGCGGCGAGCTACTGGCCGAGGTCCTGGCGCCCGGCGAGCACGACCTCGACGCCATCGCCCGGCGAGCCGCCCTGCTCGGGGTGGACGTGGACGCCGACCTCGTGGCGCTGGTGATCACGCCCGCCGAGGCCCGGATGACGCGGGCGCTGGAAACCGAGTGCCGCTCCCTCGCCCGCGCCGACGACGGGCTGGTCACCACCTACGGCGACCGCGGCGTGATGCTGCTCCCCGGCACCGACGCCGGTGCCACCGCCCGCGACGTCGCCGCCCGACTGGCCGCGCACCGGGCGACCGTCGGCGCGTCCGGGCCCATCGCCGGGTTGGCCGGGCTTGCCGTGGTGGCCGGGGCCGGTGGGCTGGGCGACCACGTCGAGCGGGCCGGACGCGCCGCGCGACTGCTCATCGCGCTCGACCGGGCCGGCGACGGCGCCGCCACCGACGAGCTGGGACTGTACGGGCTGCTGTTTAGCGAAGTCGACCGCGAGACCGTCACGCAGCTCATCGAGCGCAACCTCGGCCCGGTGCGCGACTTCGACCGCACCCGCGGCACCGCGCTACTCGAGACGCTCGAGGCGTGGTTCGGCGCCGACGGCAGCCCCTCCGCCACCGCCGAGCGGCTGTTCGTGCACGTCAACACGGTGTACCAGCGGCTCGACCGGCTGGACCAGGTGCTGGGCACCGGCTGGCGACGCGGCGACCGCGCGCTGGAGCTGCGGCTGGCGCTGCGGTTGGCGGAGTTGCGGGGGGCGTGAGGTGCGGGGGCCCGACCCAGACCTGGGGTGCCCTGAACGGGCCCTGCAGGGCACCGCAGGTCAGCGGTCGTTTCGACGCAACGCGGCAGGGGGCCGGCTGTCAGACGACACGCTCAGACGACGGTGCCCGGCACGACCACCGGCTCGACTGCCGGGAAGTTGCTCTTCGCGTAGCCGGCGATCGATCGGATGCCCGCGATGTTGATTGTCCCGCCCACGGCTGCGCCCGCCACGGGCACGACCTTGACCAGGTTGATGGAACCCGTGGTGCCGAACTTGGTGACCAGACGGAAGCCCACCGCCTTGTTGATCTTGGTCAGGACGGTGCCCGGCACCCTCTTCAGGGCCGCGACGGCCGTCTTGGTGCCGATCTCGACGCCGGCCTTGGACATCGCCTCCACACCGGCGGATCCGATCAGCGACACCGCGATGACACTGCGGACCTCCTCGCTGTGTACGTCATAGCCACGCAGATGCGCAACCGCCGCGATCATGCGGGTGGCTCGCGTGTAGAAGACGGTGACATCCGTGGGAATGGCCACCGCCATCGTGGCCAGACCACCGAGTCCGGACACGAACCCCGACGCGCCCACGACCCTGGTGTGCGTGGCGATGATCCGCTTGATCGCCTTCTCGGCGTCGCCACCGGAGTGCTTGAGCGCCTCGTCGGCGATGGTCTCCGCACCCTTGACTGGCCCGAAGCCGTTCACTCCCGAATCCAGGATGAAGTTGATGGTCGACGTGGCCGCCGATTCCATATCGCCTTCGGAGATCGACTTGGTGATCTCCTTGACACGCTTGGGTTGGGCAATCGCCATGAGGGGGCGCCTTTCGCACAGGCCTGAGGGAACGGTTCGCTCTCACCACGGCCGATCAGTGAGCCCGCGGCGCCGGGGAGAGAGTCTCGGCGCTGAGAAAAGAATAAACACTCTCTGCCCCGAGCTGTTAACGGTGTCGACAATTCGGTGCGGGACGCCCGCCCGCGGCGTGACCGGGCCGAACCCTCTGACCTGGGATGCCCTGAACGGGCTGAGCAGGGCACCCCAGGTCAGGGGCGGTATCGGCGGGCGACCTTCTGGGTGCCGGCGGTGGCGCGGCCGGCCGGCTCGGGCTCAGATCGCCAGCGCCGCCGACACCTCGTGGGCGGCGGTCGCATCAGAGGCGCCTGAGTGCGATATCCGCCCGGACTCGATGACGTAGTAGACGTCGGAGGCCCGCAGCGAGAAGCCCACGTGCTGTTCGACGAGCAGGACCGACAGGTCGCCGCGGGAGGCCAGGTCCACGATGATGCGCTCGATCTCGGCGACGACGTTGGGCTGGATGCCCTCGGTGGGCTCGTCCAGCACCAGCATCCGCGGTTCGGTGATGAGCGTCCGGGCGATCGCCAACTGCTGCCGCTGGCCGCCGGAGAGCAGGCCGGCCTTGCGGTCGAGCAGCTCCTTGAGCGCCGGGAAGAGGTCCAGCGACTCGTCGATCAGCGCCTTGCCGCGCTTGCGCCCATCGGCGACGAGCTGCAGGTTCTCGGCCGTGGTGAGCTGGGTGAACGACTGCTGCCCCTGCGGGACGTAGCCGATCCCGCGGGCCACCCGCGCGTGCGGACGCAGGGAGGTGATGTCCTCGCCGTCGAACTCGATCGTGCCGCCCTTGCACGGCAACAGTCCCACCGCGGTCCGCAGCAGCGTCGTCTTGCCGGCGCCGTTGTGACCGAGGATCGCGGCCACTCCCCCGGCCGGAACCTCGAGGTCGACACCGTGGACGACCTCCGAGCCGCCGTAGCCCGCGCGGACGCCGGTCATCTTGAGCAGTGCGGTCATCGTGGGGACTCCTCGGTCTCGTCTGCCAGCTCGGTGCCGGTCGCGGCGGCGGTGCCCAGGTAGACCTGCTGCACCTTGGGGTCGGCCTGGATCTCGGCGACGGTGCCCTCCGCGAGCACCTTGCCGGCGGCCAGGACGGTGACGGAGGTGGCGAACGCGCGCATGAAGTCCATGTCGTGTTCCACCACCACGACGGTGCGGTCGGCGGCGATGCGCTGCAGCAGCTCGCCGGTGGCCTGACGCTCCTCGGCGCCCATCCCGGCGACGGGCTCGTCGAGCAGCATGACGTCGGAGTCCTGCACCAGCAGCATGCCGATCTCCAGCCACTGTTTCTGCCCGTGCGCCAGCACCCCTGCCTTGGTGCCGGCGAGGTGCCCGAGCCCGATGGTCTCCAGCGCCTCGGTCACCTTGTCCTCCCGGCCGTGGCGGCGCCGCAGCAGGGTGAGCGGGCCGCGGCGGGCGCCGGCGGCGATGTCGAGGTTCTGCTCGACGGTGAGGTCCTCGAACACCGACGCCGTCTGGAACGTGCGGCCGATGCCCATCTTGGCGATCTTGTGCGTCTTGAGCCCCAGCACCGGCTGGCCGGACTTGTCGACGGTGCCGGTGGCGGGCACGAGCCCGGTGATCGCGTCGACGACGGTCGTCTTGCCAGCGCCGTTCGGGCCGATGAGGAAGCGCAGGTCGCCCTGGATCAGGGTGAGGTCGACACCGTCCACGGCCTTGAATCCGTCGAACGTCACCGTCAGGTCGCGGACCTCGAGGTAGGTGCCTGCGCCTCCTTCACCGGAGCGAGTGCGGGCGGACGCGCGGGCGGCGGAGCCGGGCAGGCCGATCTCGGCACCGGTCAGGGTGCCGGCGGACAGCGCGGCACCAATGCCGAAGGCGGTGGACGGGGTCATCGGGACTCCTCGGGGGAAGCGGCGCCGGGCGCCGACGCATCGGGATCAGGTTCGGCGATGCCGGTGGTGGCGGGCCGGTCGGAGGTGGCGAAACTCGTCGTCGTCGTGGTCGTCGTGGTCGGCTCCTGGCCCTTGGCGCGCCGACGTCGCATCACGAACAGCGACGCCAGGCCGCCGGGCAGGAACCCCACCACCACGATGAACAAGATGCCCTGCAGGTAGGTCCACTGCGACGGGTAGGCCTCGGAGAACGCGGTCTGCGCCCAGGCCACACCGATCGCGCCGAGCACCGGGCCGAGCAGGGTCGCGCGGCCGCCGATCGCGACGCCGATGAGGAACGCGATCGAGGGCGCGATGCCGATCGCCGACGGCGAGATGATCCCCACGATCGGCACGAACAGCGCCCCGGCGAGCCCCGCGGCGAACGCGGCCACGGCGTAGGCGAACGACTTGACCATCGCCGGGTCGTAGCCGAGGAACCGCACGCGCTCCTCCTGGTCGCGGACGGCCACGAGCAACTCGCCGAACCGGGAATTCATGAACTGGCGCACCAGCAGCACCACGAGAAGCAGCGCGCCGCCGGCGAGGAAGTACAGCATCCGCCGGTTGGCCGGGTCGGACAGCGCGAACCCGAAGAACCCGGTGAAGCGGTTGAGCCCGTTGGACCCGCCCAGCTCCGGCCGGCTCACGAGGAAGATCGCGGCGGCCGCCGCCAGGGCCTGCGAGAGGATCGCGAAGTAGGCGCCCTTGACCTTGCGGTTGAATACCAGGTAGCCGAACCCGAACGCCAGCAGCGGCGGGACCAGCAGGATCACCGCGAGCGTGAACCCGGGCGAGGCGAACGGCACCCAGTACCCGGGCATCTCGCGCATCCCGGCGATCTGCATGAAGTCGGGCAGCGCGTCGGCGCCTCCGCGGTCGCGGGCGTCGGAGATCTTGAGGAACATCGCCATCGCGTAGGCGCCCACGCCGAAGTACACGCCCTGGCCGAGGGTCAGCATGCCGCCGCGCCCCCACGCCAGACCGATGCCACTGGCGACGATCGCGTAGCAGAAGAATTTGGCCAGCAGGCTCAGCCGGAAGTCGCTCAGCAGCGCGGGCGCGAGAGCGAAGATGATCAGCGCGGCCACCGCGAGCGCGGCCCAGAACATCCACCGTGGCCGCTCGGCGTCGCCGGTGAGCAGGCGTCGGGCGCGGGTGCGCCGGGGCAGCGAGGCTGCGGGATCGGGGGCGGTGGTGGCAGCGGAGTCGGCGGAGTCGGCGCCGCCAGCCGCTCGGGTGACGGAGATGGTCTTGGTCATGCCAGGCTCCTGGTCTTGACGGCGAACAGGCCCTGCGGGCGCACCTGCAGGAAGATGATGATGGCGACAAAGACGAGCACCTTGGCCACCGACGCGGTGGTGGAGTACTCGAAGAACGAGTGCAGGACCCCGAGCGCGAACGCCGCGATCACGGCGCCCCGCAGCTGGCCGAGACCACCCACGACCACCACGAGGAACGCGTCGATGAGATACGACTGGCCGATCGTCGGGCTCGTTGAGCCTATGAGCGTGAGCGCCACCCCGGCGACGCCGGCCAGGCCGGAGCCGATGAAGAACGTGGTGATGTCGGTGCGGCGGGAGCTGATGCCCGACGACTCGGCGAGGTCACGGTTGAGCGTGACCGCCCGGATGCGGCGGCCCATGGGCGTGAACTTCATCGCGGCCATGACCGCGGCGACGCAGGTGATCGCCAGGACGAAGATGAACACGCGAGTCAGAGGCACCGACGCACCGAGCAGTTCGACGCTGCCGCGCAGGAACTCCGGCACCGCCACGTTGACGGCCGGCGCGCCCCAGATGTCTCGGGCGATCTGCTGCAGGACCAGGCCCACACCGAACGTGACGAGCAGGGTGTCCAGTGGACGGGCGTAGAGGCGCCGGATGAGCGTCACCTCGAGCAGCACGCCGAGCAGGCCGCCGACGACGAAACCCAGGGCCAGGGACAACAGCAGGCTCATCCCAGAGGCGGCGGTGATCTGCTGGACGACGTAGGCGGTGTAGCAGCCGGCCATGATGAACTCGCCGTGGGCCATGTTGATGACGCCCATCTGGCCGAACGTCAGGCTCAGGCCGAGGGCGGCGAGCAGGAGGATGGAGCCGATGCTCAATCCGGTCGCGAGTTGTCCGATGAGGATGTCCACATCGGCTCCTTTCTCCGGGTCCCGCCCTCCCCCTCCCCCGCTCCCGACTGACGGGCCGGGAGCGGGGTGGGTCGGGCGGGGTGGGCGGGGCTGGGTGATCCGGGCTGACGGTCGGGCGTCAGTTCCCGGACAGGTCGCCGGCCCAGTCGTAGGACTCGAGGAACGGGTCGGGCTCGATCGCCTCGCCGGAGCTCCACACCTCGTAGATCAGGCCGTCGGGGCGGATCTCGCCGACGATCGCGGTCTTGGAGATGTGGTTGTTCTCGCCGTTGATGGTGACGGTGCCCTCGGGGGCGTCGAAGCTGACGCCGTCGGCGGCGTCCTGGATGGCGTCGACGGCGAAGGAGTCCGCCTTCTCGACCGTGTTCTTCCACAGGTAGACCGAGGTGTACGCGGCTTCCATCGGATCGGAGGTGACGCGGTTCGCGCCGTACTTCGCCTTGAACGCGTCGACGAACGCGGTGTTCTCCGGCGAGTCGATCGTCTGGTAGTAGTTCCACGAGGTCAGCTGGCCGTCAATATTCGCGGCGCCGATGCCCTGGACCTCCTCCTCGGCGATCGACACGCTCACCACCGGGGTGTCCTCGGCGGACAGGCCGGCGTTGGAGTACTCGCGGAAGAACGCCACGTTGGAGTCGCCGTTGAGCGTGTTGAACACGGCGTCCGGGTTGGCGGTGCGCACCTTGTTGACGATGGTCGAGAAGTCGGTCGAGCCGAGCGGGGTGTAGTCCTCGCCGAGGATCTCGACCTCGTTGGCCTCGGCCCACGCCTTGATGACGCGATTGGCGGTCTGCGGGAAGACGTAGTCCGAGCCCACGAGGTACATGGACTCCACGCCCTGCTCCTTGAGGTACTCCAGGGCGGGGACGATCTGCTGGTTGGTGGTGGCGCCGGTGTAGAAGATGTTCTCCGACGCCTCGAGGCCCTCGTACTGCACCGGGTAGTAGAGCAACGCGTTGGCGTCCTCGACCACGGGCAGCATCGCCTTGCGGGAGGACGAGGTCCAGCCGCCGAAGATCGCGGCCACGCAGTCACTGGTGATGAGCTTCTGCGCCTTCTCCGCGAACACGGCCGGGTCGGAGGCGCCGTCCTCCACCACGGGTTCGATCTGCTTGCCCAGCACCCCGCCCTCGGCGTTGATCTGCTCGATCGCCAGCGCCACCGAGTCACGCACGGTCTTCTCGGAGATGGCCATGGTGCCCGACAGCGAATGCAACGAGCCCACCTTGATCGTGTCGCCGGAGGTGTCCACGCAGGACTCGGCGGCGGCCGCGGCGGTGTCGCCGGTCCGGCTTCCGCAGGCGGTGAGCGCACCCGCACCCAGGATCACGAGGCCGGCGGTGGCCAGTGCACGCCGGGTGCGGATCGAGCGCGGCGTCTGGCTCGCGCGAGCTGTCTTCCCAGAGGAGATGGAGGTGGAGTTCACGTGGTTGACCTGACCTTCACTGACCGGCTGTCGAGTGCTCCCGCGGGCTGCGGGGCTCGAAGCGCGATGTGGATAAAGGTAAGGACATGATGTGAGTCAGCTGAGTCGCCGGTGTTTCGCCACCGTTGCCTCTACCTGCGTTGTGTGAACGCTGTGTTTCTCGTCCACCCCGCGATACAAGTGCGCGGGCGCGGCCGGCTGAGCCCGCACGCCGCTCCTGCGCGGGGTTACGCGTCCCCTTCGGCTTGTGATGCCTCTATGTACGCGTACGCGCGGGATGTGCTGGCGGAACGGTCCATAGAGGGCGCATACCTGGGCGTCGGCGGGCTGGGCGGCGGCCGTCGTCTCTCGGGGCCGGCCCGGCTCTCAGCTCTTTCGCAGGTCCGGCGCCGGCGCACCGAGGAGATGGACTCGCGCGGCGGACCAGACCGCGCGCACCGCTGCCTCCACGTTCTCCTGCCCGCGGCCGAGCACCCGCAGCCAGGCGCCGCAGCCGTCGGGCAGGGTGCTCACCCCGCACCGCACCGCCGCATCAAGGCCATCCGAGTTCGGGGTCGCGGACCCGATCGCCTCGGCCGCGTCGCGCATGACCGCCGCGAGCTCCTCCGCCGGGCCGGGCGCCACGACGAACAGGGTCCCGATCGCGTCGGCGTCTCCTGTGACCAGCGGGTGGCCGGCCTCGTCGCGGGTGATGTGGGTGGTGTCCACGGCGAGCAGGGTGCCGTCGGGGCGGGAGATCTCCACGGCCGAGACGTAGGCGTCCACGTCCCAGCTCTCCCCGCGGGCCACGCGTCCGGCGGTGAGGACATCGCCGGCGATGAGCACGGCGTCCTCGGGCACCTCGGCCCGCAGCTGCTGCTGGAACCTGCTGCCGCCGTACGGAATGAGCGGGTCCGGCAGCCACTCGCACACCGCGCCCTCGCCCAGCGTCAGGGAGACGGTCTGCGTGGCGTAACCGACGTCCATCCGGTGCACCCGGTTCGCGGCCTGGGTGGTGACCAGTGCGTGCGCGCCGGCGGACACCCGGACGTCCATGTCGAGCCGGTCGCCGCCGACGATCCCGCCGCCGGTCGACATCACGTACACCGTCGGCATCTCGCGCAGCACCGGGTCGATGTACAGCGGCCGCATCACCTGCAGCGGGGATTTCTGGAACCGCTCGGCCAGTACCGTCCGCCCGTCGGGGTCACAGCCGTCGCGACGGAACGCCAGGTCCAGCACGCCGACCTTGCCGGGCGAGCCGACGGGCAGGGCCCCGGGCCCGGTCTGCGGTCCGTCCGCCACGGCGGGCCATACGAACCCCGGGTCGGCGGCGCGGGTCAGCCGGTCGCTCACCGTACGGGCAGCAGTTCCACCCGGCGGGACTCGAAGTAGTCGAGCACCTCGTCGATGCCGGTCCCGGAGAGGCAGTCGGTGAGCGCGACGGGCTTGCCCGAGCGGACGCGGTCGGCGTCCGAGGACATCACGCCCAGGTCGCAGCGCACGTACTGGGCGATGTCGATCTTGTTGATCACCAGCAGGTCGCATTCGGTGATGCCGGGCCCGCGCTTGCGGGGCATCTTCTCGCCCTCGGCGGTGTCCAGGACAAAGACGAACAGGTCGACCAGCGCCGGCGAGAACGTCAGGGTGAGATTGTCGCCGCCGGACTCGTAGATGAGGGTGTCGACGTCCGGGTGGTCCTCGAGCATCTCCGCCCCCACCGCGAGGTTCATGGTGGGGTCGTCGCGCACGGCGGTGTGCGGGCACGAGCCTGTCTCCACGCCCACCACCCGGGCGGGATCGAGGACTCCGGCCAGGGTGCGGCGGACGTGCTCGGCGTCCTCCTGCGTGTAGATGTCGTTGGTGATGACGGCCGGGGTGCGTCCCCGGGCGATCAACTCTGGGACCAGCGCCTCGATGAGAGCGGTCTTGCCTGAGCCCACCGGCCCACCGATCCCGATCCGCAACACCTGCTGTGCCTCTGCCATGCAACGAACGCTAGTGCAGCCGTGTTTCGGCAGTGTTGCGCGGCGTACGCAGCGCGGCCCTGCCCTCGGCGGGATCCGCCCTGACCTGGGGTGCCCTGCAGCGCACGTTCAGGGCACTCCAGGTCAGAGGGCGATTTCAGGACCGGGCCCATGAATCGGAGCATCACCAGCAGGACGCCCGTGCAGTGCTGCCGCGGCGGCGTCGGCGGCAGCGACGGCGACGGCGACGGCAACTGCCCCACCCCGGCCGGCACGGCCCTGACCTGCGATGCCCTGCACCCGTCCTTCAGGGCACCCCAGGTCAGAGCGCTACCGGGTACGCAGGTACTCCGGTCAGGAGGGTGGAGGCCGGGTCACGAGGCGAACAGCCGGGCGTCGGCGCGTTCGTGGTGGCAGGACGCCAGGTCCAGCACTGGCGCGAACCCGCCGAGTTCCTCCAGCGACCGGCCCACCGCGGCGTCGGCGACCTCGGCGATCACCGGAGCCGCCCCGCGCACCAGCGCCTGCGCGGTGCGGTGATCGGCCAGTCGCAGCCGCAGCGCGGCCCCCGACAGGCTGATGACCAGCGCGGTGAGGTCGGCGGCCACGGCCTCCCGCTGGCTCAGCCCGCCGCGGGCGTAGACCACGCCCATGACCACCGACTGCGATCCCGGCGACCGACGGGCCCGGACGTGGTCGTTCCACGCGGACACCACCGGGTCGTCGAGGAGTTCGGCGGCGAGGTCGAGGACCTGCTTTCCGGTGCGGGTGGCGCCGTCGCGGAACTCGCGGGTCAACCGGGTGGCGTGCAGCCGCCGGTCGATGCGGGTGAGCGCCGCGAGCAGGGCCTCGGTGCCGGAGAGAGCAGGGTCGCCGGCGTGCTCGCGGGTGGCCTCCCAGGCGAGGGCCAGCGCGGTCGCCTCGGCCGGGCCGGCCGAGTGGCGCAGGATCCCGTGCACGGCCTCGGCCACGGAGTGCGCGCCAGTGGCCGGAGGCCCTGCAGTACCCGCCCGGCCAGAGGCTGCAGCCTCCACAGCGCCCAACTGCCGGAGCCCCTCGAGCCCGTGCGAGAGCGTGTACATGCCCGACGGGAACGAGGAGTCGGTGAACTGAAGCGCCAGCAGCAACGTCGACAGTTCGGCACGACCCGCGCCCGGCACAGGGCCCGCAGGGCAGCCGCCGGCCGCGTTGTCGTCGTGGTCGTCGTCGTGGTCGTCGTGGTCGGACATCACGCGAGGTAGTGCAGCTGGGCCAGCGGCAACGTGGTGGCGGGGGCGATGGTGGCGGGCTCGCCGTCGACGGTCACCACGTAGGTCTCGGGATCCACCTCGATGACCGGGCAGCGGTCGTTGCGGACCATGTCCTTCTTGCCGATCCCCCGGCAGCCACGCACGGGCAGGCACGGCGAGGTCAGGCCCAGCTGTTCGGGCACGCTGGCCTCGATCGCGGCGGCGGACAGGAACGTCACCCGCGTGGACTGCAGCGCCCCGCCGTACGCGCCGAACATCGGGCGGTAGATCACCGGCTGCGGCGTGGGCAGCGACGCGTTGGGATCGCCCATCGGCGCCCACACGATCATCCCGCCCTTGATGATCAACGACGGCTTGGCGGCAAACGAGTCGACCGGCCACACCACGAGATCGGCGAGCTTGCCGGGTTCGATCGAGCCGAGGTGGTCGGCGATGCCCGCCGCGATGGCGGGGTTGATGGTCATCTTGGCGACGTAGCGCAGGACGCGCTCGTTGTCGTTGCGGTCACTGTCCTCGGGCAGCGGGCCCCGCTCGACGCGGCAGTGGTGGGCGGTCTGGAACGCGCGTTGCCACGACTCGCCGATCCGGCCCATGGCCTGCGAGTCCGAGGAGAAGATCGAGATGATCCCCTCGTCGTGCAGGACGGTCTCGGCGGCGATCGTCTCGGCGCGCACCCGGGAATCGGCGAAGCTCACGTCCTCCGGGATGTCGTGCGACAGGTGGTGGCACACCATCACCATGTCCAGCAGTTCGTCGACCGAGTTCACGGTGTACGGCAGCGTCGGGTTGGTGGAGGCGGGCAGGACGTTGGGCTCGCCGCACACCCGCAGGATGTCGGGGGCGTGGCCGCCGCCGGCGCCCTCCGAATGGAAGGTGTGGATGGTGGAGTCGCCGAACGCGGCGCGGGTGTCCTCGTAGAAGCCCGACTCGTTGAGGGTGTCGGTGTGGATCGCGACCTGCACGTCGTACTCGTCCGCCACCTCCTGCACGCAGCGGATCGCCGCGGGCGTGGTGCCCCAGTCCTCGTGGATCTTCAGCCCCGCCGCGCCGGCGACGATCTGCTCGACCGCCGACTCCGGCTGCGACGTGTTGCCCTTGCCCAGCACCCCGATGTTCACCGGCAGCCCGTCGGCGGCCTGCAGCATCCGCCCGATGTTCCACGCGCCGGGCGTGCAGGTGGTGCCCTTGGTTCCTTCGGCAGGGCCGGTGCCGCCGCCGAACAGGGTGGTCACACCGTTGGACAGGGCTTCCTCGACCTGCTGCGGCGCGATGTAGTGGATGTGGGTGTCCACGCCGCCGGCGGTGACGATCTTGTGCTCGCCCGCGACCACCTCGGTGCCGGGCCCGATCACCAGTTCCGGGTGCACCCCGTCCTGCAGGTGCGGGTTGCCGGCCTTGCCCACGGCCACGATCCGCCCGTCGCGCACCCCGATGTCGCCCTTGACCACACCCAGCACCGCGTCGACGATCGTCGCGCCCGTGATCACCAGGTCCAGCGCGCCCGAGGCGCGGGTGCCCGCCGGGTCCTGGGCCATGCCGTCGCGGATCGCCTTGCCGCCGCCGTAGACGGCCTCGTCGCCGTAGCCACTGCTGCCGTCGGTGGTGACCGCGTTGTGGTCGGTGGCGATCTCGATCACCAGGTCGGTGTCGGCCAGCTGCAGTCGGTCGCCGACCGTGGGTCCGTAGATGTCGGTGTAGGTGGCACGCGGGAGCACGGTCGGCGGGCCCTCGGCGGCGGGCACACGGTCCGGGACGGGCGCGACCTCGTCGTCGTCGTCGTTGTTGTCGGGGCTGTCGTCGTCACCGCCGCTGTGCAGGAACCCCCCGGCGACCATCCGCTCCAGCGCGCGCTCGCGGACGGCCGGGTCGTCGAGCGGGCCGTCGACCAGCCCGGAGAACCCGTGGCACACGCGCTCGCCCGCGAAGTCGACCAGCCGCACCGTCCGCGTCTGGCCGGGCTCGAAGCGCACCGCCAGGCCCGCGCCGATCGCCAGGTGCCGCCCGTACGCCGCGAGCCGGTTGAAGCGCAGCTCCCGGTTGGCCTCGAAGAAGTGATAGTGCGAACCCACCTGGACGGCGCGGTCGCCGGTGTTGGTCACGCGCACCTCGATGGTCGCGCGACCGGCGCCCAGCTCGATGTCCCCGTCGCCGTAGAGGTAGTGCACCGAACCGGACATGTGTGGCTCCTGGGGTCGTCGGGGTGGGGTGAGGTCGGGGTGTAGTGGCTGGGGTGGCTAGTGGGAGTGGGTGTAGACGGTGCCGTCGGCGGCGACGTGCGAGTGGGCGTAGCCGTGGCCGTCTTCGGCGTCGAGGGCGGCGTCGATGCCGTCGTCGCCGTGGTCGAGCCGGTGCACGGCCTCGCGGACGCGGGTGTCGATCACGCTGCGCAGCACGGCCGGGCCGAACAGGTACTCGCCCTCGCCGGGCAGGTCGAGTCCGGTGACCGGCGCGGGGGCGAGGGTCGCCGAGACCACCACCGGCCGTCGGCCACCGAGGGCGCGGACGCGCTCGAGCCCCTCGGGGAGGTCGGGGTCGGGTTCGTCGCCGCCGTGGAACGCCACCTCGACCAGCCCGGGCTGCCCGTACTGCCGCGCGAGCCGGGCGAGGCGGTACAGCTCGGCGTCGGCGAACGGGTCGATCGCGCGGCTCACCACGAGCGCCGAGCACACCGCGCCGTGCCGCCTGATCACCGCGCGCAGCCGGGTGATGAGCATCGTCGCGTCGCCCAGCGGTGCGGCCAACGCCACGCTGCCCGGGGCGAGCCGCACGCGGTCGGTGCTGCCCCGGACGTCGCGTAACGTCCGGGAGCAGTCGGCGACCATCGCGGGCGCGCGGCCGAACGTCATGGGGACGACGACGACGACACCGGCACCCTCCCCCGCCGCATCCGGTCCCCCGGGCCTTCGCGCCTGCGCTTCCACCAGGTCGGCGAGATCGCGGCCCGGCCGAGCAGCGGGGATGCCCAGGTCCGGCATCTGCTCGGACTCCGGGCCCAACGCGAGGACGACCCGGGCGGTCGCCGGGTCGGTGTGGGCGTGGCCGTGCGCGTGAGCGTGCCCGTTCGCGTGGCCGCTCACGCGCTCTGCTCCACCGGCCCGATGGGGTCGTGCACGGTGACGAGCTTGGTCCCGTCGCGGAACGTGGCCTCGACCTGGATCATCGCCAGCCGCTCGACCACCCCGTCCATCACCTCGCCGGCGTCGAGCACCTGCCGGCCCAGGTGCATGCACTCGGCGACGGTGCGGCCGTCGCGGGCGTGCTCGACGATCTCCCACGAGATGAGCGCGGTGGCCTCGGGGACGTTGAGCAGCACCCCGCGCTCGAGCCTGCGGCGCGCGACCTCGGCCGCGGTGAACAGGGTGAGCTTGTCCAACTCGCGGGGGGTGAGCTTCATCCTGGGGTCCTCTCGTGCTCGGGCAGCGGCGCATCCGGGGACCGGCATGCGCGTCTGCGCGCGTCGACGCTTCTGAACGCTAGCGACGTTGTGTGTCGGTAGTGTTACTTGCCTCCGGTCCGGCCCTTCCTCCCGCCGCACCCTCGCCGCGCCCTCGCCGCGCCCTCGCCGCGCGAGCCCCTGACCTGCGGTGCCCTGCGGGCGGCGTGCAGGGCACCGCAGGTCAGGGCGCCGGGGCCGATTGTTACGCCGTGTTACGACTGCCGCGTCGGCGGTGTTCCGGGCCCCTGCCGCTGCGATGATGAGCCCGTGCCCGAGACCACCACACCCCCCGTTTCCTCTGATTCTGCCGAGACCGTCGATCCCGCCGTGGGCGGATTCGATGCCGCGCGCGCAGGGGAACTGATGCCGGTCCTGACCGAACTCTCCGCGTCGCAGGCCTGGGCCCGCGCGGTGCTGGAGGGGCGGCCGTACCGTTCCCGCGACGCGCTGCACGCACGGGCCCGGCGAGTGCTCGCCGAGCAGAGCGACGCCGAGGTACTGGCCGCGGTCGACGCGCACCCGCCGATCGGCGCGGGCTCGGGCGGCGCGGGCGGCAGCGCAGCCACGGGCGCGCCCCGGGAGGTCGGGCAGGCCTCGGCTCGGGAGCAGAGCGCAGCCGCCACCGCGGACGCCGAACTCGCGCGCCGGCTCGCCGAGGGGCAACGTCGGCACGCCGAGCACTTCGGCCACGCGTTCCTCGTGTGCGCGACCGGGCTGTCGGCGCGGGACATCGTGGCCGAACTCGACCGGCGGATCGACCTCACCGCCGCGGAGGAACTCGCGACCACCCGTGACCACCTGGCCGCCATCAACGCCCTGCGGCTGGACCGACTGCTCGAGACCGGAACCCTCTGATGTCGCTGAGCACCCACGCCCTGGACACCGCCACCGGCACCCCGGCGGTCGGCCTGGGCTACCGGCTCACCGACTCCGCTGGCACTGACCTCGCCTCCGGGGTCACCGACGTCGACGGCCGGGGCCCCGATCTGGCGCAGGTCGAGGTCGGGGCCGGGGTGTACCGACTGGCCTTCGACACGGGCGGCTATCACCGGGCCGCCGGAGTGAGCGGCTTCTACCCGGAGGCGGTGGTGTGCTTCGAGGTGACGGACCCGGCCGCGCACCACCACGTGCCGCTGATCCTGTCGCCGTTCGGGTACAGCACCTACCGCGGATCCTGAGGCGCGGGGCTCTCCGACGCTCTGACCTGCGGCGCCCTGCACCGGGCCTGCAGGGCACCCCAGGTCAGCGCCGGTCAGCGTCCGATGCCCCGCCGGGCGCACTGCTCGCGCAGATCCGCGGCCAGGGCCCGCTCGTCGGCGGTGACGAGCTCGAAGTCCCGCACCACCACCTGGCCGCCCACCACCACGTGGCGGGGCCGGCGCCCGGGTGCGGCCCACAACAGTCCTCGGATCGGATCCGCGACGCCGGCGTCCGCGACCCCGCTGACGTCCCACACCACCAGATCCGCCGCCGACCCCGGGGTGAGCCGGCCCAATTCGGGGCGCCCCAGGCCGTCGGCGCCGCCGGCGGTGATCATCTCCAGCACCTCGAGCGCGTCCAGAGGCCTACCGGCGAGCGGGGCGACCTGTATCGCCAGGCGCGCGTCGGCCAGGAGGTGTCCGGCGTCGTTGCTGCCACCGCCCGAGGTCCCGAGTCCCACGGTCACCCCGGCGTCGCGCAGTCGGGCCACCGGCGCCACGCCCCACCCCATCGGAAGATCGCAGGCCGGGGCATGGGTCGCGGTGACCCCGCTCCCGGCGATCGACGCGATCTCGGGGTCGGTGATGTCGCAGAGGTGGGCGAGGGTGACGTCGGGGGCGAGCCAGCCCCACTCCTCCAGCAGGTCCAGGGGGCGACGGCCGTACAGTTCGGTGGCCCGGGCCACGTCGACCTGCTCGTTGGCCTGGGTGCGCCGCCGCAGACCGAGCCGGCGCGCGACCTCCCCCATGGCGGCGAAGGTCGCGGGCCCGTCCGCGTGCACTCCCGACGGCCCCACGGCCAACTGGCGCATACCGTCGCCGGTGACCCCGCCGGTCGCGCCGGGCAGGTGCGCAGCGTGGATCGCCTCGACCGACGCCACTGCGGCATCCGGGTCGTCCCCGGCGGTGCCGCGAACGAAGGCCAGTCGCGATCCCAGCGCCTGCGCACCGGCGTACGCAGCACCGGCGATCTGCACGGGTTCCGGGCCCGCCGGCCAGGTGAGGTGGTGATCGGCCACGGTCGTGACGCCGCACAGCAGTGACTCGGCCAGCGCCACGCGGGCGGACAGTTCGACCAGCTCATCGTCGACCCGCGCGGCGACGTAGGCCTCGCGCATCCGGGCCAGCCACACGGCCATCTCCACCCCGCGGGTCCCGGGCAGGGTGCGGAACGCGCTCTGCAGCAGGTGATGGTGGGCGTTGACCAGGCCCGGGGTGACGACGCCGCCGTCGGCGTCGAGGGTCTCGACCACGGCAGCGCCGTCGGGCGCGGCGGCAGCATCGTCCGGCGCGGCGGCGATCCGCCCGTCCACGCACTCCACCGTGGAGACGTCCGCCGACTCGAGCCCCGGCGACCAGACCGCCGAGGCACCGGTCACCCGCAACACCCGCGCGCTCACGCCTGGCCCGTCGCCGTGAGAGCCCGGCCGTCGCGACGCGCGAACGACCTCATCCACACCAGGTCCGGGGTCAGGGGGATGAGGTCCTGCCGGACTCCGGTGGCCCGCCGGACGGCGATCCCCACGGCCGCGGCGACCGGGCAGTACGGGGCCTCGGACATGGACTTGGCGCCCAGGACGCCCTCGGGCTCGACGGTGTCGGCGAAGAACACCTCGGTGCGCGGGACGTCGCCCATGCGGGGTGGGTGGTAGTGCCGCAGGGTCGCGTTGGTGACCGCGCCGGTCTCGTCGAGCATCACCTGCTCGTACAGCGCCGCCCCGAGGGCCTGGGCGACGCCGCCCTCCACCTGTCCCCGCAGTTGCTGCGGGTTGAGGACCCGCCCGGCGTCGACGGCGTGGACGCTGTGCAGGACCTTCACCGTCCCGGTGTCGGGGCACACGGCCACCCGCACGCCCTGCACGGTGAACGCGGCCTGCCGACCCAGCCCGTCGGCGCACCCCTCGGCGGACACAGGCAGGTGGGCTCCGGCGCGGAGCAGCTCGGCGACCCGGGTTGCCGCGCGGTGCAGGGCGCGCCCACCGACCACGGTGCCGGCGGAGCCGAACGCGCCCGTGTCGTGGGTGAGCAGGGCGGTGTCGGACGCGTGCAGGACCACCGAGTCGGACGGCACGCCCAGCGCCTCGGCGACGATCTGGGTGTGCACGGTCGCTGTGCCGTTGCCGAATTCGGCCGTGCCCACGTAGGCGTGCACGGTGCCGTCGGCGGTGATCTCGACGCGGGCCGAACCGTGGTGGCCCCCGGGCGGATTGGTGGCGATCATGCACAGCGCGATCCCGGTCCCCTCCGCCCACCCGGGCGGCGCGGTCTCCCCGCGACCGGAGGCCAGGGCCCCTGCCACCAGGTCCAGGCAGTGGTCGAGTCCGTAGGAGGACAGGGCCAGCTCGTCGTCGTCGCCCGCGGAGCTCACCAACGCGTCACCCGGGCGCACCACGTTGCGCCGCCGCAGCTCCACGGGGTCCAGCCCGGCGGCGTCGGCGAGTTCGTCCAGCGCGCTCTCCAGGGCGAACCCCACCTCCCCCAGCCCGTACCCGCGGAACGCCCCCGACGGCACGGTGGTCGTGTAGACGGCCTCGGCGGTCACCCGCTTGGCCGGGCAGCGGTACAGCTCCACGGACTCGGTGATGGAGTGGAACATCACGCCCGCGGAGTGGCCCCCGTAGGCGCCGGCGTCGGACAGCACGTCCAGCTCGAGAGCGGTGAGCCGGCCGTCGTCGTCGCAGGCCACGGTGACGGTGGTGCGGTACGGGTGGCGCACGGTGGCGGAGGTGAACTGCTCCGCGCGCGAGTACTCCCACACCACGTCGCGGCCGGTGCGCAGGGCCGCGAGCACGGCCAGGTCCTCGACGATCATCTCCTGCTTGGCGCCGAACCCGCCGCCCACCCGCGCGGCGTGGACGCGCAGCTCATCGCGGTCGAGGCCGAAGATCCACGCCAACTCGTCGCGCACGAGAAACGGCACCTGGGTAGAGGAGCGGATGTCGAGCGACCCACCGACCCGGGGCCCGCCGTCGACGTGCCGCACGATCACCGCGTGGGTCTCCAGGTGCGTGTGCTGGACCCGCGAGGTGCTCCACGTGCCGGTCACCGTGTGCGCCGCGCGGGCGATCCCGGCGTCGACGTCGCCCACCTCGCCGAACCAGTCGGCCACCACGTTGCGCGCGGGGTCGGCGATCCGGGACTCCGGACCCTTGTCGCCGTGGATCGCTGGCGCTCCGGGGGCACGCGCGGCCTCGGGATCGAGGACCGACGGCAACACCTCGTAGCGCACCTCGATCAGCTGGCAGGCCCGCCGGGCGAGTGCCTCCGACTCGGCCACCACCGCCGCCACGCGCTGACCGTGGTAGCGCACGACCGGGTCGAGCACGCGGGTGTCGTCGGGATCGTCGGTACGCCGCTGGTGGCGGGCGGTGGAGAACAGGACGTCGGGGTCGTCGTGGTGGGTGAGCACGGCGACCACGCCGTCCATCGCGAGGGCGCGGGAGGCGTCGATCGACACGATGCGGACGTGCGCGTGCGGGGAGCGGAGCACCGCGAGATGCGCGCAGCCCGTCAGGTCGGTGTCCAGGGTGAAGGGTTCGGCGCCGCGCACCACGCGCTCGGTGGCCGGGGCGGCGACCGGGCTCCCGATCCCCCCGGCGGCGCACGCATTCCGGGCGCCGTCGAGGGCGTCCTCGACCGCCCGGTAGCCCGTGCAACGGCACAGGTTGCCCTTCATGGCGGCGATCCTCGGCGCCGGCCCGCCGTCCCGGGCGCACGGCGCGTGCCCCAGCCCGGTGACCGTGGTGACCATCCCCGCCGTGCAGAACCCGCACTGGAACCCGGCGGCGCGGGCGAACGCGGCCGGCACCTCGTCGGGCACCCCGGCGGCGGTGCGGACGTCGGCGCCCTCGGCGCGGTGCGCGGGCAGCACACAGGAATGGGTGGGCACGCCGTCGACCAGCACGGAACACGCACCGCAGTCGCCGGTGTCGCAGCCCTTCTTCACCGCGTGCACCCCCGACTCGCGCAGCAGCGTCCGCAGGCACTGCCCGGGGCGCGGGTCCAGGTCGTGGGCGCGTCCGTCGACGGTGATCAGCATGGTGCCTCCCGGTAGATGGGGTGGGTGAGTTCGGCGACGACGGCGAGGGCCGCGATCCCCGCCACGTGACGCCGCCAGCTCGGATCGCCCTGGGGGTCGTCGTGCCAGCGGGGCAGGTCGCGCACGGCGGCCTCGGCCTCACCGGCCGTGGGGGGCCGGTCCCAGGTGAGCACCTCCGGGGCGGGCACTGCGGCGGTCACGACGAGCGTGCAGCGGCCGCCGGGGTCCAGTCGCCCGGTGACCAGGGATCCGGAGCGGCCGCTGGGCACCAGCGAGTGCCGCCGGACCGCGTAGCGCGCCCGGCTCGCCGACGCGGGGATGACGAGCGCGCGCAGGATCTCGCCCGGGGCCAGACAGGTGCGGCCCGGGCCCAGCACCACCTCGGCGGCGGGGACGGTGCGGGTGCCGCCGGCCGGGGTCCAGATCTCGGCGGTCGCGCCGAGCGTGCAGGCGGCGGCGGTCCCGGCGCCGGCGGGCAGGGCGGCGCAGAGGTTGCCTCCCCAGGTGCCGCGGCCCCAGATCTTCCACGAGGCGAGCAGGCAGGAGAAGGCGTCGTGGAGGAACGGGCGCAGGGGCGCGGTGAGCGGGTGGTCCAACACTGTGCGCAGCGAGGCGGTCGCTGCCACCCGCAGGCCACCGTCGGGCAGCGGTTCGACGTCGGGCCATCGCAGGTCGAGCAGGTCCACGAGCGCGGTGACCGGTGTGGTCTCCCCCGGCGGGGCCGCGGCGCCGGCCGGGTGCAGGTGCGCCTCCCCGTGCAGGGCGGTCCCGCCGGCCAGGGCCGTGGCGCCGGCGAGCAGGGCCGCGTGCGCCTCGTCCCGGCTGCGCGGTCGGTGCAGTGCGGTGACGCTGACCAGGTCCACCGCCCTCACCCTGCCCGGGCGAGCAGCCGCCGGCGGGCGGCCACCACGTCGCGAGCCACGGCGTCGGTGTCCACGGTGAGGACCTGCCCGTCGACCACTACCCGGCGCCCCTGCACCCACACCCCGGCCATCGGCGGGCGGGACCCCAGGACGAGCGCAGCCACCGGGTCGTCGATCCCCGCGTGGGCCGGGGTGTCCAGGCGCCACAGTGCGACATCGGCCTGGTATCCGACAGCCAGCCGCCCGATCTCGCCCTCCCGCCCGAGCGCACGGGCACCGTCCACGGTGGCCATCCGCAGCGCCGTGCGCACGTCCATCGCCCGGGGCCCGCGGGTGGCGCGGGCCAGCAGGAGCGCGGTGTGCATCTCCTCCCACAGCACGCCCGACTCGTTGCTCGCCGAACCGTCCACGCCCAGCCCGACCGGGATCCCCGCGGCGAGCATGTCGGGCACGCGGGCGATGCCGGCGCCCAGACGACCGTTGGAGACGGGGCAGTGGGCGGCCGCCATCCCGCCGGCGGCCATCGCGGCGATCGCCGGGTCGTCGAGGTGCACGGTGTGGGCGAACCACACGTCCGGGCCCACCCAGCCCACCGACTCCATGTACTCCATCGGCGTGCTGCCGAAGCGTTCGCGGCAGAACTCCTCTTCGTCGTCGGTCTCGGCCAGATGGGTGTGCAGGCGCACGCCCCGCTCGCGGGCGAGCTCGGCGCTGGTGCGCAGCAGGTCGCCGGTCACGGAGAACGGTGAGCACGGCGCCACGGCGATGCGGCACATCGAGTCGGGGCCCGCGTCGTGGAAGCGGTCGATCACGTCGGAGGTGCCGGCGAGGATCGCGTCGATGCCCTCGACCACGGAGTCCGGCGGCAGCCCGCCCGAGCTGCGGCCCAGGTCCATCGACCCGCGGCTGGGGTGGAAGCGCAGCCCCACCGTCGCGGCCGCGTCGATCTCGGCGGCGAACACGTCCCCGGCGTCGGCGGGCACCACGTAGTGGTGGTCCGTGGTGGTGGTGCAGCCGCCCAGGGCCAGGTGCGCGAGCCCACCGAGGGCGGCGGTGCGGACGTCGTCGGCGTCGATGCCCGCCCATACCGGGTACGAGGCGGTGAGCCACTCGAAGAGCGTCGCGTCGGCCGCGAGCCCCCGGGTGAGCCACTGGTACAGGTGGTGATGGGTGTTGACCAGGCCCGGGGTGGCCAGACAACCCGTACCGTCGACGCGGTCCGCGCCGTCCGGGACGAGCGCCGGTTCGCACGGCCCCTCCCCCACCGCGGTGATCCGGCCACCTTCGAGCAGTACGTGGCCGGCGGTGTACTCGGCGCCGTTCCCGTCCCCAACCCCGGCCCCGTCCATGGTCGCGACCGCGCAGTTCTCGACGAGCACCACCGCGGCTCCGGAGCTCACGACCGCACCAGGCCCGGTGCGAACGCCGGGGTGAACCCCCGCGCCCGGGCCGAGCGGATCATGCGCTCGGTGAGCTGGGCGTCGGCCTCGTCGGCGAGCGGGTGCAGGCTGCGCGCGCCCTCCGCGACCAACCGGCCGCCCACGTAGACGTGGGTGAGATTGCGCAGCGAGCACGCCAGGACGTACGTGGCGACGGGGTCCCAGATCGGCCCGGTCGCAGGCCTGGTGGGGTCGACGACGACGAGGTCCGCATGCTTCCCCACCTCCACGCTGCCCACCCTGCCGGACAGGCCGAGGGCCTCCGCGGCCCCCAGGGTGTGCATCCGCAGGACCTCGCGGGCGGCCAGCACCGCGGCGTCGGAGTGGACGGCGCGCTGGGTGTACAGGCCGATCCGCATGTTCTGGAACGGGTCGGACACGTCGGTGCAGGACTGGTCGTCCAGGCCCATCCCCACGCGGATGCCCGCGTCCCGGAACCGGGTGATGTCGGCGATGCCCGAGCCCAGCCGGCCGTTGGAGGTGGCCTGCCAGATGACGGCCGAGTCGGTCTCCGCGACCCGGCGGACCATGTGGTCGGTGGGGTGAACGAAGTGGCCGAAGGAGAAGTCGGGGCCCAGCACCCCGGCCCGGTCGTACCAGTCGAACTTGGCCCGCTGTACCTCGAGATGCTCGGCTGTCTCGACGAAGTGCGCCTGGTTGCCCACGCCGTGGGTGGCCATGGCGTGGCGCTCGCGCTCGGCGGTGACCGGCGACGACGACCACTGCACCGACCCGAACACCGACCCACCCAGGTCCAGTTCCCGGGGGACGGTGCGCAGCCGGTGCTCGGTGACGTGGGCGAACGCGTCGAAGCACTCGGCCTCGGGCAGCTGCTCGTCGTCGAGGCGGGTGGAGGTGACGCAACGGAGTCCGGAGTCGGCCTGGGCGTCGATCTGCCGGGTGAGGAAGTCGACGTCGTGGACCCGCTCGGCGACCAGGGTCGAGGTGGCGTGGTCGAACACCGCCACCACCCGGCTCTGGGTGAAGTTGTAGGCGCTGGTCACGCCGTTACGCAGGAAATCCAGGCAGCCGGCGAGGGTGAACCAGTACAGGTCCTCGGCCTCCGCGCCGACCATCATCTCGCCCATCGTCGACACCCAGCCGTAGAGCGTGTCGTCCGGGGCGGTACCGCGCATCCCGGCGGTGAACAGGTGACTGTGCGCGGAGACGAACCCGGGCGCGAGGATCGCGCCGCCCAGGTCGTGGACGGTGCCCGGCAGGCCCGGCGGCGGGTCGCCGGGTCCGAGCGCGGCGATGAGGCCGGCGTCGTCCACGTGGACCCAGCCGTGGAACCAGGCGGGCGCGGCCGGGTCCGCGGACACGGGCAGGACCAGCGCGTCGGTGAAGGTGATCATGGGATCTCTCGTTCTCTCGTGTGTCAGCCCGGAAGTTCCTCGGCCCGCCACCGCTGTCCGTCCGTCACGAACCGGCGGCGGTGGGACGGCTCGTCGCGTCCGGCGGCCCAGAAGGTCACGGACCCGGGCCGCAGTCGCATGCCCAGCCAGGTCTCGGGCGGCTGCGCCGGCGACGGGCCGAACCGCTCCACCGCGGCGGCCCACACCCGGCGTCTGCCCGGCGGCGCGAGTTCCGCCGTCGCGAGGTCGTTGGTCCAGGCCAGGAGCTTGAGGTACTCGCTGCGGGAGTGATAGCTCGCCAGGTGCTCGTCCCGATCGGTCGGCTCGGCCACCCCGGTGACCGTGAGTTGCCGCGTCCGGTCCGCGGAGACCACGACCAGCGTCGCGCGGGGGTCGGCGGCCAGGTCCAGTGCCTTCTGGGACCGCGAGTCGGTGTGGAACGTGGGGCCCTCGGTGGTGGCCCCGGAGACCAGCAGGTGCCGACAGTGCGGGGTGCCGTGCGGGCCGACCGTGGCCAGGACCCCCAGTGGCGGATCCGCCGGGTCGATCGCCAGCCACGCGACCATCGCCTCCAGCGGGTCATCGGCGGGGCCGGGCATGGTGACCACGGGGATCTCGATGGCGGTCACAGTGCACCTCCCGTTACGGTGGCCGCGGCGGACACCCCGCGCGCCGGGTCGAACTCGGCGATCTCGGCCAGCGCCCCGGCCACGGCGTCCACGTGATCGGCCACCAACCGCCGCCCGGTCTCGGGGTCGGCCCCGGTGGGGTCTCCGATCACCCCGGTGTCGGACAGGTCGTCGGCCAGCCAGCCGAACCTCACGGGGCCGGTGAACCCGATGTGCTGACACTCCGCGATCCCGGCCGGGACCCTCGCCTCGGCCGCCGACATGTCGACGAGCTCGGGGTGCAGGTGCAGCATCATTGACGTCTCCGCCCACCCGGCGTGGATTCCCATGCCCAGCTCGGTGGGACCCGGGACCGCACGCCCGGCGTAGAGGAAAGTGCGCAGCCCGAAGCGGCGGCGCAGTTCGCGCAGCGCCACCTCGAGCAGCGCCGAGTTGCCGCCGTGGCAGTTGACGAACAGCACCCGGGTGAACCCGCTGGCCCGCAGTGCCGAGCCGAGCTCGATCACCTCGCGCATCAGCGTCTCCCCGGAGATCCACAGCGCCCCGGTGAGGTTGGCGTGTTCGTCGCTCTTCGTATATCCCAGCGCCGGCATGAGCCAGGCGTCGACGCCCGCTTCCGCCGCGGCGGCCACCGCGTGGGCGGCCACGTGCTCGGCCACGAGGAGGTCGGTGGCCAGCGGCAGATGCGGACCGTGGGGTTCGATCGCCCCGGCCGGGATGACGGCGACGGGGTCACAGGATCCGACCCGGCCCGCCTCGACGGTCGTGAGTTCGGCGTAGCGCCGCTGCGGCCCGATCATGCCTCCCACCGCCCGGGGTTGAGCAGGCCGAACGGGTCGGTGCGGGCCGCCAGCGCGCGGACGGCCTCGGTGCCGTGGTCCACGCGGTACTGATGCGGCGAGTGCACGCGCACCCCCAGCTCCTCCAGCACCGGCACACCCGCGTACGCGGCCTCGGGCGAGGTGTAGTGACCGTTGAGCATCCCGAACATCCGCCCGTGTCCCGCCTCCAGGTGCAGGGTCCCGCCCGGGTAGACGGCCTCCACCTCGTCGAGGCGTTCCACCAGGGCGTCACCCTGGCACTCCATGTGGAACCAGGTGTCCGGCTCGGCCTTCTGCAGCCAGTGGGTGGGGTGGTTGTAGGACAGGGTCGAGACCTTGATCGTCTCGTTGACGCCCGTGCGGACCGCCTCGACCACTCCCCCTGCGGCGTCGATGATCGCCCGGACCTCGTCCACCGCGGCGGCGTCGACGATCGCCCGCAGGCTCGCCCGGCCGGCGGGGATGGCCTCGTCGGCGGGCAGGCACGAGGAGACGTGGGCGCCGTCCGCCGAGCACAGGCGCGGCGCGGGCTCGACGAGGTGGACCCGCCGTACCGCGGCGAACGCGTCGTGGTGGTCGTCGAAACTGGCGTACACGCACCGCCAGTCCTGCAGCGGTTCGATCCGCACCGTGGCGCGCACGATGATCCCGGCGACCCCGTAGGTGTGGACGAACGGCTGGGCGTCGGCACCCTCCAGGTGCACGATCTCGGCGTCCTCGTGGGCGAAGACCACGTCGAGCGCCTCGACGAACCCCTGGTGGTTGCGGCCGTGCACGATCGTGCCGGTGCCCGCCGACCCGCCGGCGAGGAACCCGCCGAGGGTCGACTGCACGGTGGACGGGTACATCCACAGCTGACTGCCGTGGTGGGAGGCCAGCCGCTTCTCGAGGGTCAGCATGCGGACCCCGGCCTCCGCGGTGACCACACCCGCCTCCGTGTCCACGTGGTCGACGCCTCGCAGCGCGGTCAGGTCCAGGACCAGCCCGCCGTGCAGCGGGACCACCTGGCCGTAGTTGCCGGTGCCCTTGCCCCGGGAGGTGATGGGCACCCGTCGGCGGACGGCCGCGCGGACCACGGCGGGCACCTGCTCCACGTCCGTCGGCCGGCACACCACCTCGGGCCGGCCGATCGGCCACTGCGCCCGCAGGATCGGGCTGAGGTAGGACCCGTCCACCGATGCCTTGTCCAGGGAGCGGTCGTCGGTGTGCACGGCATCGGGACCGAGCAGGTCGAGCAGGTCGTCGACCAGGCCGGCGACATCTGCGGTGGGTCCGGGCGATCCGGTGGGCGGGGTGGGTGTGGAGGTCGCGGTCACGAGGGGCTCCGATCGGGTGCGGGGGCGGCGGGAATTGAAGGGGTGAACCGGGCTGAGGAGCCGGATCAGTTCATCCCGATGGCCGGGTCGATGAACTGGTTGGTGGCGACGGTCTCGGGCGAGACGTCCTCGGCGATCGCGACGTCGGCGGCCTCGTAGACGCCCTTGACCTTGGCCACCATGTCGGCGAGTCGCGCGTCGTCGAAGTCACCGATCGTGGCGTTGGGTCCGTTGCCCACCAGTTCGCGCTCGAGCATGGCCTCGACGGCGAAGTCGGCCAGCTCAGCGCTGTAGACCCAGCCGGTGTTGAACTGCTCGACGGCGTCCACGATCACGGCGTTGGTGCGGGCCGGATCCTCGAAGTACTCGACCTCGGCCTGCTGCAGTACGGGCACCAGCTTCTCCAGGCACGCCGCGCTGTCCTCGAGCTCGGCGCTGCGCACGGCCATCATCGACTTGTAGATCGGGTAGCCCAGGTCGTGGAGCAGCTGGTACTTCACCGGCTTGCCCCATTCGGCGACCTCGTTCTCGTAGATGAACGGCTCGGCGCTGGCGAAGCCCTGCTGGGCGACCGCACCTCCGGAGGCGACGAAGTTCGAGGGCGAACCGTCGTAGCTGCCGTCGACCTGGGCGGGGTCGAGGATGCCCTCGCCGAGGAGGTAGTCCATGTAGGCGTTGCCCTCGAAGTACAGGACCCGCGTGTTCTCGTCCTTGAGGTCGCTGACGGTCTCGACGTCCGGGTAGGTCTCGGGGTCCCACATGATCATCTGCGGGTTGATGTCCAGCGGTGCGAAGACGCCGATGGTGGGGTTGTTCAGCGAGTTCTGGACCGCCTGGTCGGCGTCCACGTAGCCGAGCATGATGTCAGTGTCCTGGTACATCTGCGCGGTGACCTGCTGGAACCCGATCGCGGGGCCGCCGGCCCGGACCTCCACGTCCACTCCGGTGTACTCACCGGAGGCGAACAGCGGCCCGGAGACCGACTTGGCGCCGGCGTCGATGGTCGGATCCGGCCCGAGGAGTTCGTAGACGTGACCGTGCTCGGCCTCGGGGTTCCAGTCCGTCTGGACCACGACCTTCTCGGGGCAGACCTCGCTGAGGTCGACCGCGCCGATCTCCCCGCTGTACCCGGAGGAGGCCTCCGCGGACTCGGAGCCGCCGCAGGCGGTGAGCGTGACGGCGCCTAGCGTGCAGAGCGCGGCCACGGAGACGGCGGTACGGGGGGCGGTGGTGCGTCGCATGGGTACTCCTGGGTGTGGGTGACGGAAGGGAAGAGGTGAGGTGCGGTGAGACTGAATTGCCGTATTGATGTGATCAATAAAGAAGAGTGAACCGCTGCCGTGTTTCAGTGGTGTTGCGGGTTCGCTCGGGAGTCGTTACGGCTGGTCGCCGGGCGTTACGACTAGCGGTCGGCGTCCGGGTTGTACCAGCGCCCCACGACCCGGCGGGACAGCAGACCGAAGAACAGGAACACGGCCACACCGAGCAGGGAGGCCAGGATGATCGAGGCGAACAGTTCCGGCGACTGCAGGCGGGCGCGGAAGGTGTCGATGAGGATGCCGATGCCCGGGTCGCCCTGCTTGAAGAAGAAGTCGCCGACGATCGCACCGACCACCGACAGGCCGGCCGCCACGCGCAGGCCCTCGAACAGGGCGGGCAGTGCCGCCGGGGCCTCGAGCTTGCGCAGCACCGTCAGACGCCCGGCGTGGTGGAGCTTGAACAGCCGGCGCAGGCCCGGGTCCACGGATTTGAGACCGAACAGCGTGTTGGACACGATCGGGAACAGCGCGATCAACACGCACACGAACACCCGGGCGGTGAACCCGAACCCGAACCAGAAGCCGATCAGCGGCACCAGCGCGAGGATCGGGATGCACTGCAGCACCACCGCGTAGGGGAACAGCGAGCGCTCGGCCCACTTCTCCTGGCTCATGATGATCGCCCACGCGACGCCGATCACGAACGCGATCGCCAACCCCGTCAGCGCGACGGTCGCGGTGCGCCCGAGCGCCTCGAGCATGCCCGAGATACTGGGCCCGAACAGCCCGTCGGTGACCACCACGTGCGGCGCCGGCAGCAGGAACCGCCGCGACGGCTCGAGCACCCCGTAGCTCACGAAGTACCACAGGCCCAGCACCGCGGCCAGGACCGCCAACGGGCCGCCGTAGCGGACCACGGGCCCGTCGGCCGAGAGGCGAAACCGGGGGCGGGCGGGGCCGGCGGCGGGGGCTCCCCCGGCCGGTTCGGCCACCGGGCCGCGGCCCACGTCGGCGGCGGTGACCTTGTCGTCGTCGTCGTCGCTCTTCACGGTCGCGCGGGCGGTGATTCCGTTCATCAGTGTGCCTCTCATCAGTGCGCCTCCTCGAGTGCCTGGGAAACCTCGCCGACGAGGTTCATGTAGTCCGTCGTGTAGCGGATCTCGGGGTCGCGCTCCGGACCGAACGGCACGTCCACCGAATGTGTGATGCGCCCCGGCCGGCCGGACATCACCACCACGCGCGTGGACAGATACACCGCCTCGGCGACCGAGTGCGTGATGAACAGCCCGGCGAACCGCTTGGCCGCGAACAGCCCGAGCAGCTCGTCGCCGAGGCGCTGCCGGGTGATCTCGTCCAGCGCGCCGAACGGCTCGTCGAACAGGAACAACTCCGGGTCGAGGGTCAGCGAGCGGGCCAGCGAGACACGCATCTTCATGCCGCCCGACAGCTCCCGCGGCAGCGACTTCTCGAACCCGGCCAGGCCCACCAGTTCGATCGCCGCCGCCGCGCGGTCACGGCGTTCGGTGCGGCCGATGCCGTCGAGCTCGGCGAGCATCTCCACGTTCTGCTCGACCGTCCGCCACGGCAGCAGGGTGGCGTCCTGGAAGACGTAGCCGATGCGGTCGGTGCCGGTCTGCATGTAGCCGTCGGTGTGGGTGGCGAGCCCGGACGCGAGGCTGAGCAGCGTGGACTTGCCGCAGCCGGACGGGCCCACGACGCTGACGAACTCGCCGGCGCGGATCCGCAGGTCCACGCCGTCGAGAGCGCGGGTACCGTTGGGGTAGGTCACGCCGACGCCGTCGAATCCGAGGATCTCGCTGCCGGGCCGGGCGGCCTGCGCCGCCCGCATGTCGGTGGGTGTGGTCATCGGGTCTCCTCGTAGGTGGGTGTCCGTGGGTGGGTGGTGGCGGCTTGGTCGTCGAGCAGCGCGACACCGGGGTCGACGACGACGAGGACCTCCCTCGCCGCCACCACGCAGCCCGCGCGCAACACGATCCGGTCGGGTGGCGCGTCGGCGATCACGTCGTCGAGCCCGCCCGCCCGGACCAGCAGCAGGTCGGCCCGGAGGCCGGGCGAGGGGCCGGCGGGCGGCAGACCCATGACCTCGCGGGCGCCGCCCGTGACGAGCTGCCAGGCGGTGTCCATGTCGAGGTGGGCGGCCACGATCAGCAGCATCGCCGTCTCGGTGGCGTCGGAGCGGCCGACCGGGTTGAACGGGTCGCGCACGTTGTCGGCGCCGGCGGCGACGGTCACGTCGGTCTCGAGCAGGGCCCGCACCGGGGGCAGGCCGCGCGGGACCGAGGTGCAGCCGGTGCGGCCCTGCAGGTACAGGTTGGTGATCGGCAGCGTCACCACCCCGACGTCCGCCCTGCTCAGCGCGCCGGCCGCGCGGGATTGGCCCGCCGCGTCGAGCGAGCCGATCCGGCAGCAGTGCCCGGCCGTGCGGATCTGCCCCGCGGGCCAGGACGCGACGCGCTCGGTGAACACCTCGAGCATGGCGTGGTCGCCGTCGAGGAACTCGTCCACGTGCAGGTCGATGCCGGTGCCCAGCTCCTCGGCGAGGTCCACCAGCCGGTGCGTCTCGGAGACCGGGTCGGTGGAGATGTGCGGGGCCCCGCCGATGAGGTCGGCGCCGGCCGCGATCGCGGCGCGCGCCCGGTCCGCCGGGTCGACCTCGTTGACCATCACCGAGATCTGCAGGTCCATCACGCCGGCCAGCTCGTCGCGGACGCGGACGAGAGCGCGGACGCCGCGCAGCGGGTCGTGGTCGTCGTGCAGGTCCACGTGGCTGCGCACCGCGGTCGTCCCGTTGGCCACGAGCTTGCGCGCCGCGGCCAGGGCGCGGGCGTGGATCTCGTCCTCGTCGACCGTCGCGGCGTAGGCCCGCCACGCGTCGATCGCGGCGCCCAGATCGCAGCCCGGCGGCCGCGTGGCGCCCCAGCTCAGGGCCTTGTCGAGGTGGGCGTGCGGCTCCGCGGGCGCGGTGAGCACCATGTAGCCGCGGGCGTCGATCACCGATTCGCCCCCGGTAGGACCACCGCGCGTCGGGGTGGCCCCCGCGTCCGTCACGGCCACGACCACCCCGTCGACGATGTCCACGTCGACCACCCGACCGCCCTGCAGTCGCGCCCCCGCGATGCGGTCCACGTGGCGCGCCGCGGCTCGCTCGGCCCCGGCTCCGCGCTGTGCATCGCGCTGTGCCGCTCGTCGTGGTTCCATCGTTCCCCTCCTCTGCCGACTCGTGCGTTCCCCGCCGACCCTCCGACCCGGCCCCTCTCGGCAGCCCGGGCTTTCTGATCGGGTGCGGCACTTGTGCATCCGACCCCGGAGCGGGATAGTGACCCCGGGTATTGATCGGATCAATAATGATGAGTGTGGTGGCCCCGTGTTTCGGCGGCATTACCCCGCTGTTCCGGCGCGGTTCCGGTGTCCGCCGATTCCGCGCCAACGCGACTACCTGCACGAATACCGACCCCGGCAGACCGCGTCCCACCAGATCCCGCCCCGCCAGACCCCGACCCGCCCCAACCCGCCCCGACCGCAAGGGAGGCCCCATGACCACCGCACGAGGCGACTCGCTGGACCGTCTCGGCGCGCGCATCCGGCACCACCGCCGCCAACTCGGACTGACGCTCGTCGAGGTGGCCGACCAGGCCGGGATCTCGCAGCCCTTCCTCAGTCAGATCGAGCGCGGCAAGGCGGCGCCCAGCATGTCCACGCTCGAGGGTCTCGCCCACGCCCTGGGCACGACCCAGGCCCACCTCCTCGACGCGGTCACCGCCGGCGGGGCCTCCGACACCGGCGGACCCGGAGACTCCGGCCGGGACCCGGCCCATTCCGACCGGGTCGACGTCCAGCGCTCCACCGAGGGCGCCACCCTGACCCGGGCGGAGGGCACGGTCGGCGGTCACACCCGACTCCTGCCCGGAGGCCCGGGGGGCACGCAGTTCCTCGAGTTCGTGGAGACCAACCACGTCCCGGGCCGGTTCTTCGAACACCCCGGCCAGGAATGGCTCTACATCACCCGGGGCACCGTCCTGCTCGAGGTCGGCGATTCGCTCACCCGACTCGAGGCGGGCGACGTCGCGAGGTACAACGGCACCCTCCCCCACCGGTGGTACGTCCCCGACGGCGGCGAGGCGTGCCTCATCGTCGCCCGACCGGGTTGACCGCGACCGGGCCGCCCGACCTGCGCCTGACCAGCACGACCACCACGACCACCCACCTCACTGCCCTGGGACATCCCCGCCCCGGCGCCCTCCCTCGCGCGCCGACCTGGGGCGCCCTGCGGGGGCCGAGCAGGGCACCCCAGGTCAGAGCACCCAAGACCGTGCACCGCCCACGGCGCCACACCCTTCACCGAACCAGAAGCCGGACCCGGACCCGGACCCACCACCCCTCCGAGACCGCCCGCACCACGCATGCCCTCTACCTGCGGTGCCCTGCGGAGGGTGCGCAGGGCACCGCAGGTCAGCGGGCGCCGCGGTGATCAGCGACGACGACGAGGCCGGGCATCTCCTCCGTAATGAGATGACACTCGCTCGCGTGTTCGATCCAGTCTCCCTGCCCGCAATGTCAGACCTAGAACATATGGTCGAACCATGACGAGCACCTCCAAGTCCGACGCCCATGATTCCGCCTCCCATGCGGCGATCGTCCCCGATGCCCCCGGCCCGTTCGTGCCGCCTAAGGGGTTCACCACAGCGACGGGTCCCGCCGTCGACGTGATCGTCCCGGAGGCCTACGCCCGGTGGGATCCACATCAACAGCGCGGATATCTCGCCCAACGCCTGATCAACGCGGCCGAAGGACGCACCGTCGCCTTCGCCTACGATTGCGTCCGGGTCGCGGGACAGCGCGACCGCCACCGGGACCCGTGGGAGACCGCCGCCTCGATCGTCAGCGCCTCGATGGCGTTGTCCCGGCACGGCGCCTCGCGTCTGGTCACCACCGCGGTCGAGTTGACCGAGCGGCTCCCCCGTACCGCGGCCCTGCTCGCGACCGGATGGATCGGCATCCTCGCCGCCCACACGATCGCCGAGGAGACCGCGATGGTCTCCGATGAGCTCATGCCCGAACTCGACAGGCGGATCAGTGCGGCACTGGCTCCCACAAGGCGCCGCACACACCCGCCGAGACTCGGCCCGCTACGAAAGATGCTCACCAAGACCGTCTCGGCGTGCGACCCGGTCGGGGCCGACGCCAGGGCGAGGGAGGCGCGGCGGGACCAGGACGTCGAGATGGTGCCGCTGGCCGACGACAGGGCCCTCATCACAGCGCACCTCACCGCGGAGACCGCCGTGGAGATCGCCGACCGTATCGAGGCCCTCGCGCGCACCGCCTCCGAGGACGACCCGCGTTCTCTCGGTGAGTTGCGTGCCGCGGGCCTACTAGCGCTGAGTCGCGGGTGGGCCTGCCTGCCCGACGTCGACGGCGAACACCCCGGTGACCCGGACGGACAGGCGGCCGCTCGGCGGGTGACCATCTACGCCTACGACGACGGCAGTCCGGACAACCGTGGCCTCACGCTGGCCGGCTACGGGCCGATCACCGGTCACACCGCCGACCAGCTGGAGCGCAGCGCTCGTCGCCGGATCGACTCACTGGCAGATCTCGCGGACCCCGACTGCTACGCGGCCCGGCGGTACACGCCCTCCGAGGCGTTGGCACGCTTCTGCAAGGGCCGCGACGGCACCTGTGTCTTCCCCGGGTGCCACACGCCGGCCGAGAAGACCGACCTCGACCACATCATCCCGTTCGACCATGACAACCCGGAGTGCGGCGGGCACACCACGTCCGATGATCTCGGCTCCCTCTGCCGCTTCCACCACCGACTCAAGACCGAGGGAATCTGGGCTTACTACCGGGACATCGACGGAACCTACGTCTGGCTCCACGGCCCCAATCACCCGAAGGCCGATCCGGGAACGCGCATCACGACGGCCCCCGGTGGACCGCTGGCCGCGCTCGCCCCGCCGCGGCATCCGGAGTCCAGCCGACGGCAGCAGAACGCGGCCGAAGCCGGCAGGACCGGCAGCGGCTCACCGGCGTCGAGGAGGCGCCCCCACCTGCGTCACCGCCGCGCGGCGGAGCGCAGCAGACTGCGAGCCCAGGCGCACCATCGTCAACAGGAACCCCGGTCAGGGCGCCCGCCGCGCTCAGCTCCCCCGCAGGATGACCGGCCCCAGCAGGACCAGCCGCGGTCCTCGGCGTTCGACGATGAGCCGCCGTTCTGATGGCGGGGCCGTCAGTAGCGGGGTCTCGTCGGGTACCAGCCGTCGTCGGGGCGGTGCGGGCCGATCGACCGGACCTCGCGGAACTCGAAGCCCGCGAAGTCGTCCGCGAGGCGGTCCCAGTTCTCGCGAGTGATCGCGGTGGTGACCGCCCCCGCGATGCGACCGACACCTCCGTAGATGCCGGACAGCTGGTTTCCGGTGACGCCCATGGACGTGCGCGCGCCGGTCGAGAAGTGGTGCAGCCTGGTCACCCAGGGCGCGGAGCCCGGTCGGCGTTCGGTGAACTCGAAACCCGGTCCGAGGTAGGGGTTGCGTCCTGCCGGGTGGTCGGCGGCGAAGTCGTGCACGTCGGCCCACAGGGCGATGTCGTCGACGAACTCCGCGAGCTCCGGGCGCAGTCGCAGGTCGACCTCGTACCCGGTCGCTGCGATCACCACATCGGCGTGGAACCGGCCGGCGGGGGTGTCGATGGCGAGCTCGGTCCCGCCCGCGCCGTCGTCGACCACCGCGACCGAGTCCCAGGCACAGCCTGTGCGCAGTGCGAAGTCGGGATGGGCGAAGCACCGCCACACCGTGTGCTGGGTCGGCGGCTGCGGCAAGCCCCCGCTGAACAGGGTGAAGTCCCACTTCGCGCGATCGTCGAGGTCGTAGAAGCGTTCCTGCATGCCGGGGAACTCCATCCACCGCAGCGGGTTGGAGTCCGGGACGGTGTCCCGCCGCATGAACACCTCCGCTCGCGCGGCGCCGTGGTCGAGCGCGGTGGCGGCGTTGTCGAACCCGGAGGCTCCGCCGCCCAGGACGGCGACCCGCCGGCCGCGCAGGGCCTCGAAGTCGATCGGGTCCTCGGTGTGGAACCAGCGCTCGCGCGGCAGCGCACGGACCATCTCCGGCACCCGCTGTCCGCCGCCGCCGCTGAGGCCGAGGGCGAACACGATCCGCCGGGCGGTCACGGTCTGGGTGGCACCGCCGGCGGCGGCCACCTCCACGACGAACGGGCCATCCGCCGTGGAGGGTCGGTGCACGGCGGTCACCTGCGTCACGTGGCGGACCTCGATCCCCGCTGCTTCGCGATACCAGCGCAGGTAGTCGTTCCAGTCCAGGCGCGGAACGAGGTCGATCTCCTGCCACGCCTGCTCGCCGTAGACCGCCTCGAACCAGCGGCGTACGTGCAGCGACGGAACGTCGAACTCGATGCCGCGCATGTGTTTGGGGCTGCGCAGAGTGTGCATGCGTGCGTAGCGGTCCCAGCAGCCCGCCCGGTCGGCGGGCCCGTCGTCCACCACCAGGACCCGGTCGATCCGTTGACGTCCGAGGGCGAAGGCGGCGCCGAGTCCGGCCTGACCGCCTCCGACGACGAGCACATCGAGTTGCGCGCATCCGGGTTCGCGCGGGATCCAGTCGCGAGCATGGCTCGTGGTGGCGATGTCCTCGCGGACGCGCGCGGTCAGCGCGGCCAGCCTGGCGTCGGCGTCTGCGAGACGACGGGGGCTGCGGCCCGCGGTGGCGGGGCTGGTGTCGCCCGGAGTGGGCAGCGTGGGCGCGTCGGGCATCACGGAGGTCATGGACGTCTCCTGCGGCATCGGGACCCGGGTCCTGTGCCCGGGCGGACACCGCGCCGCTGCCTGACTGATGACTCGGCCGCCGGGGCGTCGGTCGCCCGGCGGCCGGGTCGGCTGGGCCGACCGCACCGCCGCGGTGTCGCCTCCGAGTCTGACACCAGCGCTTTTCCGCCGTGTTACGCCGACGTGAGGGCGATGTGGCGCGCCGGCCGATCCGCGTCGCCGGCGGCGACGTCCCGCGTGAAGCTCGCCAGCGCCGCGCACAGTGGGCCTGGTGCGGACAGCTGCGGGACGTGGCCCGTGTGGAGCGTGACCACCCGGGCACCAGGGGTGAGCTGCTGCATGCGTCGCTGCGCGATGATCGGCACGGTGCGATCCCCGGTGGCTTCGACGTACAACCGCGGCAGGGCGCCGAAGCGCGCAGGGGTCCAGGCGGCGGAGATCAGCCGGGCGCTCTCCCGCTGCGGACGCAACCGTCGCGCGGCAGCGATCGCCTCCCCCTCCAGGGCATCGTGGAAGAACACCGCCGCCGCGGCCTCGGGCGGGACCGAGGTCTCGCGCCCATCGGCGCTCGACTCGAGCCACCGGGAGATCCCCACATCCGTGGGCAGGCCGATCCCGGCGCAGAGCTGCGCGAAGTCCACCCCCGAAGGCAGCATCATCCCGGCGACGAAGGCGACCCCGGCGACCCGGTCCGGAATCAGTTCGGCGACCCGGGTCACCACGACCCCGCCGCCGGAGTGCCCCACGAGAACGGCGGGTCGTTCGAGAAGCCGCACGAGTGCTGAGACATGGTCGGCCAGGGTGTCGAGGTCGACCACCTCGTCGTCGTCGCCGCCAACGCCCGGTAGGTCGACCACATGGGGGCGGAGGCCGGCCGCACGGAGCGGACCGGTGACGGTGTCCCACACCCAGCCGCCGGCCCACGCGCCGTGGACCAACACCACGTCCGTCACGGTGTCGACCTCCATTACCGGGCCGACGCCGCCAGGACCCGGGCCGCCTCGCGAACCGCCGCGGTATTGGCCTTGCCGTGCCGGGACCCGGCGAGCTTGGCGGCGATGTGTTCGCGGACGGTGACGGACTCGTAGGCGTCGCCGTCGGTGCCCACGAACTCGGGCAGGGTGGCCACCACGGCGTCGACGTTGCCGTCGTGAAAGAACGCGGCAGAGCGGCGGCGGACGATGCGGCCGTCGACGATCGGTGGCGCCACGCGGTGCAGGGTCGACATCCACCGGTCGTTGGTCAGCCGCGCGGTGAGGTCGCCGAGGTTGACCAGCAGGCCGTCCTCCACGGGCTGGACGTCGTGCCAGCCTCCGTCGGTGCCGAGGACCTGGAGACCGGCAACCCGGTCGGCCCACAGGACCGTGACCAGACCGAAGTCGGTGTGCTCGCCCATTCCCTTGAGTTCGCCGTCGAGCGAGACGGGCCCCTCGTCGAGGGCGTAGTTGACCATGCGGAGAACGTCGATCGAGTGGTCGGTGAGCTGCTCGAAATACCCCGCGGGCTGGCCGAGGGCGTCGGCGAAGACGCGGGTGAGCGTGCGCGCGACACGGGAGGCCTCGGCGAAGTAGGCATCGACCCGCTCGCGGAAACCGGGCCGCCGGCCACCGGGGAGATCGGGCCACACGTTGATCCCGTAGTCGTCCTCCGACAGGTCCAGACCGATGAACGAGCGTGCCTCGACCCCCACGTTGAACGCCTCGAAGAAGTCGTTCATCCGCCCCGCGGACTCCACCCCGAGGCTCAAACTGAGCGACTCGCTCCTGGGCGGGCTGTACCCGCGGTTCGCATCGGCCACGCGGTAGGCCTTCTTGGCCTCGAGGGGCAGTGCGAAGAAGTCGTCGATCGCGCCGGCCAGACCGTCGATGACCGCGGGTGCCACGCCGTGTCCGACGATCTGCATGAACCCGACGGTCGAGCAGGCCTCGTCGATCTCGCGGGCGACCCGCGCGCGGTCGTCGGAGGACCCGCCGACGACGTAGGGAGACAGGTCCACCGTGGGGACGTGGAAACCGGGGTGATCAGTGGTCATGAGCTTCTCCTGTGGCGGAGTGGCCGGCCGAGGTGACGGGGGCCGGTGTGCCGGGCCGCGGCGCCCACCACGCGGGGTGGGGGCCGGTGCACGACCATGTCTACCGAGGGCGGGTTCCGTCGCCGTCACCCGCGTGTGACCACCGCATTAACGGTCAGCTCCGCGGGAGCCGGGCGGCCATCGCCTCGAGCGCGTCCGCCGTGAGCCGCCCGTGCACCCGGAGTCGCGCGATGCCGCCGTCGGGGAAGACGTCGATGCGGACGAACCGGACGGGGTCGGGGTCTGTGCCGGGAGTGTCGGGGCCGGCGGGGGCCCCGACGAGGAACCGGTGGCGGCAATCGGGCTGCAGCGGGGTGCGGGGCACCAACTCGACCCAGGTCTCGGGGCGGTCGAGGTCCTCGGCCCTGCGGATGCCGTGCAGGGACGCCGATCCGGGGGCGTTGCCGACGTAATAGGAGGTGTCGATCTCCACGTGATCGACCGTGCCCGGGCCGGCCAGGGCGATGGTGACGTGGTCGTTGCCGTCGTCGCGGCGGCGGGCGTTCTCCCAGCCCTCGCCCATGTGGCGGGAGCGGCCGGAGGCGATGATGTTGGCCGGTGACGAGTAGAACAGGTCGGAGCAGTCGACGATCCGCCCGCCGTTCTCCGCCGCCGCCAGGTCGACTGTGCCCGCCAGGAACCGGGGGTCCGGCGCGGGGTCGCCGTGCACCCGCAGCCTGGCGATGCCCCCGTCGGGGATCATCCGCAGCCGCACGTGGGTCACGGGCGTCTCGTCGGCCACATCGTAGGCGTTGCGGGTGTCGCCCTGCGCGGGGGACGGCGGGACCAGCGGCCGCCACGATGCCGCGGCGAGCTGCTCGGCGTCCGGGTAGCCCTCGACCCACGCACCGTCGAGGGCGACCTGCGGCGGGTAGTTGCCGCGGAAGAAGGCGGTGTCCACCACGACGCCGCGGACCACGCCCGGCACCCCGAGCCGGATGATCGCCTCGTCCTCGCCCGGGGTGCGGCGGCGGCGCGTCTCCCAGCCGTCGTAGACCTTGCCCTTGTGCCCGAACAGGGTCGGGTCGAAGGCCGGCTCACCGGGCAGGAGCAGGTTCTCCTTCTCGGCGAAGAACTCGTCGTCGGCGTGGACGACCGCGCCCGCGAGGGTGCGGGAGGCCAGATCCGGCAGTGTGAGGAAGTCAGGCGTGGTGGACGGGGTCGCGGTCATGCGGGGGTCTCCATTCTGGACGAGGCCAGGGAAGGGATGGGGCGGAGCACCGGGTGGCCCGCGGCCGGGCGGTCCAGGTCCACGCGGTGGCCGGCGAGGTAGACCTCGCGCACGACGCCGGCCAGGGCCCGTTCGGCGTAGGCGGTCACGGGGTTCTTGTGCTCCAGCCGCTCGGGCAGGACCACGAAGGCGTCGTCGGGGGCCAGGACCACCAGGTCCGCGCGGGCGCCGGGACGGATAGCCCCCCGGTCGGGAAGGCCGACGAACGCGGCGGGCCCGGAGGCCATCCACCGCACCACGTCGGGCAGCCCCATCCCCCGGCGCCGGGCCTCGGACCACATGATCGGCAGGCCCAGTTGGACGGAGGCGATCCCGCCCCACGCCTCACCGAAGTCGCCGGTGTCGAATCGCTTGAGCTCGGGCACGCACGGGGAGTGGTCGGAGACCACCAGATCGATGGTCCCGTCGCGCAGCCCCTCCCACAGTCCCTCGCGGTTGCCGGCCTCCCGGATCGGCGGGCAACACTTGTAGTGGGTGGCACCGGGTTGGATCTCCTCGGCGAAGAGCGACAGGTAGTGCGGGCACGTCTCCACGGTGATCGGCAGCCCCTCGGCCTTGGCGGCGCGGATCAGCGGCAGTGCGTCGGCGGCGGACAGGTGCAGGATGTGCGCGCGGCACCCGGTGCGCCGGACGCCGTCGATCACCTGCGCCACCGCGCGGACCTCCGCCGACACGGGCCGCGAGTCGAGGAACCCGGCGTATGCCGGCCCGTCGGGCGGGGTCTGGGCGTCGATGGTCCCGGCGTCCTCGGCGTGGACGATCAACAGGCCGTCGAACGACGCGATCTCCGCCATGGCCGCGAGCATCTGCGCCGGGTCCAGCGGCGGGAACTCGTCGATCCCGGAGTGCAGCAGGAAGCACTTGAACCCGAACACGCCGCGGTCCCACAGTTCACGCAGCCGGCCGAGGTTCTCCGGCACCGCGCCGCCCCAGAAGCCGGTGTCGACGTGCAGTTTGCCCACCGTGCTGCCGAGTTTGGCGTCGAGCGCAGCGGGGCCGGTGGTGACGGGGCTGGAGTTGAGGGGCATGTCGATCAGGGTCGTCACGCCGCCGCGGGCCGCGGCGCGCGTGGCGCTGGCGAAGCCCTCCCAGTCGGTGCGTCCGGGTTCGTTGACGTGCACGTGGGTGTCGACCAGGCCGGGCAGCAGGACCACGTCGCGGGCCAGGGTCACCGTGTGGGCGCCGGTGGGTGCCCGGTCGAGTGCGCCCGGGGCCACGTCGATGGTGGTGATGGTGCCGTCGGCGACGACGACGAGGGCCTCCCGCTCGGCACCGTCGACGATCGCCCGGTGGGCCCGGATCACCAGGTCGGGGTGGGTCATCTGCTCTCCTCATGGTCGGTTCCCGGGCGTGTCAGCGCGGCCAGGTCGGCGCGATCGACGCCGGCGCGGGTGGTGATCTCGTCCGCGGTGACGGCCCCGCAGTCCAGTGCGCGGACGCAGAAGTCGGCCAGGGCGCGGGCGGTGGCGGGTTCGTCGAGGTATCCGGCGTCCGGGCCCGTGCCGAGGTAGGCGGCGATCCTCGCGCACGCGGCCGGCACCGAACGCCGGTAGAAGGCGTAGGTGGCCACGTACCGGGACACCAGCTGCGCGGGATGCAGGTCCCAGCCCTGGTAGAAGCCGCGGCGCAGTGACCGGTCGATCAGCCGCGCGTGCAGACGCCACCCCGCGCGCACCGCCTCCGCGTCGCCGACGGGCAGCCGGTTGGTGGAGCCGTCGGACAGCGCCACCCCGGTGCCGGCGGCCGCGACCTGCATGACGGCTTTGGCGTGGTCGGCGGCCGGGTGGTCCATGGCCTGGTACTCGGCGGCGATCCCGCAGGCGGCCGAGTAGTCGTAGGTGCCGTAGTGCACACCGATGCAGCGCCCGTCGGCGGCGTGGATCAGCCGGGCGACCAGTGCCGAACCGTCGGGGGCGCAGATCGACTGCGGGGTCTCGATCTGGATCTCGAACCGCAAGGCGCGCTCCGGCAGGCTGCACGCCGCTTCGAGGTCGCGGCAGATCCCGACCATCGCGCGCACCTGGTCGACGGACGTCACCTTGGGCAGGGTGGGCCGGAACCCCGCCAACAGCGCGTCGCGATCCGGTGCGGCGGCCAGCCCGGCGACCACGCGGGTGAACGTGAGGACACCCCGGCGGCGGGTGGCCGGGTCGAGGGACCCGAACCGCACGCCCCAGAACGGCGGCGACGACGACCGCCCTGACCAGCGGGTGATCACCTCGGCCAGCACCCGGTCCACGTGCCCGTCCTCGTCGCGGTCCCGCCTCCCGGGGGGCACATCCCGCTGGGTGAAGCCGTCCTCGAAGTCGATGCGCAGGTCCTCGACCGGCTCGACCTCGAGCTTTGCCCGGACCAACGCGTGAATCGCGGGGGCGTCCGCCGGGGCCACCAGATCGCCGCCGCCGGAATCACCGCTGACCTGGGCTGCCCTGAACACCCTCTGCAGGGCAGCGGGGTCCGGCAGGTGTTCGTCGAACGCGGCGAGAGCGACCGCGCCCACTTCGCTGACAATCCCGGCGTGCACGCGATCCGCGGGCAGGTACAGGGTGTGGACGGGTTGGCGACCGGTGGGCGGCCCGGGGAACAGCTCGGCTTGCTCGGCGTCGTGGGCCGCGAGGCGGGCGTCGACGCCGGCGAGGACGACGTCCGTGTCCGGGCCGACGACCGGGTCCGGTGTGGGGAGTGGGTTCACGCGTACTCCTGGGAACGAGGGGGTGGGCGCGACCCGCCCGCTACACCTGTCTATCGACGCACGGTTCCGCCATGGTCACCCACGCGTGTCCCCCGTGTTACGCCGCGAATGGATGCGCCCGACGGCGCTCACCGGTGGATCGCGGCATCCATCCCCACCAGCGGTGCCCCGGTCCCGCCCCGGCGATGGGCGACGAGCTCGGCCGCGATCGACAGCGCGGTCTCCGCGGCAGTTCGCGCGCCCAGGTCCAGCCCGATCGGCGAGTGCACGCGCTGCAGCCCCGCCTCGGGGACCCCCTCCGCGCGCAGATCCGTCATCCGCTGGGTGTGGGTGCGTCGGCTGCCCATCGCGCCGATGTACCCGGCGCGGGTCCGCAGCGCCTCGACCAGCAGCGGGATGTCGAACCTGGGATCGTGGGTGAGGACGCAGATCGCGGTGGAGGCGTCGACGCGGGTCCCGGCGAGGTACTGGTGCGGCCACCGCCGCACCACCTCGGCGGCCGCCGGGAAGCGCTCGGCGGCCGCGAACACCGGTCGGGCATCGCACACCGTCACCCGGTACCCGAGCTGCGCACCCATCGGTACGAGGGCCTCGGCGAACGCGGTCGCGCCGAACACCAGCAACCGCGGCGGGTCGAGCCGGTGCAGGAAGACGCGGGCCGGCAGGGCGGCGCCGTCTGCAGCGCTGTCGGCGGCAGGGTCGGCGGCAGGGGCGGCGAAGACGACGCCGGTTCCGCGCCCCTCGGCGATCGCCGCGGCCACCGGCCCGCCGGCCCAGGGCGGGGCCTCGTCGTCGTCGACCCCTGTGCCGCCGTCTCCCCCCGCCACCATCCACTGCCCGGCGCACGGGCCGTCAAGGACGGTGGCCGCGACCACGGCGTGGCCCTCGCGCGCGGCGGCGAGCAGTCGGTCAACGGGGTGCGCGAGGCCCGGCGGTGGCGCGGGGGCGAGGGGTTCGACGAACACCTCGAGCGATCCGCCGCAGGTCGGGCCCACGTCGAGGAGTCGGTCGGGGAGTTCGTCGCCGTCGGGGCCGAAGCGCGCGAGGGCGGGGCCGCCGTCGACGATGACCTGCTCGCACAGCGTGTACACCGCCGCGTCCACGCAGCCGCCGGAGACGCCACCGACCACCTCGCCGGTCGCGGAGACCGCCATCGCGGTGCCCGGGGCCAGCGGCGCCGACCCGCCCGTCGCGACGACCCGGGCCAGCGCAGACGCGACGCCGGCAGCGCGCCAGCGGGCCAGGGTCTCGGCGACGGGGATGTCCATGCGCTCAGGATGGCGAGGTCACATTGCCGAGGTGTTACCGCCGGGCTTCAGTCGTGGCGCGCGCCCATGAGGTGCAGGATCCGGTGCACGGTGTCGTCGACGAGCGTGTAGCGCACGATGCGGCCGTCGGCGTCGTCGCGGGTCGCGCTGACCCAGCCCTCGTCGCGCAGGATCCGCAGCGCCTGGGACGCCGCGTTGCGGGTGATGCCCACGGATTCCGCCAGGTCGGAGACCGTCGCGACACCCGGCCCGGCGTGGTGCATGTGCGCCAAGAGACCGAGGCGGGTGGGGTCGGCGAGCAGGTCGAAGCGCGCGGCCCAGTCGTTCACGTCCATCGGTTCACGTCCATCGGTTCCTCCGTAACAGCCGCGACACATTCCGCCTCTACGCTCGAGCGCACTAGGTGTCCGACCGGACACGTATCTCCCGTGGGTAGGAGACGCCTTGAGACCGTTCTACGCCGTCACCGGTGTGGGCCTCGCAGTGGCCCTGGCAGCGTCGGGATGCGCGATGCCGTCCGCCGCTGGTGACGGCGGGGAGGGTGGTCACAGCGGCGGGACCGGCAGCCGAGTCGTGCTGGCCGACTCCACACCGTTGGACGAGTTCAACCCGGTCTCCGGCTACGGCTCCACCGGAGTCTCGCCGCTGTACGAGGGGCTGCTGCGCCCGTCGGCCACGGACGACGAGTCGCTACCCGACCTCGTGCCCGCGCTCGCCGCGGCCGACCCGGTGGTCAGCGACGACGGGCTCACGTGGACCGTTCGGCTGCGCGAGGGCGTGCGGTTCCACGACGGCACCGCGCTGGATTCGGGGGACGTCGCGGCCACCTACCGGGCGGTGGCCGATCCGGTGTCGGGCTCGCCGATCGCGTCGGACTACACGTCGATCGCCCGGATCGGGACGCCGGACCCGCTCACCGTGGAGTTCGGGCTCGACGCGGCGGACCCGGGGATGCCCGCGCGACTTCTGCTGGGCATCGCCCCGTCCGAGCTGCTCGCGCCGGGGCCGGCCGCGGAATCGACGCTCAACACCGCACCCGTCGGCACCGGCCCCTACCGGCTGGAGCGCCTCTCCCCCGGCGAGGCCGTGCTGGTGGGCGATCCCGACCACCGCGACGGCGCCCCCGATGTCGACACCCTTGTCCTGCGGTCGGTGCCCGATGAGAACGCCCGCGCCCAGATGATCGTCACCGGCGAGGTCGACGGCACCGTCCTGCCGCCCGCCCTGGCTGCCGGGCTGGCCGACCGCGACGGGCTGGAGCTGGTGTCGGTCAACACCGCGGACTGGCGGGCCGTGGCCCTGCCCACCGCGCACCCCTTCACCGGCGACCCCGCGGTCCGGCGCGCGCTGACGCTGGCCGTGGACCGCGAGTCGCTGGTCGAGCACGTCCTCGCCGGGCACGGCCGGCCCGCCACCTCCCCGATCACCGACGCCTACCCGGAGTTCGAACCGGTGGGCGTAGCCGGCGTGCAGCCCGACGCGGACCCGGCCGCGCGCCGGGCCGTCGCGCGGGGCCGGCTCGCCGAGGCCGGGTGGCGGCCGGGGCCTGACGGGGTGCTGGTCCGCGGAGGCTCCGCCGACAGGGCAGAGTTCGTGCTGGCCTATCCCGTCGCCGACTCGCTGCGCCGCGAACTCGCCTCGGCGGTGGCCGACCAACTGCGCGAGGTGGGCGTGGCCGTGGAACTGTGGGGCGGGACGTGGGACGAGATCGAGGCCCGCGCCGGCGAGGTGGCGGTCCTGCTCGGCGGCGGCGACAACCCGTACACCGTCGACACCCAGGCCTACCGCACCCTGCATTCGCGGACCCCGCTGTCCGGGCCGCTGGACAACCCCGGTGGCTACGGCAACGCGGACGTCGACCGCGCCCTCGACGCCGCCCGCCGCGCCGCCGACCCGGCCGAACGGACCCGCCTCTACCGGCGGGCCCCGCGGGCGTACCTCCAGAACCCCGGGCACCTGTTCCTCGTGACTCTCGACCACACCTATCTCGTCCGCGACACCGGCCACACCGGGCCCGCCCCGATCCTCGAACCGCACTCCCACGGCGCGACCTGGGGACCGTGGTGGGCGGTCGCGCACTGGACGGCCCGCCCGTGATCCGGCGACTGCGTGAACGACGAGCCGAACTCGCACGCGTCACGGTCCGCCGGGCGCTCGCCGCGCCGATCGTCGTGCTCGCCGTGACGCTGGCGGCGTTCATCATGGCCGACGCCTCACCGCTCGACCCGCTGGCCGCCCACCTCGGCGACGGCTACGAACGCCTGACCGCCGCCGAACGCTCGGCCTCCGCCACCGCCCTCGGCACCGATCGGCCCTGGTGGCAGGCCTGGACACAGTGGATCGCGGGACTGGCGACCGGCGATATCGGCTACTCCCCCACCTTCCGCCAACCGGTGCTCGACGTGCTCACCGAGCGGCTTCCGTGGACCGTGGGACTGTCGGCGGTGGGGCTGGGGATCGCCCTCGTCGTCGTCGTCCTCTCCGGCCTCATCGCGGCGGCGCGCCCCCACGGCGCGGTCGACCGGGCGCTCGCCGGGGCGGCGGTCACGCTGAGTTCGATCCCGACGTTCGCGCTGGCCCTGGGCTCGGTGGCGGTGTTCTCGGTGGCGTTGGGGTGGCTGCCCGTCTCCGGCGCGGCCCCGCCCGGGCAGGCGGCCACGGTGGGCGGCGTGGTGCGGTACGGCATGCTGCCCGCGCTCGTGCTGGCCGCCGGGCAGGTGCCGTGGATGTTGCTCGCGTTCCGGCGGGCGGTGCTCGACGCCGGGGCCTCGCCGGCCGTCGCCGAGGCGCGGGCCCGCGGACTGGGCGAATGGACCGTTCTGACCAGGCACGTCGCGCCCGTCGCGTGGGCTCCGCTCGTCGCGCTGCTCGGCTCGCGGGTGCCCGAGGTAATGGTCGGATCGCTGGTCGTGGAGACCGTCTTCGCGTGGCCCGGGGTGGCGGCCGCAACCGTCGACGCCGCGCTCGGGGCCGACTTCGCGCTGCTCGCCGCGGTGACGGTCGCCGCGTCGCTCACCGTCCTGGTCGGCACGTGGCTCGCCGACTGCCTGCTGCTCGTCGCCGACCCGAGGGTGCGGATCGATGCGTGATCGGGCGGTGGGGCGGGTGGCTGGCCTGCGGGCGGCGGGCGGGGTGATGCTCGTGGCCGTGGTGGCGTTCGCCCTGGTGTGGCCCGTGATCGCGCCCGCGGGCATGGTGTCGTCGGGGTACCTGTCGGCCGACCTGCCGCCGACGTGGGCGCACCCGATGGGCACCGACGGGCTCGGGCACGACCTGTCCGTGCGGGTGGCGCAGGCGCTGCGGGTGTCCCTGGCGGTCGCCGCGGGCGCTGCGGTGCTCGCCGGGGTGCTCGGCGTGGCGGTGGGCGCCGGAGCGGCGGCGTGCGGTGGCCGGGTCGACGCGGCACTCATGCGGTGCACCGACGCCGTCGCCGCCGTGCCGCACCTGCTCGCCACGGTGGTGGTGGTGGCCCTGTTCCGGGGGTCGCTCGCCGCCATCGTGGTGGCCCTGGCGCTGACCCACTGGCCTGCGGTCGCGCGGGTGGTGCGGGCCGAGGCGCAGACGATCATGGCGTCGCGGTACGTCGCCGCGTCCCGCGTCGCCGGGGCGTCCCCGCTGCAGCTCGCGCGGTGGCACGTCCTGCCGGCCGTGGTCGGGCAGGCCGGCCTCGCGACGGTGCTCATGGTCCCGCACGCCGTGTGGCACGAGTCGACCCTGTCGTTCCTCGGCATCGGCATGCCGCCCGAACGGCCGAGCCTCGGCACACTCGTCGCGCTGTCCCAGCCCGGCCTCCTGCTCGGCCGGTGGTGGCCGCTGGCCTTCCCCACCGCCGCGCTCATCGCGGTGACCGTGGCGGTGGCGCTGCTGGGGCCCGGGACGCCGGGGCGCAGGGCGGCACGACGCGGGGCGGTGCGACGCGGGGTCCCCGTAGGTGACCACAACCCCGGCGACCACCACCGCGACGACGACGAGGTGGGCGCCAGCCGGGCGGGCCTGACGGTGGACGATCTCGTGGTGGCCCACCGGGGCCCGGGCTCGGAGCGGGCGGTCAACGGGGTGACCCTGCGGATCGAGACGGGCCGGGTCGTGGCGATCGTCGGGCCGTCGGGCGCCGGCAAGTCCAGTCTGCTCGACGCCTGCGCCGGGCTGACCCCGGCGGGAGCGATCACCGCAGGCCGGGTGGACGTGCGCCCCGGTGGGTCGACCGGGCACGTCCCCCAGTCCGCGGCGGACGCGTTCACCCCGACCCGGCACCTGCGGGGCCAGCTCGAGGAGGGGCTCGCTGTCGGGCGCCGTGGCCGCGGTGACCGCTGCACCCTCCGGGACGTCGACGCCCTCTGCCGGCTCGCGGGGGTCGATCCCGCCCTGGCCGACCGCTACCCGAGCCAACTCTCCGGCGGGCAGCTGGGCCGGATGGCGATCGCGGCCGCGCTGAGCACGAACCCCACCGTCCTGCTCGCCGACGAACCCACCACCGGCCTGGACGCCGACCTGGCCCGGACCGTCCTGACGACGCTCCGCCGACTGGCCGACGAGACCGGGCTCGCAGTGCTGCTCGTGACCCACGACCACGCCGCGATCGCGGAGAGTGGCGTCGCCGACGAGGTACTCGAGATGCGTGGCGGGCGGCTCCGGCCGGTCGCGGAATTGGTGTCGTCATGACGCTGTCCGCACGCGGGGTCGCCTACCGGCACGCCGGACCCGACGGATTCACGTTGCCCCCGACCGATCTGACCGTGCGCGGGGGCCGGATCACCGCGCTCGTGGGCCCCTCCGGAAGCGGCAAGACCACCCTCGCGCACCTGCTCGCCGGGCTGCTGACCCCCACCGCCGGGACGGTGACGGTGACCGACGAACCCGCCGCGCCGACCGACGGCCCGGGTGTGCGGGAGGTGCGGCGCCGGCGCGGCCGACTGCCCGGGCACACGGCGCTGCTGGATCAGGACCCGATGGCGTCGGCGGACCCCCGGATGACGCTCCGCCGGATCATCGCGCTCCCCGGACGGTTGCGCGTGAGCCCGGTGGACGTGGACGCGCTCGCCCGGGAGGTCGGACTGGACCCCGGGCTACTCGACCGCCGGCCCGGACAGGTCTCGGGCGGACAGCTCCAGCGCGCCTGCCTCGCCCGGGCGCTGGCCCAGCGGCCGCGTTACCTGATCGCCGACGAGGCCACCGCGCATCTGGACCCCGAGAGCACGAACGCGATCGCGGGCGTCCTGCGGGCCCGCGCCGACGGGGGGCTCGGCGTCCTCGCGATCACCCATGATCAGCGGCTCGCGGCCGACTGGGCCGACGTCGTCCACACGATGGGCGACGCCGCCGGGAGTTAGTTCAGCCCGGCGTAGGAGTGCAGGCCCGAGACCACGATGTTGATGAAGAACAGGTTGAACACCAGCACAGCGAAGCCGGCGATGTTGATCCACGCCGCCTTCTTGGGGCCCCAGCCGCTGGTCGCACGGGCGTGCAGGTAGCCCGCGTAGAGCACCCACGAGATGAACGACACCGTCTCCTTGGGGTCCCAGCCCCAGAAGCGGCCCCACGCGCTCTCCGCCCACACGGCGCCGAGCAGGATGCCCACGCCGAACACCGGAAAGCCGATGACCGTGGTGCGGTACGCGAGGCGGTCGAGGGTCTCGGCGGCCGGCAGTGGACGGGCCAGGCGGGCGCCCCAGCCAGCCTCCTGCCCCTGCGGCTGCCACACGCGGATGAGGTACATGATCGACACGACACCGGGGATGAGCAGGATGCCCGAGCCCAGCGCGATGATCGACACGTGGATCGGCAGCCAGTACGAGCGCAGCGCCGGCACCACCGGGGCGGCATCCGAGTACAGGTGGGTCCCGCCGAAGAACAGCAGCACCAGGATCGGCACCAGCAGATACGGCCACACCACCTGCAGTGCGGGCTTGCGCAGCCAGATCAGCCCCGCCGCCACCGCCAACAGCGTGGAACCGAGGATGAACTCGTACATGTTGCCCCACGGGAAGCGCTCCGTGGACAGCCCCCGCAGGACGAGGGACGCGGCGTGGAACACGAACCCGAGCACCACGAACAGCTGCGCGATCCGCGCCCAGCGCACGTTGCCGGCCGAGGCCCGCTCCTCATCGCCGGTGTCGGTGAGGGACCGCGACTCCGTCAGCCCGGTCCCACCGGCCGTGACCAGCTCCTTCTCCGAGACCTTGGCCACGCGGAAACCCGCGTAGTAGATCAGCGACGCGATCAGCGCCAGTACGTAGATCCCGAACGCCGTCCGGAACGCCAGGTCCGAGTAGGTGGCCAGCGTCTCGTCGATGGGCAGGCCCTGTGCGAGGGTCGAAGTGATCACCGGGTGTCGTCCTTCCGCGCAGCGTCGGCGGCGGTACCGCGACTAGTTGAAGTGTGGCCCGTGTCGGCCTCACCCGGCAACACGGGTGTGGCAGCCGCCGCCGAGACCAGCCGGTCCCGGAGCTCGTCGAACTCGCTCCCCCAGCCCGATCGGTCCGTCTTGGCCAGGCCACCCAGATCGACACGGGTGACCTCGTCGTCGTCGACACTCACCCGCGCCCAGATCCTCCGGCGCCGCACCATCAGGCTGAGCACCAACCCCGCCATCATCACGGCGGCCGACACCCCCACCCAAATCTGCGTGGGGTCGGAGGAGACCTGGATGTTGACGAACTCCTCGGCGCCGTCGAAGCGGACCTCCGTGCCGTCGGGCAGGGTCGTGGATTCGCCGGGCTTGAGGTTGACGCGCGCCTCGCGGTTGAGCGCGCCGGACTCGATGAGGTCCGGCTCGAGCGAGAAGACCGACTGCGGGCGGCCCGTGTCCAGGCCGGCGTCGCCGCGGTAGACGTCGATCGCCACCGCCGGGTCGTCCATGCGCGGGAACCGCGAGCTCAGCAGGGTGCCGTCGAACTGGGCGGTCGGCGCGAACAGGCCCTGGATGGCGATCTGCTGCGTGCGCCGCTCGGCCAGATCGGGGTACATGCCGGCCGGCGGGTCGAAGCGCATGATGCCCGAGGACAGGAACGTCTGCAGCTCGGTCGGTGACCAGTGCTGGGTGTCCGTGCGGGTCTCGCCGTTCGGGAACGTCACCGTGAACGTCGGCGCGAAGCCGTGACCCTGCAGGTAGACGCGCGTGGAGCCGATGCGCAGCGGGTGGTTGACCCGCATCTCGAACGGCTTCCACGTGTCGGGGTCGGTCGTGGCGACCTCCTCCGTGTAGCGCACGTTGGAGGTGAACATCTCGGCCTGGCCGTTGGGCAGGTAGTCGGCGCGGAAGTCCTCCACTTTGATGCAGAACTGTTCGAGGTCGGTGCCGTCGACCAGCAGTCCGGCGCGGAACGAGTCGTACGCGCTGGGCGTGGTGTTGCAGAACGCCGGGGACTCGGAGTTGGCGACGATGACGCGCATGCCCTCGGCGTAGACGAACTTGCCGGCCGCGAACATGACGAGCAGCGCGAGCAGGCCGAAGTGAAAGACGATGTTGCCGACCTCGCGCGAGTAGCCGCGCTCGGTGGACAGCTCGATGGTGCCGGGGACGCGGCCGTCGCCGTCGTTGCGGCGGACCCGGCCCTTGAGCTCGCGGCGGATCTGGTCCGCGGCCTGCTCCGGCGTGGCCGTGGTCCGGTACGCGGCGTGGTGCGGCAGGCGGGACAGGTTGCGCGGGGTCAGCGGCGGGGGCGTGCGCAGCTGGCGGACCAGCTCGAAGCAACGCGGGGTGAGGCAGCCGACCAGCGAGACGAACAGCAGGACGTAGATGGCGGTGAACCACCAGCTGCTGAAGACGTCGAACAGTTGGAGCTTGTCGTAGGTCTCGCCCAGCCAGCCGTTCTCGGCGATGTATTCGTTGACGTTGCCCTCGTTGAGGCTGCGCTGTGGCAGGAGCGCGCCCGGGATGGCGGCGACGGCCAACAGGAACAGCAGGATCAGCGCCGTGCGCATGGCGGTGAGGGTGCGCCACGCGTTGCGGAGGAACGCGGTGACGGCAGCGGTTCTGGGCATGGGGTCCATCTGCGGGTCGCGGCGCGCCGAGGCGGCTCGGGGCGTGGCTCGGCGCCGGTCGCACCCAGGCTAGTGGGGCGAACCTGAGCGGATCCTGGCAGGGTATGGCCAACTGCGGGGAGGTCGCGCCGGGTGTGGCGGGGGTCTCGGGCCGGCCGCCGGGGTCTCCCCCGCCGCGGGGGTTCCTGGCCGGTCGGGGGGCTCCTGGTCGGTCGGGGCCGTCACCACCGATAGTCGAGGAACTTCCCGTCCAGCGTGATCACGACGCGGTCGCCGTCGGGGTCAGGGCGACGGTTGATGTCGACCGTGAAGTTGATCGCGCTCATGATCCCGTCTCCGAACTCCTCGTGGATCAGCGCCTTGAGCGCCGGCCCGTACACCGACACCGCCTCGGTCAACCGATAGATCGTCGGATCGGCCATCACCTCCGCCGGTGTGCCGCGGCTCGGCTGCAGGGCGAGGCTCTCCGCCACGGTGTCATCGAGGCCGAGGAGGTCGCACACCGACCGCGCCTTCTCGGTCGACAGCGGGTGCTGGCCGAGTAGCGCCGCGGTGGTCCATACCAGCGGGGTCCCCAGATGCTCGGCCAGGTCGGCCCAGGTGCGGCCCTGTCGGATGCGGGCGGAGTCCACGAGCGCCGCGGCCTCGTGCCTGGACATGATGGGGGTCATCGAACGGATCCTCTCGGTGGGCGAGTCGGTGGGCGGGCTGGCTGGCGGTCGGGCGTGCCCGCGGGGTCAGACCGCGGCCGGCTCTGTGGTCGGGCGCTCGGTGGTCGCGCGCTCGGTGGCGGCTCGCTCGGTCGTCGCGCGCTCGGTGGCGGTGTCCGGAGCACCGACCGTTGCCGTGTCCGTGTCCGGGGACGACGTCCGCCGGGCCTTGGTGCGCGCGTGGGTGACGTAGAGGGTCAGGCCCACGAACAGCAGCCCGCCCACGAGGTTGCCGGCGACGGTCGGGATCTCGTTCCACACGAGGTAGTCGCCGAGGGAGAAGTCGCCGCCCAGCATCAGGCCGGTCGGGAACAGGAACATGTTGACCACGGAGTGCTCGAAGCCCATGTAGAAGAACAGCATCACGGGCATCCACATGGTCAGTGCCTTGCCGCTGACGCTGGTGGACATCATGGCGGCGACCACGCCGGTGGAGACCATCCAGTTGCACAGCACGCCGCGGAAGAACAGTGTCAGCATCCCGGCCGCACCGTGTTCGGCGTAGCCCAGCGTCCGGGATTCACCGATCTCGCCGAGCCGCTGGCCCACCTCGTCCGGGGCGACGTTGAATCCGTAGGTGGTGATGAACGCGATGAGGAACGCCACGGTGAGAGCGCCGGCGAAGTTGCCGACGAAGACCAGTCCCCAGTTGCGCAGCATGCCGCCGACCGTGACTCCGCGGCGCTTGTCGAGCAGGGCCAGTGGCACGAGGGTGAACACGCCTGTGAGCAGATCGAAGCCCAGCAGGTACAGGAGGATGAAGCCGACCGGGAACAGCACTGCTCCGAGGAGTGCACTGCCGGTCTGGACGGTGACGGTGACGGCGAAGGCCGCCGCGAGCGCGAGGATCGCGCCGGCCATGAATCCGCGGATGAGTGTGTCGCGGGTGGACATGTGGACCTTCTTCGCCCCGGCGTCGATCATCGCGCGGGTGAAGTCCTGGGGTTGGACGTAGGACACGGGTGCCTCCAGCTGTGCGGCGGTGGTGGTCGTACCGTGCCAAGTCTGAGAGGTCTGTGTGTCTGGCCAGTGACCTCACTGTGTGGGCTGGTTACCCTTTGCTCACCGCGCGGGGGATCTCCCGTGAGGCCGGCGCTGCTCGGGCGGACACGCGGGCCGGCAGCGCCGGTGTTCCCAGGTCGGCGCCTTGGGTCGCATCCTCGCCTGCCGCTCGCGTTGCTTAGTGCCGGTCCGCACCCCCGCCGGTGTAGTCGCGGCCGATCACGCGCCCCCGGAACGGTTCGGGCTGGTCCCACCGCACGGCCGAGGTTGCGTCTTCCACGGGTGCGCGGCCCAGCACCGCAGGCGCGACCTTGACCGGATCGCCGATGATCGCCGTGGTGTTGGTGGCGTTGGTCAGGTAGCTCGCGGGGGTGTGGCCGCGGCGGTCGTTGTTCTGCCCGGCCCCTGCCGCGCCCATCACTCCACCCATCGGCATTGCCCCAGCTCGCCCGGCGTGTGCCGAACTTGGTGACGACGACGAAAACGCCCCTGCACCCGGTCCCGCAGCACCTGCGCCTGCCGAACCGGCCCCGGGAGCTCCTGCGGCCGGGCCGCCGCCACCGAATCCGGCCAGGGTGCCGGCGCCACCCATGCGTGAGGCTCCTGCACCTGCGGCCGCAGCCCCGCCGCCGCCGACCAGCCCGGCTGTCGAGCCGAACCCGCGATCCCGATTGCGGTTGCTGTCGCCGACGGTTCCGCCTCGGATCCCACGGATCCCGGCCGCGCCGCCGGCTCCGGCGCCAGCGCCGGTCTGCTGACCGTGTGCGCCCGGTATCGGCGCGAACGGCGCCCCCGCTGCGGTCGTCGTGGCGTTGACACCACTTCCCGCCCCTGCCTGTCCCGCTGACGGCGCTGCCGCTCCTCCCCCGTCGGCGGCGCCTGCCCTCGCAGCCAGGAGAGCTTGCTCAGTGGCGGCATCCACGGCTGCGGTGGGAGTGCTCGTCGTCGTCCCCGCCCCGGCGCCGCCCGCGGTCCCGGCGGCCACCTGCGCCTCGTTGCCCGCTCCGCTCGCACCACCCGTGAGGGCGGCGATTGCGGCAGCGCTCGGCGCCGCCGGCTGGGCCGGCCGCGGGATGCCCTCGGTGTTCCAGACGCGCGCCATGTCGATACCGCTGGGCCCGCCCAGCGCCGAGGTCGACACCACCCGGTACGCGGCGGTGAAGTCGAGGTCATCGAGGTTGGCGTCCATGACTGCGGGGCTGTACTCGGTGTTGACGATCGCCCTGGCCTGCTCCTCCGCCGCCGCCATTCGGGCCCGCGACTCCGCAGCGGCGCTCAGCCCCGCAGGTCCGTGCTCCTGGCCGGAGAGCTGCGCGATCTTGGCTTGCGCTGCCTGCTCGGCGACGTTGGTGCGAGTGGTGACGAACCCGTCGTGCGCGCGCCTGGCCTTGGCTGCGACCTGCTCCAACTCCCCCGACAGGGCGAGCGCCGAGTTCACCAGGCCCGTCACCGAATCCTGCGCACTCGACGCGAACTCCCCCTGCCAGCTGCTACCGAGGATGTTGTTGAGGTCGCTGTTGAGCTGTTCCGCAGCTGAGTTCAGTGCCTCCGAGACTCTGGTGGCCCGCTCATCGATGTCGCTGAACTGGCTCGGCTGCAGCCCTTCGGCACATTGTGCGATGCGCTCCAGCGGCGAATCCGACACATCCTCCGGCCCCACTCGCCCGTAGGCGCCCATGACGCACATGTCCTGGAGTGCGAAGACGTCCGATTCGCTTGCATGTATCAAGCCGAGGCTCTGCAACCCTGCCGGCTCCTCAGCCGCCTTCGACAACGCCCCCGCCAACGCTTCATCCTGCGCCTCGATAAGGCCTCCGGCGGCGGCGAAGAGCATCGACATCGCCCGAGCTTGCGAAACGAACCCATTCAATAGTGTTCGCAGGTCTTCGTCGACAAAGAGGGAATAAACCGTCCCAATTTGACGAGCAGTGGGGAAAGCTCGCAGGTTGGCCTTCTGATTGTCTACTGCCTGTGACACCGCCAACTCAGTGACAGATTCGGCAAAACGGTTGCTCGCGTCCACGCACCGATTCGCGGCATACTCATCAAGATTCAGAATCACTTGAAGTCCCCTTTCGGGACAAACGGCAACACCGATTCGGTCGCGGCGTCCAACGCATCACATGCGTTTACTAACTCTTTCCCCTTGAACCTGCCGAGCCCATCTGTCGAATCCAATCTCAGCCACACTGTTCCAGCACTGGTGAAGAACAGCTGGAGGCAAGTCCCTCCCAGAGTGTCACCCTTCTCTACTAATCGGAGGCTCGTCCTTCCAGACTTTCGATACTCACGATCGCGAACTACGAACGTTCGATCGGCGAGGTAGTCCTCACGGGCTTTCCAGGTGGACAATGCCGAAAAGTGAACCTCCGGGCTCTTCCAGCCGCAGGACATTAGGGTTCTAGGTTCGTGACGGGTGAGACTTTCGATGGGCTGGACGGCTTTTCCGACCCCCTCTTCAATAGCTTCGATCGGAATCTCAGCACACGGGTCGAACAGCGCGGGCCTCTGCTCGATCGGCAGATCCCAGGGATTGCCCGGCTCCTCGGCAGCGGCTGGGCTCGTCGTCGTCGTCGACTTATCTTCTCCCCCGTCAGCCGACGCGCACCCGGACAGCACCACACCGGCGGCCACCACCGCGGCTACGAACGCTCTACTTTTCCCCACAACCTGTACGACGGGCCGAGCCGCCGAACGGTTCCCCCGACCTGAGGTTCGCGGCACCAAATCGCGTCGCCGCAGGTCGGAAGGGGCGTCGTCAGGTCGGTAGGCGCTCACGATCAGAGATCATCGCAGTCGTCGCCAGCCGACGGGTGGGTCATCACAGTGCCGGGCCCAGAGATTTCTGTGCCGGGTGCGGAACCGGACGGTGGGCTCGCGACGTCGTACCTGGTGACGGACAAGCTGCAGAAAGGGCGAGGCGTGAGTTACACGATCGGGCTGATCAGTCGTTGGGACACCACCGCGCTGACCGCCGCCGGGGACGCCATTGCCACCCGTCGTGCCACTGCAGAAGGGTTACGGACATCCTTGGCCGACGGGCGGGACACACTTTCCGAGGGCTGGTCCGGCGTCGCAGCAGACGCGGTCCTCGACGCGGCAGAGACCGAGAAGTCGCACGTCACAAAGCTCGTGGGCGGGCTCGAGGACCTCACCGACGCCCTGACCCGAGCCGAAGCAGCGCTGCAACCCGCAGTCCAATCGGTACGCGACCGAGTCCGGGACGCCGTCCGAGCCGGTCTGGTGGTGGGCCAAGACTCCGTCGGCCCTGGGCCCGGCCGCGACGACATCACCCAGGACACCGTCAACGCCCATGCCGAAACGATCCGCATGGCCCTGGACACCGTGCAGTCGCTCGACGAGCACTACGGCCGCGAGATCGATCTCGTGGCCACCCGGCTCCACGATGCGATCCCGCCAGAAGTCGACCGGCGACCGATACCGGGGCCAGAGCATTCATGGTTTGCAGCAGTCGACGCCGTGACCGGCGCGGCCGGCTACGGGTTCCCCATATCGGCCGACGAGCTGGACCCCGAAACTCGTGGAAAACACAAGCTCAACCCTGTTGCGGACGCCCCCGGGAAGGCGTGGGCTGGCGTCCTACGCGGCCTCGGCAGAGCGGCCGGCCCTGCCGGCGCAGCCGTCACCGTCTACGACGGCGTCGAGGGATACGCGACAGGCGAAACCACTGCTGGAGAAGCGTCCATGGAGACGGCGGGCGCTCTCATCGGTGGCACCACCAGCGGCATGGGGCTCGGGGCCATGGCCGGCGGTGCCATCGGTCCACTCGGCGCGATTCTGGGCGCTGGGATCGGCGCAGCGGTCGGCAGCTACTTGGGAAAGAAGGGGGGAAGTGCGGTGTTCGACCGTTACTTCACCCCGTGACTAGGAGGAACCGAATGGACGACGACAAACCTGACGATGGCCGCAAAATTCGCTGGATCTGGTTAAGTCCGCCGACCTGGGCTGCATTCACTCACAACATCCGCCTAATAGTGGCTAACGACCCCTCGGTCGTCGTTCGAATTTTCGGAGGCCTGGCGGTTATCGGCGGGGTGATCATCTGGGGCGAGTTCTTCGCCTGACTGGGGGCCAGCGGCGCAGGCTCGTATCACCCGTCGAGAAGATCTCTGCATTCCTCTTCGGTCGATTGCTCGAGGCACTCCATCCACCGAACCTGGTCGTCAACCCAGGGATGCCGCGGTTCCTGTCCGACATCCTGACGCCACGCGTAGTTGTCGCACAGGATCGCAACGCCACTGGCGTCGACCGCCCTGCGGCCGATATCCGCTCCCATGCACTCCGCACCGAGGCGTGGCCCCGCCTGCCGCATCGCCTCCTCGACTGCCGGATTCGGCGCCAACTGCGGGTCACGCGACCACGCGGCACCGTCGGTGTACTGCAAACGGGCGCAGAAGGCGGTCACGCCGTCAGCGAAGACGGCCAACGCACCGCGGGGCCCGCACTCAGCACCCTCGGCCACGATCGCCGGGGTCGGCGCGGCAGGACTGTGGGGTGTCTCGTAGAGCGTTGTGGAGGTCGGTGTTGCGATCTCCTGCGAAGTGGCCTTTTCGGCTGTGGTCACAGTAAATGCCGACGAAGTGGCGGAGGTGGGCGCCGGCCCCGGCGCATCATCAGCACCTCTTCCGAAGTCGCCGCACCCGGACACAACGGTGAGCACTGCCGTCAGCACACCGGTCACCCTCGCTCGCTCCGCGGCCACGTTCATGTGATCAGTATTGACACCGTCATCGTGGTGGGAGGCCTATTACACAAACCAGTTCGCACAGTCCCCCGCAAGGCCAGCTGAGTCCGGGCGCAATCGGGCGAGTAGTCCGCGAGCACGCGGCGGTGATGGCACCGGCGTTCCTCTTTCACTGACGCGAACTGGGACGACGCGTTCGTGTCGTACCCAGGTGATCTAATCGAACACATGAGCGACACCGGGATGCGAGCCACGGCCAGCAGGGAGCTGACCGCCGCGCTGTCCGCGCTCGATGCCCACCTTGAGCGCGACTGGGCAGAGGTGTCGCCGGCGGAACTGCATGCCGAACTGGTCGCCCTCGAACAGGCCCAACGCCGCATCCGCGCCTCCCAGGCCCGCGTTTTGGCCACCGCCCGCACCTCGGGTACCGCGCGGCAGATGGGATTCGTCAACGAGCGACAGATGCTCACCGGCGGCCTGGGCCTGGCCCCCGGGGAGGCGCGCGGCCGACTCGACGACTCCGCCATCGCCGACTCCGCCCGCATGCGCGCCACTGCCGAGGGCACCCTGTCCGCCGGGCACCTCAGGATCATCAACGCCGCCCTGGCAGCCCTGCCCGACGACTACGACGACGAGGCGCGCGCACACCTGGAAGCGCAGCTGATCGCCCTGGCCGCCGACCAGTGCACGACCCGCCGCCTCCAGGAACACGCGCACCTACTCCTGGACGCTGTCGATCCGGGGCGCACCGAGCGCGGCGCAGCAGAGCGGGCCCGCCGCCGCTCGGTCACGTGCGGCGGCCAGGGACTGGACCTGATGGCCCGCG
>NZ_JALJRF010000016.1:0-102880 GCF_024519835.1 Dietzia sp. Die43 | reverse complement strand
GCTGGAAGCGCCGATACTCCCGTTCGCGCTCCTCCACGACCTCGACGCCGCGATCACGCGACGCCACGACGCAGTCCGGGAGGCGGCGTGATGACGCCCGGCGTGGGTGGGTCAGATGGGCAGCGTGGTGTCCGAGATGGCGAAGTCGCGCAGCCAGTCGATGAACAGCGCCCACCCGCCGGACAGCAGCAGCAGGCCCACGATGATGAGCATGACGCCGCCGAACACCTGAATGGTCCGGGTGTGCTTCTGCAGCCAGCCGACGGTCCGCATCGCCCAGGTGGAGCCGAACGCCACGATGATGAACGGAAGGCCCAGGCCGATGCAGTAGGCGACGATCAGCAGCACCCCGCGCGCCGCGTCGACCCCGGTGCCCGCGGCGACCGAGAGCGCGGCAGCCAGGGTCGGACCCAGACACGGGGTCCAACCCAGGGCGAACACGGCGCCGAGCATCGGGGCGCCGATCCAGGTGGACAGCGACTTGGGCTGCATGCGGGTGTCCCGCTGCAGAGTGGGGACGAGGCCGATGAAGACGAGCCCCATGAGGATCGTCACCACGCCCCCGAGACGCTGCAGCAGCTCCTGCTGGGGTGCCAGGTACTGCACGGTGCCCAGCACCATGGCGCTGAGCATCACGAAGACCACGGTGAATCCGCCAACGAACAACAGCGACGCGCCCACCACACGGGCGCGCGAGGACCGTCGGGTGCGGCGCTCCTCCATCGTGAGCGTGGCGGTGGCGGCGCGTTGGCGTTCGGCGGCGGCAGCAGTAGCCGGCGGACGCTCGGCGCCCACGACGCTGGCGAGGTACGCCAGATAACCGGGCACCAGCGGGATCACGCACGGCGAGGCGAACGACACGAGTCCTGCCAGGATGCACGCGCCCAATGCGAGCAGGATCGGGCCGCTGGCCACGGTCTGCTGGAACGTCTCCCCCACACTCTGTGCGAGCAGGATCGTCTCCGGGTTCACGTCTGGTCGACCTCCTCGGCGAGGAGCTCGCTGACGGTCTCGCGCAGCTCGTCGTCGGTGATCTCGGCCAGGTACACGGCGGCCACCCGGTGCTGCTTGTCGAGGATGATCGTCGCCGGCACCACGGACGTCGGGAAGCCCCGCAGCGCGGCGACCGCGGCGTTACTGGGATCCCAGATCGAGGGGAACGTGATGCCGTTGTCCTTGACGAAGTCCACCGGCTTCTGCCGGTTGGGGTCGCGCAGGTTGATGCCGAACACGGTGGCACCCTGGGGCTCGAATTCCTCCTGCAGGCGCTGCAGGTCGTCGGACTCGGCCCGGCACGGTCCACACCACTGGCCCCACAAGTTGAGGATCACCACCTCGCCGGCGAAGTCCTCCTGCACGGTGAGTGTGCGGTCCGGGTCGAGCAGGTCGGGACCGGTGAGCGTCGCGACGGGCTTGCGCTCGGCCGGGGGGTCGTAGTGGATCTCGATCTGCCCGTCGGGGCTGACGAACTCGAACGTCTCCGGGCCCACCACCACGGCGTCGTCGCCGGTCGCACAGCCGCCGACGAGGGCGCCGGTCACCAGCAGCGCGACGAGGGCGGCCTTGGGCTTGCGCATGATTCAGGCTCCAGTCTGCGACGGGTCGGACGCCCCCGCCGGTTCCGAGTAGACGATGTCGCGCAGCGTCGTGCCCTCGAACACCAGCGAGGTGATCGAGGCCAGCGAGCACTGCCGCTTGCGCGGGTCGTGCCAGAGCCGTCGCCCCTCGAGGAAGCGGCGCGTGGTGTAGACCGGCAGCTGGTGACTCACCAACACGGCCTCGTGACCGCGGGCGGTGTCGAGGGTGGAGTACACGGCGCCGATCATGCGGTGCGCGATCTGCAGGTAGGGCTCACCCCACGACGGCCGCATCGGGTTGAGCAGGATCGGCCAGTACTGCGGGTCGCGCAGGGCGCCGCCGGGGCCGCCCACCTTGCGCCCCTCGAAGCGGTTGTCTGCTTCGATGATGTCGGCGTCGATCCCCACCGGGAGTCCCAGTGCCTCGGCGAGAGGAGCCGCGGTCTCCTGGGCACGCTGCAGCGGCGAGGCGACGATCGACACGATGTCGTGCCCCTGCCCCAGCACTCGGCCGACGGTCTCGGCCTGGCTCCGTCCCAGCTCGGACAGTCGGAACTCGGGCAGTCGCCCGTAGAGGATGCCCTCGGGATTGTGGACCTCACCGTGACGCACCAGGTGCACGATCGTCTGCGTCTCGCCGGCGCGAGCCGAGGTGTCACGAGGGGTCGACGACGACGAGACCGGCTGTCCCGGAGCGGCGATTGTTCCCGGCTCGGCCCCGTAGGCCGCGGACCCCTCCGGCTGCGACTCGAGGGGAGGCTCAGCCGGGGTCGCGGTGGCCCCGGACCCGTCCAGCGACGGCGGCGCCACGGCGGGGGCGGGATGATCTCCCCGGAGGGGGATCGGCAGTGAGGTGGGTCCCGTCGACGGGACGGCGAGCCGCCCGCGCAGTCCTCGTCCGCTGCTGCTCATCGGCCCGTCTCCGGGGCGGACGCCGCGGCGGCAGCTTCCGCAGCCACCGGCAGCGCGTCGGAGATGTGCTGGAAGTCGTCGTCGGTGAGCGCGGTGGAGACGAACCAGGTCTCGAACGCGCTGGGCGGAGCGTAGATGCCGCGGTCGAGCAGCGTGTTGAAGAACGGCGCGTAGCGGAAGGTCTCGGCGGCCTTGGCCCCGGTGTAGTCGGTGACCTGGTCCTCGGAGAAGAACACGCTGAGCATGGTGCCCGCCCGCTGGATGGTGTGCGCGACACCCGCGGCCTGCAGAGCGTTGCTGATCAGCGCCTCGAGCCGGTCGGCGTTGGTCTGCAGGGTGTAGTAGCAGGCGTGGTCGGCCAGCCGCAGGGAGGTCAGTCCAGCCGCCACGGCGACGGGGTTCCCGGACAGGGTGCCGGCCTGGTAGACGGGGCCGGCGGGGGCGAGGGCGGCCATGACGTCGGCGCGACCTCCGAACGCGGCGGCGGGCAGCCCTCCGGACATGACCTTGCCGAATGTGGTCAGGTCGCCGGCGACACCGTCGATCCCCCACCAGCCGCGGTCCCCGGCACGGAATCCGGTCATGACCTCGTCCATCACGAGCAGTGCCCCGTTGTCGGAGCACAGGGTGCGCAGTTCTTCGTTGAAGCCGGGCAGCGGCGGGACGGTGCCCATGTTGCCGGCGGCGGCCTCAGTGATCACGCAGGCGATCTCGTCGCCGTGGTTGGCGAAGGCCACCTTGACGGCGTCGATGTCGTTGTACGGCAGCACGATCGTGTCGTGGGCGGTCGCGCCGGTGACGCCGGGCGAGTCCGGCAGCGCGAACGTGGCCAGGCCCGACCCGGCGTCGGCGAGCAGTGCGTCGACGTGTCCGTGGTAGCACCCGGAGAACTTGACGATCTTGGAGCGGCCGGTGAATCCGCGGGCCAGGCGCACGGCGCTCATGGTGGCCTCGGTGCCGGAGTTGACCAGGCGCACCTCGTCGACGGAGGTGCGGGCGACGATCTCGCGGGCGAGGTCGACCTCCCCCTCGGTCGGGGTGCCGAAGCTCAGTCCGCGGGTGGCGGCGTCGCGGACGGCGTCGACGATCCCGGGGTGGGCGTGCCCGTGGATCATGGGGCCCCACGAGCAGACGAGGTCGATGTAGGTGTTGCCGTCGACGTCCGTCATGCGGGAACCCCGCGCTTCACGCATGAAACGCGGGGTTCCGCCGACGGAGTTGAAGGCGCGGACCGGGGAGTTGACTCCGCCGGGGATCAGCTCGCAGGCCTCGGCGAAGAGCTCGGCCGATCGGGTGGTGCCGGACATGCCGGACGGGGTCTTGAAGGCATCACTCGAAGAGGTCACCGGACCAGTGTCTCAAAGTCCGGCCGCGAGCACCCCCTCGCGGTCTCAGCCCTGCGGCGAGGCCGGCGGGGCGAGGGGGGCGAACAGCGACTTCGCGGCGGCGTCGACCTGTCCGGCGAAGTCGTGCACGGCCTTCTCCGCGTCGGCGACGGCCGTCTCGGCCTGCTGCTGCAGCTCCTGCGGCGTGGGCAGCGGTACGGGTGCGGGCGTCGGTGCGGCGACGGACCCCGAGGCGGGCGTCGGCGCGGCGACGGAGCCGACCGCCGGGGCCCCGACGGAACCGGTGCCGGCGGCGTTCACGTCGCCGGTGCCGGCGTCGCGGTGGGTGCCGTACCAGTCGTCAGCACCGTCGACGGGAGCGGACATGCCCTGCTGGGCGGCGGCAGTGCGCTCGGCCTGGCCCCACTTCGGCAGGGGCTCCGGCGACGGCTTGCCCGCGACGTGGCCCGGCTCGGCGATCCCGGTCTCCAGGAACTCCATCACGAGCTTGTCGACGGCCTCGTTGCCCATGCGGAAGGTGCCGTGGTCGCCGCCACCGACGGTGACCAGTGCGCCACCCATGGCCTCGGCCACGCGGTGCGCGCCGGCGATGGGGGTGATGGCGTCGTCCTCGGAGTGCAGCACCAGCGGCTTCTCGTCGAGGGCGTCACCGTTGGGGCTGATGGTCTTGGCGACCGGCTGCCAGCCCACGCAGTCGTCGCCGGCTGCCTCGACGGCGGCGCGGGCGGTGAGGCGGTTGCCGCCGGTGTACTTGTCGGCCTTGGCCGCGATGACACCCAGCTGGTCGGCCGGGGCAGCGGTCTCGTTGCAGGTGATGATCGAGTTCATCTCGATGTCGGTGCGGTACACCGGCGAGCGGTTCTCCTGCGCGGCCAGGATCAGGCCCACGGTCTCGTAGTCGGCGCGCGCGATGGTGCCGCCGTCGTTGTAGTACTTGAGGATGTGGGCGAGCATCGGCCAGGCCTGCTCGGAGTAGGTGGCGCCGACCGTGGCGTCGTAGAGCCCGGTGGTGGCGTTGTTCGTCAGCCCCTGCAGCGCGGCGGCGCGGGCGAAACCCTCGACGCGGGCGCGGGCGGGGGCGGTCCCGTTGATCACGTCGAGCGCGGGCTTCTCGACGGCGCTGCCGCGGAGCTCGACGGGCAGGTCGCCGGTCTGTGCCGGCGGCGGGGTGAGGTTGGCGGGACCGCCCACCTCCTGGTCGGTGACCCACTTCCAGGAGTGGAAGACCTTCAGCGGGGTGTCCCCGAGGCCGTAGTAGTCGTCGCGCTCGGCGATCCAGGCGAAGATGTCGTTGACCCGCTGCTCCTGGGCGAGCGCACCCTGCTCCGCCTGCGTGTTCCAGCGCCAGTCGGGGTGGGTGTTGGAGTCCAGCACCATGCGGCCGGTGGCCTCGGGGAACAGCGTGGCGAAGTCGGTGCCGATCGCGGTGCCGTAGGACACGCCCACGTAGTCGACCTCTGCGAGCTCGAGCGCCTCACGGACCGCGTTCATGTCGCGGGCGGCGTTCTCGGTGGTCATGGACTTCATGTACTCGGGGTCGGTCCCGTAGCACGCGTCGTGGAGCGGGTTGACCGTGTTCGGGCCCACGTAGTCCACGTTGCAGACCATGGGATTGGAGCCGTACAGCCCGCGGGGCTGGACGGCCACGAGGTCGTGGTTCTCGTACAGGCCGGCCGGGTTGGCGCCGTCGAGGGCCGGGCTCCAGAAGTTCAGGGCGTAGTTGCCGGGCCCGCCGGGGTTGCCGAACACGGTGGAGCGCGCCTGGCCGGACGAGGCCTTGATGCGGGTGAGCGCGATCTGGGTCTTGGCGGCGTCGGGCGCGGTGTAGTCCACGGGGACCTCGACGGTTCCGCACTCGAGACCGGCGGGGACGTACTCGGCCTCGATGCCGAGCATCTCGGTACAGTCCTGCCATTCGACCTGGGCGGCCGAGGCCACTCCCGATCCCAGAAGTGCGATCGCTCCCACGACCGCGGTGGTGCCAACGAAAGTGCTGGAAGGCTGCACCGATCCCCGTTTCCCTGTGCTGTAGGCGTTACTCCGGCGAATCGGACGCACCGACCACTCATTTTTACGAGCGTCACATGCGTCCGAACCGCCCCAAATGTAGCCTGTGGCCGACGCCACGACACACCCGACCGGGCACACTCAGAAAACCGTCATCCGATCGTTACCGCGACGTCCGCGTCGCCCGGAAAAGCCCTGGCAGAAGTAGATCTGTCAGGATCCGACCCGGGGGGCGCGCCGGAGGACTGCGAGGGTGGTCAGGACCATCGTCAACCCCGCCAGGACGGTCGCGGCCAGGAGCAGCCGGGGATCGGTGTGGATGCGTTCGATGCTGCCCTCGACGGGCGGGTCGATGACCGGCGGCGCGCCCGTCACGATGTCCCTGGCGAACCACCACAGCACCACGGCGAGTACAGCGCAGGCGACCGCGGCCACGCCGAGGCGACGCGAGTTCACTCGGGTCCCGGCTCGCGCGGGAGACCGGCGACAGCGCCGGCCAGGGCGCCGTGCAGGGCCGCGGGGTTACGGGACCAGGCGCGGACCTCGCCCCCGGTGTCGAGTCGCAGACCCACGGCCGCCCGGCGGCGGGGCATCTCCCGCAGCTCGCCGAGCAGTCGGGCCGTCTCCCACGAGGCCTCGGAATCGTCGGCGGCGGTGAGGGGCAGCACCTCCTCGATCCGGCGAAGTTCGAGCTCCTCGGTGCCCTGGAGGTACACGTCGGGGGTCAGGCGGACGCGACCGTGGACGCGGGTGGCGGCGATCATCACGCCGTGGCAGAGGGCGGTCGCGATCGCGCAGACGGTGAGCATCAGCCAGTGCACCGGGGCGCCGGTGGCGAGCTCGAACCCTCCGGCAGCGGCGCAGAACGCGGGCGCCGCGAGGATCCAGGCCCAGCTCCAGCCGTCCTCGGCGTACAGGATCGGCCCCTCGGGTTCGATTCCCGGCCGGGCGGCGATGGGTTCACTTGCCGGCACGCGCGCCGCCTCCCGGGGTCGTGTACTGGATGGCCTCGGCCTTGTGCTGGCGCCACACGGCGGCTGCGGCGCACAGTCCCGCGAGGATCTGGAGGGCGATGACGACGAAGCTGATGACGTCTCCCCGCTCCCCCGAGGTCGCGACTCCACCGAACACACCGATCACCACGGACACGGCGTCGACGACGAGGAAGATGGCGACGATGTCGAGCATCGTGCGGGCCCACCCCTTGCCCGCTCGCAACCGGAAGGCCAGCCACACGGTGACGGCGGCGACGATGAGCGCCAGCACCGCCCCGGCCGCCAGAGCGATGGAGAACATGCTCTCGACGGAGACGTCAGTGGACCCGGTGTTGGCGACCGCGTCGCGGAAGGCGTCCCGGGTGGCGGTGGGCAGGTCCCCGAAGCTGGCGGTCGCGGAGTTGATCAGCATCCCGAGCAGTCCGAACGCGGCGGCGGCCAGCCACAGCACCCACGCGGTGTGGATCTCCTCCGGCGGCGGACCGGCCGGCTCGGCGGGTGGCTCGGCGGGTGCGTCGACGTGCGGGTCGCCGGGCGCAGGGCTGTCGCCGGGGCGGTTCCCGCTCGTGGTGTCACCCGACCCCTCGGGGCCCGGTCCGGTCCGGGCGGGCGGGCGCCACGGCCCGCTGCCGCGGGTCACCGGGACCCCCACCCGTCGGCGAGGAGGCGCGCGGCGTGCAGGGCCCAGTAGGTCAGGACGATGTCCGCGCCCGCGCGGCGGATGGAGGTCAGCGATTCCATGACGGCCGGGTCGTGGTCGATCCAGCCGCGCTCGGCGGCGGCGGAGATCATCGCGTACTCGCCGGAGACCTGGTAGGCGGCCACCGGCACGTCGGAGATCTCGGCGGTCTGGCGCAGGACGTCGAGGTAGGACATGGCGGGCTTGACCATGACCATGTCGGCGCCCTCCTCGAGGTCGAGCTGCACCTCGCGCAGCGACTCGCGCAGGTTGGCCGGGTCCTGCTGGTAGGTGCGCCGGTCGCCGCGCAGGGACGAACCGACGGCCTCGCGGAACGGGCCGTAGAAGGCGCTGGCGTACTTGGCGCTGTAGGCCAACACCGCGACGTCCTGGTACCCCTCGCGGTCGAGGGCTTCGCGGATGGCGGCGATCTGGCCGTCCATCATCCCGCTGGGCCCCACGACATGGGCTCCGGCGGCGGCCTGGGCGACGGCGAGGTCGTTGTAGGCGGCGAGCGTGGCGTCGTTGTCGACGATCTGCTCGCCGCGCGGGTCGGTGCCGAGCACACCGCAGTGGCCGTGGTCGGTGAACTCGTCGAGGCAGGTGTCGGCCATGATCACGAGGTCGTCGCCGACCTCGGCGCGGACGGCGGACAGCGCGCGGTTGAGGATGCCGCCGGGGTCGGCGCCGCAGCTGCCGGTGGCGTCCTTGTCCGCGTCGAGGGGCACGCCGAACAGCATGATGCCGCCCAGTCCCGCCTCGGCGGCGGCGACGGCCTCGCGCCGCAGCGAGTCGACGGTGTGCTGGACGACCCCGGGCAGCGACGAGATGTCGCGCGGGGCGTCGATCCCGTCGGCCACGAACGCGGGGAGCACCAGCTGCCGCGGGGCGAGCGTGGTCTCGGCGACGAGCCTGCGCATGGCCGGCGTCGAGCGGAGTCGACGCGGGCGCACCAGTGGCGCGGGAACGGACGTGGTCTCGTCAGGCGGTGTCGTCACGACCCCCACTGTACGAAAGTCGCCGGTGGTCGGGCGCGGCGCGGACCTGCGCTACGTCGCGACGCGCCCGCGCACGAGCTCGGCGCCCGGCCCGCCGAGGCGGTGGAGGTGCACTGTGCGGCCGGTGAGCGCCAGGAACAGGTCCCGCGTCGATCCGGTCACCTCGGGCCCGTCGCCGGCGGCCCAGGCGTGATCGTCGGCGACCATGCGCACCCCCTCGGTCGGCAGGGGGCGGAACACCTTGGCGTTACCCCGGCCGCCGTAGGACACGACCCGGTCGGCGGCCTCGGCGATCTCCTCGGCGGGGATCGGGATCTCGCGGCCCAGCGGGATGGTGATGTCCTGCGTGTGCCCCACCACATCGATCAGCGCCTCGCGGCAGGTCAGGCCGGGGAACGGCCGGTGGTGTCCGATCATTCCGCGGAGGGCGGCGACGATCTGCTCGTCGGACATCCGTCGGGCCAGCGCGGCGGAGCCGTCGCGGATCATGCGGTTGGTGCTGCCCGGGTAGCGCAGGAACATCGGCACGAGGCGCCACCGCGGGAGCCCGGCGAGGGTGAGGTGCGCTGCGACCTCGCGGACGGTCCACGCCTCGCACAGCGAGGGCCGGTCCCAGTCGCCGGGCGGGAGCTCGTCGAGGCAGTCGGCGACCGCGCGGCGGCGCCGGTCGACGGCCGCCCAGACCTCGGTGTCGTCCATGACGACCCCTTCCTCCGGTGCGACCCGACCACCCGGGCCGCGACTAGTACCATGATAGGACTATATTCGGTCGCCGGACCTGAGGAGTTGCCGTGGACCCCGAGACCCCGCCCGGCGGGCCACCCGCGCCGACGAGCCTGCTCATGTGGCTGGGCTACCGCGCGGCGGAGGACCGGATCGCGGCGGCGCTGGACGCCGCCGGCTTCGGTGACATCACGCGCGCGCAGATCCGCCTGCTGGCGGGGATCGACGACGACGAGGGCACGCGACTCATCGTGTTGGCTGAGCGCGCCCGGATCGCCAAACAGACCGCGACCGCCCTGGTCGACAGGTTGGCGGCGGCGGGGTTCGTCCGGCGGGTGGCGGATCCGGATGACGGCCGGGCCCGGCTGGTCCGGCTCACGGCGCGGGGCCGGGAGCTCATCCCGGTCGCCCGGGCGGAAGAGCGACGCGTCGACGCCGAGTGGGAGGCACACCTCGGCGCAGAGCGGATGGCCGGGTTGCGGGCGGCGCTGGCCGAGCTCCGCGGGCTCGTCGACCCCTGAACACGCGCCTGCCCCGCGCGGCTGGTCGGCCGGACGGGGCAGGCGGTGCGGGCGGCGGGGCTGCGGCTCAGCGGCGCCGGGCGCGGCGGCGCGGGGGCGGCAGTTCGCCGGCCGCGCGCAGGTGGTCGGCGTGCGCGGCGAGGGCATCGACCAGGTCGAGCACGGACGCGTTCTCGGGCTGGACGTCCACGCGCAGGCCGAACTCGGCGGCGGTCTCCGCGGTGCGCGGCCCGATGCAGGCGATGAGCGTGCGCGCGTGCGGCTTACCGGCGATGCCGACCAGGTTGCGGACGGTGGACGAGCTGGTGAAGCACACCGCGTCGAACCCGCCGGTCTTGATCATCTCGCGGATCTCGGCGGCCGGCGGGGCGGCGCGGACGGTGCGGTACGCGGTGACGTCCTCGATCTCCCAGCCGCGGCCCGTGAGGCCCTCGGCGAGGGTCTCGGTGGCGATGTCGGCGCGCGGCAGCAGGACCCGGTTGACGGGGTCGAGCACGTCGTCGTACGGCGGGAACACCTCGAGCAGGCCGAGGCTGGACTGCTCGCCGCTGGGCAGCAGCTCGGGCTGGATGCCCAGTTCGCGGACGCGGGCGGCGGTGCCCTCGCCGACGCAGGCGATCTTCACGCCGGAAAAGGCGCGGGCGTCGAGGCCGAACTCGACGAACTTCTCCCACACGGCGCGCACGGCGTTGGAGGAGGTGAACACGACCCACTGGTAGCGGCCGTCGACGAGGCCCTTGACGGCGCGCTCCATCTGGGCGGGGCTGCGGGGCGGCTCGACGGCGATGGTGGGCACCTCGACGGGCACGGCGCCGTGCTCGGCGATGCGGTCGCTCATCTCGGCGGACTGCGCCTTGGTGCGGGGCACGAGCACGTTCCAGCCGAACATGGCGCGCGACTCCCACCACTGGTGGCGGTGACGCTCACCGGCGGACTTGCCGATGGTGACCACCAGGTCCCCGTCCATGTCGCGACCGACCTCGGCCATGGTGGCCAGGGTACCGTCGGCGGACTTCTGGGCGCAGAGCGAACCGGAGCAGGTGACGGTCACCGGGGTGCCGGCGGCGAGTCCCTGCTCGGCGAGGCTGGAGGCGGCCTCGGCGAGGTGCCGGCCGGTGGTGCGCAGGACGATCGGGCCGGGCGAGCCGACGAGAGCGGCCCAGTCGACCTTGCCGCGGCCGTCGGCGAACACGTAGCCGGAACCGAGCGCGATGCCGGCGAAGGCGGGAACGGCGGTGGCCTCGGCGACGCCGGGGACGACCTCGAACGGCACGACGGTGCGGCCGACGGCGGCGATCTCGGTGACGGTGGCGTCGGTGGTCATGGGGTCGCCGGTGACGAGACGGACCACGTCGCGGCCCTTCTTGGCCTCGGCGACGAGCTGCTTGGCCACGGCGGCGGGCTCACCGAGCACGGGGCGGACGTCGGCGGCGGTGGGCGCGGGCAGGGCCTTGAGACGCTTGATCTCGGCCTTGTCCTCGGCGGCCACGGCGGCGTCCATCTCGGCCCGGCGCGCGTCGAGCAGTTCCTGCGGCACCGGGACCTCGGTAGCGACCAGCGCCAGCACGTCGGCCGAGACGTCGGCGTCGGCGAACACCAGCGGGTTGCCGGTGAGGACCTCTTGGGCCCGGCAGGTGAGCATCCCCGCGTTGCCTGGACCGCCGCCGACGAAGCGGACGGTTCCGGGGCGGGTGGTGCGTGCTCGAGTCATTGTTCGTCTCTCCGTGGGGTGGGTGCCGCGCGCTGGCTGCGCGCGAGATGGGAGTTCGGGGATCAGGGGTCGGTGACGGTGGGTGGCGCCGTCGTGGATTCCCTCGGTACGAGTGGGGCGCGTTGCTCGGGCGATTCCCCGGCCATGAGGTCACGGGCGCCGCGGTCGAGCAGTTCGGCCGCGAGTCGGCGGCCCAGCTCGTCGGCGGCGGCGATCGGTCCGTCCGGGTGGTCTGCGGTGGCGGTGGTGCCGTGGGTGCGCAGGACGGTGGAGCCGTCGTGGGCGGCCGCCACCGCGTGCAGCGTCAGTTCGCCACCGCTGTCGAGTCCGGCGCCGTCGAGTTCGGCGCGCGCGCCGACCGGGGCGGTGCAACCGGCCTCGAGGTCGCGCAGGAGCCTGCGCTCGGCGGTGATCCGGACCCGGGAGGGCAGGTGGTCGACGACGGTGAGGGCCTCGGCGGCCTCGGTGTCGTCGGCGCGACATTCGACGGCGAGGGCGCCCTGCGCGGGGGCGGGGAGCATCTCGTCGATGCCGAACCGGTGGGTGGCACGCTCTCCCGCACCGGTGCGGTCGAGGCCGGCCGCCGCCAGGACGACCGCGTCGAGGTCGCCGCTGGTGACGTATCCCATCCGCGTGTCGATGTTCCCGCGCAGGGGGTGCAGGTCGAGGTCGGGGCGCAGGGCCGCGAGCTGGGAGCGCCGGCGCGGGGCGGAGGTCCCGACCCGGGCGCCCTCGGGCAGCGTGGCCATGGTGAGCCCGTCGCGGGCGATGAGCACGTCGGACGGGTCGACGCGCGGCGGCACGGCGATGGGGGCGAACCGGTCGTCGGGCGCGGTCGGCAGGTCCTTGTACGAGTGGACGGCGATGTCGCAGTCCCCGCGCTCGAGGGCGGCGCGCAGTTCGAGGGTGAACACGCCCACGCCGATGCGCTCGACCGGGGCCATCACCACGTCGCCGCGGGTCCGCACGATCACCAGTTCGGCCGGGTACCCGGCGGCGATGAGGGCGTCGCGGACGTGCCCGGCCTGGGTGGTGGCCAGGGTGCTGCCCCGCGTGCCCACCTTCAGGGTCCTGCTCATGACGCCTCCTCGCTTCTACCGTCCACGGTGTTGTCCAGGTCGAACAGTGTGCGTACGACCGCCGCGTAGTTCTCGCCGTCCGGTTGGGCGGCGAGTTCCCGGAACCGCACCGTGGGCGGGTGCAGAAGCTTGTCGACGACCCGGCGGACGGTGTTGGCGACCTCGTCGCGGACCTTCTCGTCCATGTCTGGCAGCCGGGACTCGAGCCGGCGCATCTCGGCCGCGACGACCTGCCCACCGCGCCCGCGCAGCTGCCCGATGAGCGGCCCGACGCCGGCCATGCGCTCGGCCTGCGTGTACGCGGTGAGCTCGGCGTCGACGATCGTGCGGGCGGCGTCGGCGTCCGCGGCGGCGGCGGAGGTGGCGGGGTCGGCCTTGAGCGCCTCGATTCCCAGGACGGTCACGCCGGGCAGGCCGGCGACGGCGGGGTCGACGTCGCGCGGCATGCCGAGGTCGCAGATGACGAGCGGGCCGCGGTCGCCGCGGCCCGCGAGCGCGGTGTGTACGTCGCCCAGGGTGACGACGGTGCCGACGGCCCCGGTGCAGGTGAAGAGGATGTCGGCGCGGGCGACGGCCTCGGCGAGCCCCGCGAGGGGGAACGCCGTGGCCGGGGTGCCGGAGTCGCCGGCGATCTCGGCCAACCGGTCGGCGCGCTCCGGGGTGCGGTTGGTGATCTCGATGTGGGAGATCCCGCCGCGGCCGAGGTGGGCGACGGCCAGGCCGCCCATCGCGCCGGCCCCGAGCACGACCGCCCGGCGTCCGTCGAGACTGCGGCTGGCGCCGTCCGAGAGGATCTCGGCCGCGCGGTCCAGCGCGACGGAGACGACCGACGCGCCGGCGGAGTCGATGCCGGTCTCGGTGTGCACGCGCTTGCCCACGTGCAGCGCCTGCTGGGCGAGCCGGTGCAGGGTGGTGCCGGCCGCGCCGATCTCGGACGCCGACTGGTAGGCGGTGCGGATCTGGCCGATGATCTGCTGCTCGCCCACGACCATCGAGTCCAGTCCCGAGGCCACGGAGAACAGGTGCTCGGCGGCGGACTCCGAGTAGCGCACGTACAGGTGGCGGCTCAGTTCGTCGGCGCCCAGGCCGGAGTGGCGCGAGAGCAGGGTCACGACGTCGTCCAGCGCCGGGTGGAACGCGTCCACGGCGGAGTAGACCTCGACGCGGTTGCAGGTGGTGACGATCATCGCCTCGTCGACGTTCTCGCCGGCGATGAGTTCCTCGGTGAGCCCGTCGCGCTCGGACTCGGAGACGGCGACCGCCTCGAGCAGTGACACCGGCGCACTGTGATGGGACAGCCCCACCAGGAGAATGCTCACAACCGCCCCCCGGACGCCAGGGCCTCGGGGGCCCATGCCAGAATGGATGCCAACTCGTCAACTCGGCGAGGAGACGGTCGGAGAACAGACGGGGCCCCGCAGGACGAACTCGCGGAACGCTGGTCCACAGTCGGTCGTCTCCCGTCGGTGTGCACGGCTGCGTACAAGGCGCTCCCATGGCGGAAACACCCTGCCGGGACGGCCGTGGCCTCAAGCCTGCGTACGACCCGTAACGGGCTCCACCGTAACCCGCCTGACACCCCGGGACAAAACCGTGACAGGGGCGGATGCTATATCCGGCCGCCCTCCCGCGGGCACCGTGAACAGCACGGACCGCAGTACGGTGGCATCCGTGCCCCCTCGCCGCAGGTCCTCGTCGACCATGTCCGCCGCGACCCGCGCCCGATACGCGAAGCGTCGTCAGCGGCGTCTGTCCCGCGTCGACAACGACCTCACCGACCCGCAGTGGGCCCGGATCCTCGACGCGTGGAAAGCCTGCGCCTACTGCTCCGCGACCGGGCCCGCGCTGCAGAAGGACTGCGTCCAGCCCATCTCACGCGGCGGGCGCTACACCCTGGAGAACGTGGTCCCGGCCTGCGCGTCGTGCAACGCGAGCAAGCACAACAGCGAGGTCACCGGGTGGCTGCGGCGCAAGAAGCTCGACGAGGGCGCGTTCCTGCTCCGGCACGCGACCATCCTGCGGGACCTGCGCGACGCGCCGCGGGAGGAGTGACCGCCCACCGTCGCGGCCACCGCCGCGCGCACCCCCCGGCACCGCCCGCGCCCGTCGGCCGGTTCAGTCCCATCCCGGGAACGGGCCGGCCCCGGCGAGGGTGGCCAGCAGCTCGTCGTCGTCGACCTCCCAACACGAATGCTCCGCGCCGTCGACCAACACCACCGGCAGGCGGTCGCCGTATTCGGCGGCGAGTTCGCGGTCCGCGGCGTGGTCGACGTCGGTCACCTCGAGCCGGGCGCCCGCACCCTCGCACAGTGGGATCAACTGGCCGTGGACGCGGATGCAGCTGCCGCAGCCCTCGCGGGTCAACAGGGTCACCGTGTGCACCATGGCTCGATAGTGCACCACCCCCTCGGGGCTGCTCTAGGATGGGGTCCCCGCGCCCTTCAGGAGGTCCCGCCCGGTGAACGACTCCCGCCCGGTGAACGACGACGCCGACGACAACGACGACGACAACGCGCCCACCCCCGGCGGCGAGGCCTCCGAGGACGCCGCCGAACCGGTGGAGTCCCACCGCTCCCGGTCCGGCCCGCGGCTTCCCGGTCGTGCCGATCTCGGCTCGGCTCTGGGTCGGCTGCTGTGGCGGCGCCGCGACGCGCGGATCCAGCGGCGCGCCGGTGAGGCCTCTGCCCAGCACGCCGTCAAACTCGAGCCCGGTGCCGAGCCCGGCCCGCCGCTGGCCGACTACGACCCCGCCGAGGGCGAGGGCGAGGGGTCCGGCGCGGGCGCGGGCGCGGGTGCCGGGACCGCCGTCGCCGACCGCCCCGCGGACGCCGTCGCCGAGCGTGCGGCAACCGACCGTGCCGCCGCCGACCGTGCCGCCGCCGAGACCGACGAGTCGCTCGAGCCGTTCGTGCCGGACCCGCGGGTCGCGGCGTTCTTCGACGTGGACAACACCCTCATCCAGGGCGCGTCGATCATCCTGCTGGCCCGCGGGCTGGCCAAGCATCGCTTCTTCACCGCGCGCGACGTCGCCGGGTTGGCGTGGTCGCAGGCCAAGTTCCGGATCTCCGGGGAGGAGAACGCCGAGGACGTCGCCACCGGACGCGACAAGGCCCTGAGCTTCGTCAAGGGTCGCACCGTCGCCGAACTGACCGAACTGAGCGAGGAGGTCGTGGACACCTCGATGCTCGACCGCGTCTGGCCGGGCACCCGCTCGCTGGTGCAGATGCACCTGGACGCCGGGCAGCAGGTCTGGCTGGTCACCGCGACGCCGGTGATGCTGGCGCGGGTGATCGCCGCCCGGTTGGGCCTGACGGGTGCGCTGGGCACGGTCGCGGAGGAGGAGTACGGCGTCTACACCGGCCGCCTCGTGGGCGACATCCTGCACGGGCCCGGCAAGGCGCACGCGATCGCCAAGCTCGCCGAGGCCGAGGGCTTCGACCTGGCCAAGTGCTACGCGTACTCGGACAGTTTCAACGACATGCCGATGCTCACGATGGTGGGCAACCCGGTCGCCATCAACCCGGATTCGAAGCTGCGCAAGTACGCCTCGGAGAACGGCTGGAACATCAAGGACTTCCGCACCGTCCGCAAGGCCGCGAAGAAGGCGATGCCGGGTGTTCTCGCCGTCGGCGGGCTCGCGGGTGCCCGGGCGGCCGCGCGCTCGGACTACGCCAGCCGCGCGATGGACCGGGCGCGCCGCATCTTCTGACGCGGGTCCGCGCCGGGGCGCTCCCCCGCCGCCGGCTCAGCCGAAGAAGACGCTGCCGCGGCGGGCGAGGTTGCGGAACAGCGTGTTCTGGATGGTCTCCCGGACCTGGTCGGTGATCTCGAATACCACCATCGGGTCCTCTGCGGCGTCGGGCCCCAGGTGCGAGGTCTCGATCGGCTCGCCGAACTCGATCGTCCACTTGGTGGGCAGCGGGATGCCGCCGAGCGCGCCGAGGAGTGGGAACGCGGGCGTGACGGGCATGTACGGCAGGCCGAGCAGCCGCGCGAGCGCCGGGACCTCACCGATCTTGGGGTAGATCTCCTCGGAGCCGACCACCGAGCACGGGATGATCGGCGCGCCAGCGGCCAGGGCGGTGGCCACGAACCCGCCGCGGCCGAAGCGCTGCAGGCGGTAGCGGTCGGCGAACGGCTTGCCGAGCCCCTTGAAGCCCTCCGGCCACACGGCCACCACGTGACCGCTCTCCAGCAGGCGCTCGGCGTCGGCGGCACAGGCCAGGGTCGCCCCCGCCCGGCGGGCCAGCGGCGCGGAGACCGGCAGCGACATGGCCAGGTCGGCGGCGAGCAGACGCAGGGCGCGTCCGGCGTGGTCGTGGACGGCGACGGTGGTCATCATCCCGTCGAGCGGCAGGACGCCGGCGTGGTTGGAGACGATCAGGCCGGCGCCGTCGGCGGGGATGTTCTCGGCACCGATCACCTCGACCCGGAACCAGTGCTCGAACAGCGGCCGCCACAGGGGCAGCCACACGTTGGTGTGGAAGTGCTCGTCGAACCCGAACTCGTCGACCTCGTACCCGCCGGTGACACGGGAGGCCAGGAGCTCGCCGGCGGCGTTGACGGCGTCCGCCAGGGTGGACAGGGCGCTGATGTCGCCGGTCGCGAGCATCGTGTCGACACCGCGGGTCAGTTCGCGGACGGGCGCCAGGACCTCGGCATCGAGGGGCAGTGCGTCGACCACCTGACCGATCGAGCTGCGCAGGGAGGTGAGGAACCTGTCGACGATCCTGCCGAGCTCGGTGGCCGCGGCATCGCTGTTGGTGGTCTCCCCTACGAAGCCCTCGCCGACGGTTCGGTAACCGGGGGCGTCGCGTCGGCCCTCTCCCCAGCGGGGGCCGCCGAGTGGTTGGGACAGGTCGAATTCCGGGCCCTTCACGGCGCCCCCTCCTCGATCGGGTCGGGCTCGTTCGGTTCCGCCTCGTTCGGTTCCGGCACGCTCGGCTCCGGCAGGGCCCCTATCGACTCGAGCTCGCCGATGGTCGAGTTCACGCCCGCGCGCAGTCGGCTGGCCACCGGGCCGGGCAGTCTGCTGGCGATCTTGGCGGTCTTGCGCTCGAGTGCGGCGCGCGTGACGAGGGGCTCGGCCCCCGAGTCGACGAGGTAGGCGTGCAGCGCCTCCTCGGTGGTGTACCGGGGCGTGAACCCGAACCTGGTGCGCATCCGGGTGGTGTCCATGGTGCGGCCGTACCGCAGGTAGCGCAGCTGCGAGGGCCCGATGTCGCGCAGTCCCTGGCTGGAGAGCAACCGCGCCGCGAGTTTGAACGTCTGCGGCATCACCGGCAGCGGGATGTGGCCGGCGCGGCGGATGGCCTGCGTCAGGGTGAGGATGCCGTCGGCCGCGATGTTGTACGTCCCGGGGGGCGCCCCCGTCGCTGCGTGCAGCAGCGCATCGAGTGCGTCCTGCGGGTGCAGCAGCTGGATGCGCGGGTCGTATCCGGCCAGGACCGGTGCGACGGACGGCAGCAGCAGCTCGCCGACCACCGTGGGCTCGGGCAGCCCGAGGATGGCGGGGATGCGCAGGATCGTCACGTCGATGTCCGGACGCTTGCGGGACATCCCACGCACGTACCCCTCGACCGACAGGTGGTCGAGCGGGATGCCGCCACTGGGCTGACGCCGGGCGGCCATGTCCTCGGTGAACATCGCCGGGTCGACCCCCGAGGAGCCGTACACCGAGGTCGACGAGATGAGCACGAACCGCTTGACCGTCGCGGCCCGTCCGCACGCGGCGATCACGTGCATGGAGCCCATGATGTTGGCCTCCTTGACGGCCGCGCGGCCGCCGGGGGCGAAATCGGTGTGGTGCAGCCCGGCGTGCACGACCGTGTCGATGCCGGCCTCACGCAGAATCCCCTGCAGGCGCGGGGACTGCGGGTCGAGGCGCACGAACTCGGCGTCGCGCATCCGTCGGCGGTGCTGCGGCGACGGCTTGACCGAGTCGATCGCCAGGACGCGCTCGACGGAGTCGTTGCGCAGCAGCATGCCGACCAGGTGGGCGCCGAGATACCGGCTACCGCCCACGACCGCGACGGCGCGAGCCGGGCTACGGTCTGGCAGTTCGGTGTCCACCCGGCCGAGTCTAACTGCGGACCCCCCTGCCCATGTGCGCGGACCTCGCCGCCGACGCCGGCCGAGCGGCGCCCCGCCCCGAAATACACCGATACCCGCCACCACTGTGGGTGACGGGCATCCGCTACAGGCGTGAGTCCGGGCGCTACCGAGGCGCCGCCGGACTCACTTACCGAGTTTGCGACGCTGCACGCGGGTACGGCGGAGCATCTTGCGGTGCTTCTTCTTGGACATACGCTTGCGGCGCTTCTTGATCACAGAACCCATATCGGGGTCACCTACCTGTCGACTACTGGTCTGGGGCCTTACGGCCCGCGAAGGGCCTTGACTTGCGCTCCGGCGCCTGAGAGCGAGCTCGAAAGCCGGGACGGAACCCGTCCAGACTACCTCTCGCTCCCCGCGGCCACGAAAACGGGCCGGACACCGCCCCGCCGGGGCGGTTCAGTGCGTCAGCCCGCGGAGAAGTACGACGTGTCGAGGTACTCGTGCACGGCCTTGGAGTGGACCCGGAACGACCGCCCCACCCGCACGGCGGGCAGCTCGCCCGAGTGCACGAGTCTGTAGACCGTCATCTTGGACACGCGCATCAGCGCGGCGACCTCGGCCACGGTGAGGAACTGCGAGCCCCCCGCCGCCTGTGCGCCGCTATCGGTCTTGTCGGTAGTCGCCATCGTCACAACCCTTCGTGGCACGCGTCGTGCCGCAGGCTTCCCCTCCTGCGGTACGGACACGCACGTGCTGGGCATGAGCCTAGCGTGAATGGTGTGATCAATGCGACGGGAGTGGGCGAATTACATCGACGACACGCCGCCCGATCCGCGCCTCACCCGCCCTGAGCTGGGCTTGTGCTAAATGAGCGACCCGCCGGGTGGGTCACATCTCACCCGGCGGGTCGGTTCGGTAGGGGCACACCCGGCCCGTTCGGTCGCCTCGGCGACGGGCCCGGGTGGCGGGTCAGTCGATCTCGTCGTCGTCGTCGCCATCGGTGGAGGCCAGTGCCAACGCCCGCGACCGCGACGCCGCCGCCTCGACCGCGTCCGCCACCGCCGAGCGCAGTCCCCCGGCCTCCAGCCTGCGGATCGCCGCCGCGGTGGTGCCGCCCGGGGAGCTGACGTTGTAGCGCAGTTCGGCGGGTCCCTCGCCACCGCCGGTGAGCATCGCGCCCGCGCCGAGCGCCGTGCCGGCCGCCAGCTTCAGCGCCACGTCGCGCGGCAGCCCGCGCTCCACGCCGGCGTCGACCATCGCCTCCGCCATGAGGAAGAAGTAGGCGGGGCCGGACCCGGACACCGCGGTCACCGCGTCCATCTGGGCCTCGGTGACGACGACGACGAGGCCCACGCTCTCCATGATCGTGGACACCTGCTCGAGGTGCTCATCGCGCGCATAGCGGCCCTTGCAGAGCGCGGAGACGCCGTGCCCGACGAGCATCGCCGTGTTGGGCATGACCCGCACGACCGGCGAGCCGGCGCTGAGCTTGTTCTCCAGCACGGTCGTCGGCACGCCGGCCGCGAGCGAGACCACGATCGACTCGTGGACGCTGTCGGAGATGGCGTCGCCGATGCGGCCGACCACCGCCGGCACGTCCTGGGGCTTGACGGCCACCACGATCACGTCGGCGCCCTCGCAGCCGATGTCGAGGCTGGTGGACAGGATGTTGTACTTCTTGGCCAACTGGTCGGCGCGGGCCTCCACGGCCTCGATCACCACGATGTCCGACGGCTCGGTCCCGGCCTCACGGAGTCCCGCGATGAGGGCCTCGCCGATGCGTCCGCCACCGACCACTGCGATTCTCGTCATGCCCTTACAGTGCCACACGCGTGCGCGGCCGCCCGCCGGCTGCGGGAGACGGGGCTGCCCGCTCGCGCCACCCATCGAATCGCGCCCGCCGCCACCGCCGCCTATTCGATGTCGCTCCACCTATCGCATCCGTTGGGTGGAGCGACATCGGATGGGCGGCGGGAGGGATTCGGTTGCCCGTCGCCGGTTCCCGCTCGCGCACCGCGGCTGAAACGGCCCCGCCCGCACCTGGAGCAGGCGCGGGCGGGGTGCGGGCGGAGTGGGAGCCGGGGCTGGGGCCGGCTAGGAGACGAGTCTGAGCAGGAGTGGCCCGCACGTCACGCCCAGGCCGACGATCACGGCGAGGGCGATGCTGACGGAGTCGTTGCTCCTGCGCAGGACACGGACCATGGCCACCAGTCCGACGATCACCACGATCGCCAGCGCGAAGGCCACCCATGGCAGGTCGCGCCAGAGCAGCTGGAAGCCGATGAACAGGGCCGCGCCCGCGACCGCGGAGGCGAGCACCTGCGCGACAAGGATCAGCCACTGCGACGCCGGCGACCGCTCGGGCTCGGCTCCGCCGGGGGCGTAGTCGAAGTCGCGGTACTGCGAGCTGTCCGGCTCCGCAGGGGTCTGCTGCGACGCAGGTGCCGGCGTCGCGGCGTCGGCCCGGTCGGCGTCGGCCCGGTCAGTGCCCGTTCGGTCGGCGACCGGGGCGTCGGACCGGGGTCGATCGACCGACTGCTGGTCCGCTGTCGTTGCGTCAGTCTGCGCCGCGTCGTTGCCGGTCGCGTCGGACTTCGTCTCGTCGACCTTCGGCCGCTCGGTGCCGGTGCCCGCGCCGGCCACTGCCGCAGCCATCCCCGCGACTCCCGCGCCTCCGGCGGCGGCAGCAGTCGCCGCGCCGAGGGCACCCCCGCGCGTGGCGGAGTCGGAATCGTCGGGCTGCCCGGCTGGCGCCTCGGGGGCGCGGTGGGCGGTCGAGCCACTGCCCGACGGCACACCCCATGCGGAGGCATCGGCCCCTGCGGCGGGCTTGTCTGCGGCGGCGGGCTTGTCGGCCGCCGGAGCGGTGGGGGCCCCGGCGGGCTTCTCGGTGACGCGCTTGTCTGCTGTGACGGCCGTGTCGGTGGCCCCGGAAGCCTTGCCGACCTCGGCAGAACCGGAGGTCGCGGCAGACTTGTCCGTGCCGGGCTTGGCGGTGCCGGGCTTGCCGGGGGCGGCCTTGGCGGTGGCGGGCTTGACCGCCGGGGCGGTGGACGAGGCCGGCGCGGCCTTGTCTCCGGTTCCGGCCGCTGCGGACGGAGCTGACTTGTCGCCCGAGCCCGGGGCTGCGGTGCCGGCGACACCGGCAGCAGCAGCGCCCGCAACACCTGCGGCCGCGGCGCCGGCGGGCCCCACGCCCCCACGATCAGCGGGCGTCGGGCGGGTGGCGGGAGCGTCGGACCCCGACTGCTCCGCATCCTTGCGCTTGCGGCCGAACAGCCCGCGCAGGCCGCCCTTCTTCCCCTGCTGGGCCGCGTCGTCGGGGGCGGAGCGCGACGGGGCGGGCGCGGACGGAGTCGCCGACGTCGGGGCCTGCTGCGGTGAGGCGGCCGGCATCCGCGTGGTGGCCTGCTGCGAAGCCGGCGGTGTGGTTGCCGACGGCGGGGTGGACGGCGTCGTGGTGGCCGTCGACGAGGCCGGCGGCGTGGTGGTGCCCGATGGCGTGGTGGCCTTCGCCGCGGACGACTTCTCGGCCGACCCGGCCGGCGTGGACGCGGGCGCCCCTGCCTCCGGGGCCCGCCGCCGTCCCGAGGGCCGCGGGGTCTGCGGGGCCTCAGAGGTGGACGACCTCGTCGTCGTCCCCGGGGTCTTCTCGGCGCCCGTCGGGGCACCACCATCCGGCACCGACTCCGCGCCCTGGTCGGCGTCGCCGCCGGCGGCTGCTGCCTCCTCGGCCTCCCGCGCCCGACGCCGCGCCGCGCGACCACTGAGCACGGTGTCGTCGGTGATCTTGGGGATCTCACCGGTGAGCTCGGAGACGCTGAGTCCGCCGCCCTCGTCGGCCCGGCGACGCCGACGCCCGGCCGGGGCGTCCTGCTGCTCCGCGCCCATGCGCTTGAGCAGCTCCGCCACGGTGATCTGCTGACCGTCTGAATCCTCGGCCATCGTCAGCTCCCCTTCCCGTCGCCGCCCACGTCCCGGTCGAGACGCTGCAGGATGAGCCCCTCTCGCAGAGCCCACGGACAGATTTTCACACTTTCCAGACCCAACGCACGCATGGACGCCTCCGCCACCAGCGCTCCCGCCACCACCTGATGCGAGCGGTCGGAGCTGATGCCCTCCAACTCTGCCCTGTCGGCGGCCGTCATGCGGGAGATAAACGCGATCACCTGCCGCAGACCGGCGGCTGTGAGCACCCGGTCCACCCGTGGGCCCTCCGACGACGGCGCCGCACCCGTGAGCCGGGCCAACATACGGAACGTCTTGGAGGTGGCGCACGCGAGGTCGGGCTCACCGGCCGCCCGGAGTTCCCGGGCCGGCCCGTCGAGCTCGGCGTCGATGTAGTCACGCAGCTGGTTGATGCGCTTGCGCTCCGGCGGGTCGGTCTTGAACCAGTCGTGGGTGAGCCGGCCGGCGCCCAGCTGCAGACTGAACGCCTGCTCGGGCAGCTCGTCCTCCCCGTGGGTCATTTCCAACGACCCACCACCGATGTCGAGGTTGATGATCCGCCCCGCGCTCCAGCCGTACCATCGACGCGCGGCGAGGAACGTCATGCGCGCCTCGTCCTCACCGGAGAGCACCCGCAGCTCGATGCCGGTCTCCTTCTCCACCTTGGCCAACACGTCGTCCGAGTTGGCCGCGTCGCGCACGGCGGAGGTGGCCAACGCCATGACCTCGCGGCACTTGGTCGCCTCGGCGAGCTCGGCGGCCTCGTTGACCGCGTCGATGAGCCGGGCGATGCCGGTCTTGGAGATGTTGTTGTCGTCGTCCAGGTACTCGATCAGGCGTAGCCGGGTCTTGGAATCGTTCATGGGCGTGGGATGACCACCCCGGTGGGCATCGACCACCACGAAGTGGACCGTGTTACTTCCCACGTCCAGGACACCTAATCTCACACGACCACCCTAAACGGTCTACGGTCGCAGGTTGTGACCGCCACCGAACGCCCCCCGACCCCGGGCGCCCCTCAGCCCGAGGTCCCCCTCGACTTCCCGCGGGAGTGGTACACGTTCCCCGACCCCGCGAATGACGAACATCTGATCTCCGCCGACATGACCTGGCTGCTGTCGTCGTGGACGTGCGTCTTCGGCACGCCCGCCTGCCACGGCATCGACCGCGACCAGCCCGACTCCGGTTGCTGCACGCACGGCGCCTTCCTCTCCGACGACTCCGACCGGCAGCGGCTCGAGGCCAACGTCGCCCTGCTGCGTCCGGAGGAATGGCAGCACCGTGAGGCCGCCCACGCCGCCGCGGCGGCGGAGGGAGCCGCGCAGGAGGCGTGGCTGGAGGAGGACGAACTGACCGGTGACGACGGCGAGATGGAGCCCGCTCTCAGGACGCGCCGCCTGGGCGGGAGGTGCGTATTCTTCAACGACGTCGGATGGCCGACCGGGTCGGGCTGCGCCCTGCACCACTTGGCCGGGCGGACGGGGCGGAGCCTGCCCGAGTCCAAGCCGGACGTCTGTTGGCAGCTGCCGATCCACGTGACCCGCGAATGGGAGACCCGCCCCGACGAGGTGGAGATCCTCCACACCCGCGTCGGCGAGTACGACCGCCGCGGCTGGGGCCCGGGCGGGCTGGACCTCGACTGGTACTGCACAGGCTCGCCCGAGGCTCACGTCGGCGTCGACCCCGTCTACATCTCACTGCGTGACGAACTCGTCGAGCTCCTGGGCGCGCAGTGCTACGAGGTGCTCGCCGCGGCGTGCCGGCGTCGGCGGCAGCTCGGGATCGTGGCCGTGCACCCGGCGACCGAGCGGGCCGGCGGCTCCTGAGCGGGTCCCGAGCGGGGCGCTCCAGAATCCGCTACTCCGGCTCCGGATCCGCTACCCGTGTAGGGGTAGCGGATCCGGACGGAGGCTAGCGGATTTGCAGCGGGGCGGTCAGCCCTCGAACTTGTAGCCCAGCCCGCGGACGGTCACCAGGTGCACCGGCTTGCCGGGATCGGACTCGATCTTCGAGCGCAGACGCTTGACGTGGACGTCGAGGGTCTTGGTGTCGCCGACGTAGTCCGACCCCCACACCCGGTCGATGAGCTGTCCGCGCGTGAGGACCCGGCCCGAGTTGCGCAGCAGGTACTCCAGCAGGTCGAACTCCTTGAGCGGCAGCGTGACGGCCGAACCGCGGACCAGCACCGTGTGCCGCTCGATGTCCATCCGTACCGGCCCCGACTCCAGGACGCCGATGTCGCTGACCGGCTCCGCCTCGGCCTCGGCACCGCGGCGCAGCACCGCCCGGATGCGGGCGATGAGTTCGCGGGCCGAATAAGGCTTGGTCACGTAGTCGTCGGCGCCCAACTCCAGGCCGACGACCTTGTCGATCTCACTGTCGCGGGCGGTCACCATGATCACCGGGACGGTCGACGTCATCCGCAGTCGCTTGCACACATCGGTGCCGGACATCCCGGGGAGCATGAGGTCCAGCAGCACGATGTCCGCGCCCTCGGACTCGAAGTTCTCCAGCGCGGTCGGGCCGTCCCCCGCGACGGTGACCTCGAAGCCTTCCTTGCGGAGCAGGAACGCCAGCGGATCCGCCAGCGAGTCCTCGTCCTCCACGATCAGCACCCTGGTCACGGCACCTGGTCCTCTCCTTGGTCGGCGTGCTCGGCGCCGGGGGTCCCCCCGGCGCCACCCGGCTCCACATGAGCCGGAAGTTCGAGTGTGAAGGTCGACCCCGTCCCGGGGCGGCTCCACAGGCTTACGGCGCCGTTGTGGTTCTGGGCGACGTGCTTGACGATCGCCAGCCCCAGTCCGGTCCCGCCGGTGGCGCGGGAACGGGCCTTGTCGACGCGGAAGAACCGCTCGAAGACGCGGGCCTGGTGCTCCGGGGCGATGCCGATCCCGCGGTCGGTCACGCGCAGCGTCACGGTGTCACCGGTCGCGGCCCGGGTGATCGACACCGGGGTGCGGTCGGGCGAGTAGTTGATGGCGTTCGAGATGAGGTTCGACACGGCCGTGACCAGGAGGGTCCAGTCCCCCTTGACCTCCAGCCCGGACGGCGCATCGGTGATGAGCTCGATCCCGGCCGCCTCCGCCGCCGACGCCGACCGGCGCAGTGCCTCGGCCACCACGTCGTCCACGTCCACCGGCTCAGGGTCGCGGATCCGTTCGGCCCCCTGCAGTCGCGAGAGTTCGATCAGCTCGGAGACCATCTTGCCGAGCCGCTGGGCCTCGCTCACCACGCGTCCGCCGAAGTACTCGACCGAGTCCGGGTCATCCTTGGACTCCAGCAGCGCCTCGGCGAGCACCGCCATCGCCCCGACCGGGGTCTTTAGCTCGTGGGACACGTTGGCGACGAAGTCGCGGCGGGCCGCCTCCATACGACGGTGCTCGGAGTCGTCGTCGGCGAAGACCACGACGAACTGCTCGCCGTTGCCCTCGAGGATCTCCCCGCGCCCGCTCACCGACGGGATGCGGCGGCGGCCGGGGGCCATCTTGGCGGGAAGGTCGAACCGGGTGGGGTGGCCGTCCGTGAACGTCGACCGGGCCGCGCGCCAGACCGGCTCCACCAGCAGGCGGTCATCGACAATCCCCAACTCCGCTGCACGACGGTTGTAGAGGACCACGTCCTGGTGGCGATCCACGACCGCCAGTGCGTACGGCGCCTGCTGATAGACGCCCCGCAGGACATCCAGCCGGCTGGGCCCGGCCTGCTCCGCGCGCCGACGCTCACCGCGTCGGTGGATCAGTGGGACGACGAAGCCGCCCGCGATGAAGCCGATGATCCCGGCGACGATCGCGAGGAAGATCCCCAGACTGACCTGCACGACCCCGATCCTACGGTGTGGCGTTCCGTCGCCCGAATCGCCAAACCCCCGGCCACCTGCGCGAAGTTCGCAGGCTGCCGGGGGTTCGCGACCCGTTCACCGGGCCTTCACCTACTACTTGCCGCCCTGGTTGGCCACGGCGGCCGCACCCGCGGCGGCGGCCTCCGGATCGAGGTAGGTGCCGCCCGGGTTGGCGACCAGCCCGGTCTCGTCGAAGTGGTAGACCAGCGGGATCCCGGTGGGGATGTTCAGGCCGGCAATATCCTCGTCGGAGATGCCGTCGAGGTGCTTGACCAGGGCGCGCAGCGAGTTGCCGTGCGCGGCCACCATCACGGTCTTGCCCTCCGCGAGCTTGGGGGCGATCTCGGCGGCGTAGTACGGGATGAACCGGTCCACGACGTCCTTGAGGCACTCGGTCAACGGCACCTCCGGCAGGTCGGAGTAGCGCGTGTCGGAGGTCTGCGAGTACTCATTGTCCGGGTCGATCGGCGGCGGCGGGGTGTCGTAGCTGCGGCGCCACAACATGAACTGCTCGTCGCCGAACTGGTCCTTGATCTCCGCCTTGTTCAGGCCCTGGAGCTTGCCGTAGTGACGCTCGTTGAGCTTCCAGTGCCGGATCACCGGGACCCAGTGACGGTCACACGCGTCCAGCGCGATGTTCGCGGTGGTGATCGCGCGACGCAGCAGCGAGGTGTACAGGATGTCCGGCAGGATCCCCGCCTCGGCGAGGAGCCTGCCGCCGCGGACCGCCTCCTCCCGACCGAGATCGGTGAGGTCGACATCGACCCAGCCCGTGAACTGGTTGGATGCGTTCCACGTGGACTGCCCGTGACGCAGGAGGACGAGTGTTCCGTAAGCCATACGGCCATTATGACCCGCGCTCCGAGGACTACGGTGCAGACATGACCACACACGCCGGAGACACCCCCGAATCGACCGGGCGGCCGTGGACCGTCCACTACACGCCGGGGACCACGCAGGATCTCGACTACGGCACCACCACGCTGATCGACCAGTTCGACGACGCCGTGAGCACCTACTCGTCCCGGCCCGCCACCGAGTTCTTCGGCCGCCTGACGACCTACGCGGACCTGGGCAGGCGGGTGCGCCGCGCCGCCGAGGGCCTGCGGCGCCTGGGCGTCGACCGCGGCGACCGCGTCGCCGTGCTGCTGCCCAACTGTCCCCAGGGCGTCGCGGTCTTCTATGCGGCCCTGCGCATCGGTGCGATCGTCGTGGAGCACAACCCCCTGTACACCGCCGACGAGCTCGAGGGCCCCTTCGCCGACCACGGGGCGAAAGTGGTCGTGACCTGGAACGTCGTCGCGCCCGTGGTGCGGGACCTCGCCGACCGGCCCGGCACCGCGATCGAGCACATCATCTCGGTCGACCTGCTCGACGAGCTCCCCGCCGCCAAGAGGCTGGCGCTCAAGCACCTGCCGGTGCCGTCACTGCGCGCCGCCCGGGACAAGCTCTCCCGGCCGGCCCCCGGCACGCTGGACTGGGCGGACCTCGAGACGGGCGCCGAGCTGGACTTCTCGTACCCGCGGCCGGCGGCCGGGGACCCCGCACTGATCCTCTACACCTCCGGCACGACCGGCACCCCGAAGGGCGCCGTACTCACCCACGCCAACCTGGTGGCCAACGCGAAGATGGGCCAGGCGTGGGTGCCCGGGCTCGAGTTCGGCCGCGAGCGCTTCCTGGCCTCCCTGCCGATGTTCCACGCCTACGGGGTGACGCTGTGCGTGGTGATCGGGATCGCGGTCGGCGCGCGGCTGCAGCTGGTGCCGACCCCCGACATGGACCTCATCATGCCGATCATGAAGAAAGACCTGCCCACCTTCATCCCGGCCGTCCCGCCGATCTACAGCAAGATCCTCGAGGAGGCGGACAGGCGGAAGATTTCCCTCCACGGCATCAAGCACTCGCTGTCCGGCGCCATGAGCCTGCCCGCCGAACTCATCGAGAAGTGGGAGTCCGCCACCGGTGGTCTGCTCGTGGAGGGCTACGGGATGACCGAGACCTCCCCCATCACCGTCGGCAACCCCATGTCGACGGCGAGGCGGGCCGGCTCCATCGGCGTCCCGTTCCCGGACACCGACATCCGTGTCGCGGACAAGGACGATCCCTCGCTCGACGTCCCGGCCGGCGAGCCCGGTGAACTGTTGGTCAAGGGGCCGCAGGTGTTCCCGGGCTACTGGCGCAACGAGAAGGCGACCGCCGAGACCTTCCACGACGGTTGGATCCGCACCGGCGACGTGGTGGTGCAGGACTCCGACGGCTTCCTCCACGTGGTGGACCGGATCAAGGAGATGATCGTCACCGGCGGGTTCAACGTCTACCCGTCGGAGGTCGAGGCGGTGCTGCGCACGGCCCCGGGCGTCGCGGACTGCGCCGTGGTGGGCCGCCCGAGCCCCGACGGCGGCGAGAAGGTCATCGCCGCGGTCGTGCCGGAGCCCGGCGCCACACTCGACCCCGACGCCCTGCGCGCGCACTGCAAGGGCTCGCTGGCCGGGTACAAGGTCCCGCGCGAGTTCGTCGGAATGGACGCACTTCCCACCAACCCGATGGGCAAGGTCCTGCGCAAGAAGGTCGCACAGCAGATCAACGCCTGACCTGCGCGCTGTCCCGGCCCCGGGCTACTCGGGCTGGGGCAGGTCCTCGGTGAGGTGGCGGAACGCGTCGAGGTTGCGCAGCGGCTCGCCCCGGGACACGCGCCACTCCCACTCACGGCGGATCGAGGTGTGGAAGCCCAGCTCGATGAGGACGTTGAAATCGTGGTCGGCGGCCTCGAGCACCTGACCCAGCACGCGATCGAGCTCCTCCTCGGTCACCGCGACCAGCGGCATCCGGCCGACGAGGTAGATGTCGCTGTTGTTGTCCAGCGTGTAGGCCACCTGGTACAGCCGCCGGTTGCGCCGCAGCAGGTAGTTGTAGACCTTCTCGAAGTCCTCGTCGGGTCGGCGGCACACGAACGCCTCGATGCGCACGCTCTCCCGGTTCACCGTTAGATGGCACGCGGTCTTCAGGCGCTTCTCCCCCGGCAGGATCACGACGAAGGTGCGTCCGTCGGCCAGCGTCGACTCGATCTCCCGTTCCACCAGGAATGTGCGGATCCGCTCGACGGTGGGGGCGTCGACATCGTCCCGGTGCGGGGCCGGCCCGTCGTCGTCCATGCGCTTGCTCTCGGTGGGGTCGATCATCGTGACTCCTTCGGGGTGGTCGGCTGGGACTTGTCGTCGGCTGGGGCCTGTCGTCGGCAAAGACTTGTCGTCTGCCGGGCCAGGCGTCGGCCGGGCCTCGTAGGCGATTCGACGCGGCGGCTCCTGCGGACGGGAGATCAGGACGCGGTGGCCTCCGCACGCCGGGCCCGGTATGCGGCCATCGTGCCCGCATACGAGGACAGCAGCCCGTCGGCGGTGGAGTCCCAGGAAAACCCGGAGGCTTTTACCGGGGCGGCCCGCGACATCGACAGGCGCAGCTCGTCGTCGTCCAACAATCCCGACAACACGCGCGCCCACTCCCGCGGATCGTGCCCGTCGACGGTGATCCCGGTCCGGCCGTCGCCGACGGCCGTCGGCAACCCGCCCACCGCGGCCGCGACGACGGGGGTGCCGCACGCCTGCGCCTCGAGCGCCACCAGCCCGAACGACTCGGAATACGACGGCACCGCCACGATGTCGGCGGCGCGGTAGACGTCCACCAGCTCCGACGGCGGGCGCGGCGCCAGGAAGCTCACGCGGTCGGCCACACCCAGCTCCTCGGCCAGGTCCATGAGCGAACGCGGCCGCTCGAGCCCCGACCCGCTGGGCCCGCCCACCACGAGCAACCGCACGTCGCGGTGCGGCTCGGCCCGGACGATCTCGGCGAGCGCCCGCACCACCACGTCGGGAGCCTTGAGCGGCTGGATGCGGCCGACGAACGCGATCACCTCGGAGCGCTGCCCCAGCCCGAGCGCGCGGCGGGCCCGCTCGGTGCCGCGCTGGGTGCCGGGGGTGTACTGCTCGAGGTCGGCGCCGGGCGGGACCACGTCGATGTGGGCCGGGTCGGCGTCGTAGTAGTCGACGAGTTCGCGCAGTTCGCCGGTGGTATTGGCGACGAGCCGGTCGGCCGCGTCCACGATCTGCTGTTCACCGATACGCCGGGACTCGGGCTCGGGGGTGTCCCCCTCGGCGAGGACCGCGTTCTTCACCGCCGCCAGGGTGTGCGCGGTGTGCACCAGTGGCACGCCCCAGTGCTCGGACGCGACGAGCCCGGCCTGGCCCGAGAGCCAGTAGTGGGAGTGGATGAGGTCGTAGTGGCCCGGCGCCTGCCCGGCCTCCGCCCGCATCACGCCGGCGACGAACGGGCACAGCTGCGTGGGAAGGTCCTCCTTGCGCAGGCCCTCGAACGGTCCGGCCACGATGTTGCGGACCAGCACGCCGTCGCCCGCCTGCTCGGCCGGCGGCTGCGACGAGTGGGTGGCGCGGGTGAAGATCTCGACCTCCACCCCGCGGCGGGCCAGGCGGCGTGCGGTCTGCAGGACGTAGACGTTGAGCCCACCCGCGTCGCCCGTGCCCGGCTGGGCGAGCGGCGAGGTGTGGAAGGACAGGACCGCGATGCGCCGGGGCAGGGGATGCGCGGCGCCGGGGTCGAGGTCGGTTACGGTCACCCGTCCGATTGTGCCCCCGCCCGCGCCGGGGTGCACGTCGCCCGTGCCCCCGCCCGCCCTGAGGTGACGACGACGAGGTGGGCTCCAGCGCGCCGGGCCCGCCCGCCACGAACGGCTACAGGGAGGCGGCGAACTCGTCGAGCTCGGCGAGGAAGCGCGGCGTCTCCTCAAGGAACGGCGCGTGCGCGGACTCGGCGAACTCCACGTAGCGGCCGCCGGGGATCATCTCGGCGTTCGCCTGCCCGGCCGACGGCAGCACCACCCCGTCGTGGGCGCCGTGGATGACCAGCGCGGGGATCGACAGGCCGCGCAGGGTGTCGTCGTTGTCCACCTTGCGGGTGAGCAGCGCCTGCCGAACCTCCGGCGGCGTGGACATCGACAGTCCCAGGATCCGCTGCCCGTCCGGGCCCGATCCCGAGCGCATCATGGCGTTGCCGAAGCTCGTGAACGCCGCCAGCGCGACGGACGGCTTGTCGTCGAAGGCGCCGCCCGAGGTGACCTCCTTCATGGCCGGGCCGATCGCGCCGCCCGCCGAGCGGGAGAGCGAGGTGACCGCGCCGCACAACACGATCCCGCCGACCCGGCCCTCACCGCGGGCGGCCAGGTAGTCCGACACCACGACCCCGCCGTAGGACCAACCCAGGAGGATCGCGCCGGAGCCCTCGGTGATTCCGGCGGAGTCGAGGACGGCCTCGACGTCGTCGGCCCACTGCGGTGCCGAGTCGTAGCCGCCGGCCGGGACGTCGGAGTGCCCGTGGCCGCGCAGGTCGATCGCCACCACGCGGAAACGCCGGGCCAGCTCGTTCAGCACGTCCTGCCCCCAGCTCGCGCTCGACTGCGCCCAACCGTGGATGAGCACGAGCGGCCGGGCGGCGGGGTCACCGAGCACGCGGTAGGCGATCGCGGTGCCGTCCGACGAGACGGCCGAGGCGAGGGCGGGCGCAGCGAGGGTGGGCCCAGGCGTCGAGGCGGCGGGGGCGTCGGTACGGGCGTCGGTTGGCGAGGCGGAGGGGGAGGTTGAGGTCATGCGCCTCATCGTGCCAGAGCCGATCGCCGCGATCCGACCCCCAGACCCCGCCCGCGACGGTTACCGTTGCGCAATGGCAGCCACCAGCACCCGGACCGACCCCGATGTCGTGGTCCGCACGTTCTTCGACGCCCTGATGTCCGGCTCCACCGCCAGCGCCGCCGACCTGCTCAGTGAGGATGTCTGGTGGGCCAACATCGGCCTGCCGACCATCCGGGGCAAGCGCGCAGTCGTCGGCGCGATCTCCTCGATGAACCGCAGCATCCGCTTCGGCGTGGAGATCCACCACCTCGCGGTGTCGGCGCCCGCGGACCCGACCGACCCGGCGGCCCCCGTCGTGGTGCTCACCGAGCGCACCGATTACCTGGGGGTGGGGCGGTTCCGCGTCGGCTTCTGGGTGTGCGGCCGCCTCGAGGTCCGCGATGGCCGGGTGTGCGGTTGGCAGGACTACTTCTCCAAGGCCGACATGGCCAAGGGCGCGGTGCGCGGACTCGTCGAGATGGTCACCGGTCGGGGTCGCTGACCTCGTTGTCGTTGTCGTCGTTGTCGTTGTCGTTGTCGTCCCCGCGGTAACACACCAGCCGCCACTGGTTGCTCCCGCCGCGGCGCCGGTACTCCAGTTCGTCGAGCGCGGCCAGCGCGATGGCCAGACCGCGGCCGCGGTCTGCCATGACGTCGGGCATCTCCACGGTTCGCAGGTCCACGCGGGCCGGGTGGCCGTCGTCGGAGAAGCGCGCCTCGAGCCGATCGGGGGTGAGCTCCAGCTCGAGCGTGAGCGAGACCGTCCCCCCGCGGCCCGCGTGCTCGATGATGTTCGCGCCGATCTCGGCCACGGCCACCTCGAACTGCATCCGGGCGTCCTCCTCGACCTCCCCGGACGTGGTCATCTCACCCACCAGGTCGAGGATGCGGTCGAGGGTGACCTCGTCGGTGGACGAGGTGAGCAACCACCGACCGTCAGCGGCCATCGAAGGCGGCTTCCGCCGTCTCGTGCGCGGTGAGGACCTTGTCCAGCTTGGTCAGGGTGAGCACCCGGCGGACCTGCTCGGTGGGGGCGGCGATCCGCAGGTCGCCCCCGGCCTGACGAGCCGCCTTGAGCCCCGAGATGAGCGCCCCCAGCCCGGAGGAGTCGATGAACTCGGTGGTGCTGAGGTCCACCACGAGATGCCTCGACCCGCCTTCGACCAACTGCCGCAACTGCTCCCGCAGCCGCGGCGCGGCGACCATGTTCAGTCTCCCGGTCGGCTGCACCACCACACTGTGGTCGAGTTCCCGGGTGTCGTAGGTCGTCATGAGGCTCCTTCTGTCTGGGGACCACGGTAGCGAGCGGCCTGGAACACCACCGAGAGAATGAACAGGTCGAACACCACCCACACGAGGTTGGCCACCACCCCCAGCACCGAGTGCGCGCCGAGCGCCAGCCGCACCGCACCGATCACGGCCGCCACCACGAGGGCCGCCATCACCACGAGCTGCCAGCGGAACAGGTGCCACGGGGTGGCGTCCTGGCCCTGCCGGGTCTTGGGGGTCACGGCGAAGTCCAGTGGCTTGCCGAACCACACGTTCCGCACCGCGGTCCACACGGACATGATCCACACCGGGAACAGGGCCAGGCTGTACTGCTGGCCGCGCCACGTGGGCGTCCCCCGGCCCACCACGAAGAACAGCAGTTGACTCAGGAGGAGGAACGGGATGAGTCGGGCGAAGAAGTCCACGCTCCACGCCTGCACCGGGAGCACGCCGAACACGAGGTAGATCACGGGGGCGGCGAAGTAGGCCACGGCGGCGAACCCGGACAGGTAGCTCCACATGGTGGACCAGTACATGAGCCGCTGCGCCAGGGTGAGCCCCTTCTGGACCAGCGGGTTCTCCCGCAACATCACCTGGATGGTGCCCTGCGCCCAGCGCAGCCGCTGCGTGAGCATGGTCTTGGGGTCCTCGGGCGCCAGGCCGTAGGCCAGGACCTCGTGGTGGTAGGCGGTGCGCCACCCGGCCGCGTGGAGCCGCATGGCCGTCGCCATGTCCTCGGTGACCGAGATCGTGGCCAGGGCCTGGGTGGGCTCGGCCTCGTCGGCCCGGTCCACGTCCACGGCGGCGATGAGCGAGCGCACGGACTCGATCGCACCGAGCGGTGACCACTCCCGGTCCGACAGCTCGTCGAGCATGAGCTCGTCCAGCACCACGGTCTCCGACGCGTGCTCGTCCAGGGCGGCGATCGCCTCCAGGTCCGCGCGGATCGCACCCGCGTCGGCGTCCACCACCACACGTGCGGCGGCGTCGACCTCCTGCTGGAACCGGTACGTCACGTCGGCCAGGGCGGCGTCCCCGCGCAGCTCCGCCCGGGCGGCCCGGACGGCACGCCGGACGCCCTTGAGCGCCTCCGCCACCTCGGGCTGGTCCGACGGCACCGACCGCTGCGCGCGGCGGACCACCCGGTCGGCGGTGCGCAGGGCGCGGGTCACCCCGTCCTCCACGGCGGTGACGTAGCCGGAGATGCCGAGTTGCATGAGGGCCTCGCGACGCAGCACGGCGTTGGAGCCGCAGAAGAACGCCGCGTTCCACCCGTCCTTGCCCTGCTGGATGGGGCCGTAGAACAGGGGCGCCTGGCTGCCGAGCGGGTCGGAGTCGGGGACGTTGGTGAAGTACTGCGGGGTCTGGACCAGCGCCATCCCGTCGTCGGTGAAGTACCCGAGCGTGTGGTCGAGGATCTCCGGTTCCGGGATCTGGTCGGCGTCGAGGATGAGGATGAACTCGCCGTCGGTGTGCAGGAGGGCGTTGATGAGGTTGCCGGCCTTGGCGTGGCGGGGCTTGTTGGTCCAGCTCGCCGCGCGCGTGAGGTAGTCCACCCCCAGCTCCCGGGCGGCGGCGGCGAGTTCGGGCCGCGACCCGTCGTCGAGGATCCAGGTGCGGTGGGGGTACCGGATGCGCTTCGCGGCCCCGGCCGTTCGCAGGACCATGTCGATCGGTTCGTTGTAGGTGGTGATGAAGACGTCGACGGTCAGACCGTCCGGGGCGGGGGGTGGTGGGGGACGACGACGAAGTCGCCACATCGTGAACGCGAACAGCAGCGAATCGATCAGGCTGTACGTCTCCGCCAACACCAGCGGCACCGCGATCCACCAGGCGTCCCAGTTCACCGAGAACAGCCAACGCCAGACGATGTAGTTGAGTCCCACCACCACCGTGAGGATGACGAGGATCCGCAGCAGCGGCGAGGGGTACTCGCTGCGCGGCACCGGCGGCGCGGGCGATACCGCGGTCACCGGGTCTCCCTCCGCACGGCCACCACGGTCACGTCGTCGAGTGGTGGTTGCCCGCTGACGAGCGAACGGACGGCCTCGACGAGCGATGATGGGCAGGCGTGCGGGGCGATGAACTCGCGCAGCGGCGCGCGGGCACTGGCCTGGTCGAGCAGGTCGAGCAGCCCGTCCGAGCAGATCACCAGCAGATCCCCCGGGTCGAGTCGGGCCTGGGCGCTGTCCCAGGTGGTGTCGGGCAGGATGCCGATCGGGAGGCCTCCGCCCGCGAGGGATTCGACCCGCCCGTCGGCACGTCGGATCATGGCCAATCCGTGACCGGCGTCGGTGTAGGTCACGGCGCCGTTGGAAAGGTCGACGGCGGCGAGCAGCGCGGTGACGTACGTCCCGGTGTGCTCGAAGTCCTGGGTGAGATGCTCAGCCGCAAGGGTGGCCACCTCGCCCGTGTCGACGGCGGATCCCGCCGGCCGGTAGCGGTCCAAGAACCGGGACGCTCCTCGGACGGAGGCGCGCACGGCGGAGGCCACGATCGCAGCGCCGAGCCCCTTGCCCATCACGTCGGCAACGGCGATCATCAGGGTGTCGTTCACCCGGTAGTGGTCGAAGAAGTCCCCGCCGACCATGTAGGCAGGCAGGCACACGGTCGCGACCTCGAACCCCGGCAGTCCCGAGATCGGACGGGGCAGCAGCTGCTCCTGGATCCGGGCGGCTCTGTCGATCTCGTCCGAGCGCTCGACCTCGCGCTGGGCCCATTCCGCCATCTCCACGAACGCCTCGACCTGGTCGGCGTCGAAGTGGCGCGGCTCGAAATCGTAGATGCAGAACGTCCCCACCGGGTGCCCTGACGGGCCGTAGAGCGGGTAACCGGCGTAGAAGCGAATCCCGTCCGGACCACCGACGCCGGGGATCTCCGAGAACTCCGGGTCGGCGGCCGCGTCGGGGATGATGAGCGCCGGGGCGTCGGGCCGACGGTAGGACCGGGCGATCGTGGTGCGGCACACCGTCTTCTCCCGGGGCACCTCGTCCAGGTCGAGCCCCTGCACCGACTTGAACCACTGCCGGTCGGTGTCCATCAGCGACAGCGACGCGGCGGGGACGCCGAGCACCCGTCGGGCCATGCGCGTGATCTTGTCGAATCGCTCTTCGGCCGGGGTGTCGAGCAACCCTGTGCGCTCCACCTCGCGGAGCCGCTCGGCCTCGACGTCCTCGGTAATAGTCCACTGGTGGGCCGTCATCTCGTGCCACGCTCCCTTCTCAGTGCGGTGGCCAGGGCGGTCGCGGACTCCGCGGAGTCCGTCACCCGCCAGTCGGCCTCCTTGAGGTGGTCGAACCAGACGAACGCGGTCACGTCCGGATAATTGTCAACATAGTTCACCAGATCCCGTATCCACTCCGACTTCGAGCCCCCCTCGGTGGCGCTGGCCACCTCGGTGATCGCGACCGGACGGCCGGGCGCGAGGTCGGCCACCTCCTCCAGGGTCGGTCCGAAGACCTCCTCGGGCGACTGCCACCTGCTCCACGGCTGCGACGTTCCCCAGTTGTAACCGTCGACCCCCACCACGTCGACGTAGTCGTCACCGGGATAGAGCGGCCCGATCGGACTGCTGCCCTCGTGGGGGACGTTGACGGTCCAGATCCACTTCACGTTATGGGCCTGCTTGAGGGTGAAGAGGTCGTGGATGTGCTGCCATGCCGCGACGTAGGTCTCGGGCCCGGTGCCGCCCGCCGGGCTCCACGGGTACCAGTCCCCGTTCGGTTCGTGCGCGAAGCGCAGGTACACCGTGCCGCCCCAGGTCCGGAGTTCGTCGGCCCACCGGTAGAGGTAGTCGTCGTGGACGCCGGCCGCGATCTCGTCCATCGGATACGCGGATCGGTCGTATTCCCCGTCGTCGAGGGCCCGCCACGGTTCCCAGGTGACGATCGGTTCCGCACCCCGGGTCCGGACCGCCTCGAGCGCCCCGATCGGCGGCGGCGCGGTGAAGTCGACGAACCACAGCTCGACGGCAGGAGCCTGCCCCGCCGCGGCGGTGACGGCCGCGTACTCGGCGCCCGCATCGGGCCCACCCGGGGTACTCACCCCGAACCGCGGGCACGCCTCACCGGCCACAGTCATCGACGCCTTCTCCACGACGCAGTCACTCCTCTGTCCGCAGGCCGTGCACACCACCGCTGCCATCACCGAGATGAGCAGGAACCGCAATGCACGCATTTCATCGAGCATTCCCGATCCGGCTCCCGGCGGGCACCTCTTGCCCGAACTCGCCCGGTGTCCCTTGTCGGCACCCTTCTCGCGTCGGGCGCCCACACCTCGTCCACCGTGTCGCACCCGCCGCCTACCCTCTAGGACATGAGCACCGATCACTCCGCCGCCCGTGAGCGGCTCGCCGCCCTGCCCGCCGAGACCCGCATCGCGGTGGTGACGGGGGCGTCGTCCGGGATCGGTGAGGCGTCCGCGCGCGAGTTGGCCCGACTGGGGTTCCACGTGATCGTCGGGGCGCGGCGGGTCGACCGGCTGGAGGCACTCGCGGCGGACATCGGCGGCACCGCCCTGCCCCTGGACGTCACCGACGCCGACTCGTGCGAGGCGTTCTGCGCGGCCATCCCCCGGCTGAACGTGCTGGTCAACAACGCCGGCGGCGCGAAGGGCACGACCAGTGTGATGGACGCCGACGAGGACCAGTGGCGTTGGATGTGGGAGACCAACGTCCTCGGCACGCTGCGCATGGTCCGCGGCCTCATGCCGGTGCTGGTCGACACGGGCGACGGGCTGGTCATCACCATCACCTCGATCGCGGCCCTCGAGTCGTACGACAACGGCTCCGGTTACACCTCGGCCAAACACGCGCAGGCGGTCCTGCACCGGACGCTGCGCGGGGAGCACCTGGGCCAGCCGGTGCGGTTCACCGAGATCGCGCCCGGCATGGTCGAGACCGAGTTCTCCCGCGTGAGGTTCGACGGCGACGACGACAAGGCGGCCGCCGTCTATCGTGGGCTGACCCCGATGATGGCCGAGGATGTGGCGGAGATCGTCGGGTTCGTGGCGAGCAGGCCCTCGCACGTCAACCTGGACCAGATCGTGGTGAAGCCACGGGACCAGCACTCCGCGATGCGCGCCCACCGGGGCTGACGGGCGGTGCCCACCGGGGCTGACGTGCGGTAGGTGAGGCTGGCCAGGGTTTACCCAGGTTAGGCTTACTGACCTGGCAGAACGCCAGTGGCGGCCATAGGCTGGCCCCCTACCGAAAGGGGCCTCCTCCATGGCCAGGAACAAGAACTCATTCGTCGAACTACTCTCCGCTCAGGTCGGTCACGAATTCGCCGCCAGTCAGCAGTACATCGCGATCGCCGTGTGGGCGGACGCGCAGGACCTACCGCAGCTGGCGTCGCGCTTCTACTCGCACAGCCTGGGTGAGCGGAACCACGCGATGATGATGGTCCAGTACATGCTCGACCGGGAGATCGCCGTGACGATCCCGGCCGTGCCCGCGCCGGAGGCCCAGTTCCGCGGTCCCGCCGATGCGCTGCGCGCCGCACTGGAGCAGGAGAAGCAGGTCACCCGGCAGATCGAGGCGATGTTCCAGGCCGCCCGCGCCGAGTCCGACCCGCTGGGCGAGCAGTTCATGCTGTGGTTCCTCCGCGAGCAGGTCGAGGAGGTCGCCAACATGAACACCCTGGTGACCATCGCCGAGCGCGCCGCCGACGACTGGTTCCGCATCGAGGAGTACCTGGCCCGCGAGACCGACTCCTCCACCAACACCGGCACCCCGCCCTCGGTCGCCGGCGGCGCGGTCTGACCCACGCCGGCTGCGCCGCCGGGCCACCGCGCCGCCGGGCCACCGCGCCGCCGGGCCACCGCGCCACCGGGCCACCGCGTCACCTGGCCACCGCGTCACCTGGCCACCGCGCCGTCGAGAAGAGTGTTTCGCGCGCCTCTACTCGACAGATACGCGCGAAACACTCTTCTCGACGGCGGCCCGGGGAGGCGCGGCGGCAGGGCGGTGGCGGGGAGGCAGCGGCGCGGCGGGCGTTGCGGTCAGCCGCGGGAGAACTCTACGTAGCTCACCCCGCTCACGAAGTCCCGACGCGTCCGACGGGTCAGTGCCAGCGGGAGCGCCCCGGCCGCCGCGCCCGACCCACCCGTCGCCCGCGCCACCAGCGAGATGCCCGCGCCGAGGACGACCGGATTGACCTTGAGGCGGAACTCGTCGATCTCGTCGACCACCTGCCCTGCCAGCATCCCGCCCCCGCACAGCCAGATGTGCAGCGGTGAGTCCTCGGCCTTGAGCCGGCGGACCAGCGTCACCGGGTCCTCGTCGGATGCGGTCAGCCCCTCCTCGGCGGGTAGCTCATCCGGCCGGTGGGTCACGACGTACTGGCGCAGGTGCGGGTACCCGCTGGACAGGCCCTCGTCCACGGCCACCTGATGGGTGGTGCGGCCCATGATCACCGTGTCGAACACCCGGTGTGGGGTCTGCATCAGCCCGAGCGGCTCGCGCAGGTGGCCGGGGATCGTCTCCGGGTAGTGCTCGATGATCCAGGGCATGTGGTCGCCTTCGACGAGGAAGTCGTCGAAGCCGCCGTCGGGGTCAGCGATGAAACCGTCGACGCTCACAGCTACGTAGTAGATGAGCTTGCGCATGGTGGGTCCTCTTTCGGGGATGGGTGTGTTCGCGTGCGTCCACCCCGCCGGAGCGGGGTCAGCCGAGGATGATCACGTCGTCCACCCCCACCCGATCGCAGAAGCCGTCGTCGTGACTGACCAGCAGCAGCGCACCGCGCCACTGCGAGAGCGCGTCGGCGAGCACCTCTACACCGTCGAGGTCGAGGTTGTTGGTCGGCTCGTCCAGGACCAGCAACTGCGGGACCGGGCGGGCGAACAGCCGCGCCGCCAGCGCCGCACGGAGTCGCTCGCCGCCCGACAGGTCGCCGAGTCGGCGGAACCCGGCCCGGCCGGTGAACAGCAGCCGCGCCGCGTGGGCGTGGGCCTCCTCCGCCGACGCGGCGGGGCGGACGGCTCGGATCGCGTCGATGACCGACCACTCCGGATGCTCGACGCGCAGATCCTGCGGCAGCAGGGCAAACGGGACATGGACCACCTCGTCGTCGAACCCATCGTCATCGAACCCCTCGTCGACGCCGCCGGCGCGGTCCGGACCGCGAGCGCCGAGGAGGCGTCGCAGCAGCGTCGTCTTGCCGCTGCCGTTCGGCCCGGCCAGGCGCACGCGCGCGGGCCCCGCGAGATGGACCCGGCCCGCGACGGGGTCGGCGACATCCAGCACCACCCGGCCGGCCGGCAACCCGGGGTCGGGCAGCTCGACCCGCAGCTGCTCGTCGCGCCGGACCGCGGCATCGGCTGCGCGCATCCGCTCCCGCGCCTGCTCGACGCCGTGGTCGTGGACCGCCCGCAACCGGCCGGCCGATTCCTGCGCCGACGCGCGACGGGCGTTCATGAGGATCTTGGGCATTCCGCCCGCCGCCTGCACCCGCCGCCCCTGCGCGACCCGCCGGCTCGCCTTCTCGACCCCCTCGACCCTGTCCCGCCTCTCGGCGCGCAGGTCGTTCCGCGCCCCGGTCAGCGACTGCACCGCGGCGGCCTGCTCGGTCTCGATCACCTCGCGGTAGTGCGCATACGGCCCGCCGAACACCCGGCACCGGCCGGCCCGCAGCTCAACCGTCCTGCCGGCACGGTCCAACAGCTCGAGATCGTGGCTCACCACCAGGACCACGCGATCGCCGCCGCCGACGAACCCGCCGATCGCCGCGAACAGCCGCTCCCGCGCCCGCCCGTCGAGATTGTTGGTGGGTTCGTCCAGCAGGAGGACCCGCGGCCGCCCGAGCAGCCGACCCGCCACCGCGGCCAGAGTGCGCTCCCCGCCGGACAGCGCCACCACGGGCCGGTCCAACTCGGTCGGCAGGCCCAGGTCGTCGAGCAGCGCGATCGTGCGCTCGGCCACGGCCCAGTCATCGCCGGCGAGCCCGAAGTCGTCGTCGTCGCCCTCCCCCGCCTCGATCCGCGCCAACGCCGCCAGTCGCCCGCCCACGCCGAGCTCATCGGCGAGGGTCCGCCCCGCCGGGGCGTCGGCGAGCAGTTGCGGCAGGTATCCCACGGTGGGCGGGCCCGCCGGATCGCCGTCGACGGTGATCGACCCGCGCGTCGGCCGACGTTCGCCCGCGATGAGGCGGAGCAGGGTGCTCTTACCGGCACCGTTGCGGCCGACGAGGGAGGTCAGTCCGGGACCGACGGCGAGGTCGAGCCCGTCGAAGAGTGGGGTGTCGTCGGGAAACGCGTACGCGACGTCCGACAGGACGAGGGAAGACATGCGTGCTCCAGGAGAGGTGGCGTGTGGCCGGGACTCACCTGTGGTTCAGCACTGTCCTTCGATCTCCTCGTCTCGTTCTCCTCGGCTCCGCGCCCCTCGCGGCCCCGGGTCTCCCCGGAGTCGCGCCGTGCGCCCGACCGACGTTCACGCTGAAGCTACACCGCGGTCCCGGCGGCGGCAAGAGCCGGATTCTGCACGAGCCCGCGCCCGTTCACCACGACCCCGCGCCCGTTCACGGAGTTCCGGCGCCTCCGAGGGCGGGTCGGTCGATGCGGCAGATCGCGTGGAGGGGCGTGTCACCGGGGTTGTCGGGCGTGAGCTCCGCGTCCGGCAGCCGCCGGAACCCGGCCCGGAGCAGGGCACCCCAGGATCGCGGGTTCTCGATGTTCACGGGCACGATCACGCAGCTCGCGTCGGGGTGGCGAACCCAGATCTCGGACACCGAGCGCGCCGCCAGTGCCGCACCTGCTCCCCTGCCGCGGGCTGCCGGTTCGGCGATCAGGTAGTCCATGCTCCACGCACCGTCGGGCACCTCGATCCCGGCCCTCGCGAGCTCGTCCACGCCCGAGGGCTCCGCCGCGATCGGGTACCTCATCAGCATCCCGACGTCCTCGCCGTCCACGATGACCACCAGGCATTCCGTCTGTGCGTCATCGAGGTAGGGGCCGAAGTCCTGCTCGACCCGGTCCGGCGAGTTCTCCGACCACCACCGCGCGACGAGCGGCTCGGCCAGCCAGCGCGCGAGCGTCGGCAGGTCGTCGCGGGTGAGGGGACGGAACGTCACCTCGGGAGCGGCGGTCTCCACGGCTCCAGCGTAGACCCGGCCGGGGCTCCTGCCGAGGGTGCGACGGCGCGGGTGCGAAGGCGCGAGGGTGACGGCGCGGGTGTGACGGCGCGGGCTACATGAACGCGCTGGGCGGCAGGCCCTCGCGGCTGCTCATGGGCAGTTCCTTCTCGAGCCGCTCCATGAAGAAGTGCGACTGCACCGCGGTCCAGATGTTGTTGGTGAGCCAGTACAGGCCGATCGCGATGGGGAAGTTGAAGAAGTACGCGCCCACGATCGGGAAGAACGGGAAGAGGTACATCATGATCTTCATCGACTGGTTCATCGACTCGGTCATGGACTCGGCCATCGACTGGAAGTCCTGCGGCTTGGCCGCCGCACCAGCGCCCGGACCGGCCGCGCCGGCAGCGCCCGCGGTGGCGGGAGCGCCCGGGGTTCCGGCCGCGCCATCGCGGCGGTCGGGCGCAGTGGAGCCGCTCTCCGACCCGGCGTCGGCGTCGGCCGCGGTGGCGGGCTTCTCCCCGTCGATCTCGACCACCTCGCCGTCGACGAACGGCCCGCCGGCGCGCTCCTCGGCCTCCACCTGCGCGACCGCCGCCTGCTCGGCCGCCTTGGCCGCCTTCTGCCGGCGGAAGGAGTTCCACATGTTGATGAACGTGGCGATACCGGCCAGCACGAACAGCGGCACGGCCAGCATGAGGATGTCCTCGCGCACGAGCCCCGGGTGCAGCGAGTCCATGACCTCCTGCGGCATCCGGATGTAGGACGCCAGCGGCACCCCGAAGATCTCGGCGTTGAGGAAGGAGGCGACCTGCTCGGGCTGGAACGCCCCGTTGGTCATGGTCGAGGCCTCCTCGATGGACTTGCCGGGAGGCGAGAAGTTGAGCAGCACGTAGTACAGCCCGAGGAAGACCGGGATCTGCACCAGCAGCGGCAAACAGCCGGCCGCGGGGTTGACGCCGGCACCGGAGTACAGCTCCTGCATCTCCTTTGCCTGCGCCTGACGGTCCTCCGGGGACTTGCGGTCCTTGTACTTGAGCTGCAGCTCCTTCATCTTGGGAGCGAGCTGCGCCATCTTGCGCATCGAGTACTGCTGCCGCCACATGGACCGCATGAGCAGCAGCCGCACGGTCACCACCAGCAGCAACACCGAGCCGACCCATGCGATGCCGGAGTCGGGGTCCACGACGAAGCTCAACGCCCAGTGCCAGAACTTCATGACGAGTGACACCGGATACGCGAACAGGTCCACGGGTTTCTCCAACGACGAGCGGCGCCGGATCGGGCGCACGGGGCGGGACAGACCACAAAGGTCGGACTCCAGCGTGCCAGGGTGGGCGGCGCAGGGGGGAATCAGGGTCGCGCGGCTGTGCCGGGCGGCCCGGGTCAGATGCGGCAGCCCACCCACACCGGCTCGGGGTGCAGCTCCACGCCGAACGCCTCGCGCACCCCGTCACGCACCTCGCGCGCCAACGCGATCAAGTCGTCCGCGGTGGCCGAACCCCTGTTGGTCAGCGCCAGCGAGTGTTTGGTGGAGAGACGAGCGGGTGACGACGACGAGGGATGCCCCTTGGAGAAACCGGCCCGCTCGATGAGCCATCCCGCCGAGAGTTTGACGCCACCGTCGGCGGAGAAGGCGGGCATCTGCTCGGCCTGCTCGGGTCCGAGCGTGGCCGCCACCCGGGATCGCACCGTGGGGAGTTCGTCCCGGGGAATCACCGGGTTGGTGAAGAACGATCCCGCGGACCAGGTGTCGGAGTCGTCGTCGTCGAGCACCATCCCCTTGCCGCGGCGCAGGTCCAGCACCGTGCGCCGCACCACGGCCGGGTCGGTCCGGTCACCCGGGGCGACGCCCAGGCGGCCGGCGAGTTCGGCGTAGCGGATCGGTTCGCTGCGACCGGCGGGATCGAGGCGGAACTCCACCTCGAGGACCACGGCGCGGTCGGTGTTCTTGAGCACCGACGTCCGGTACTCGAGGCCGAGGGCGTCGGGGGTGACCCATTCGTCGACGCCGGTGGCGCGGTCGAACCAGCGCACGCGGTGCAGGATCTGGGCGACCTCCACCCCGTAGGCGCCGACGTTCTGCACGGGCGTCGCGCCCACCGATCCGGGGATGCCGGACAGACACTCGAGGCCGCCGTACCCGCGCCCGACCGTGTCGGCGACCAGATCGTCCCAGGTCAGGCCCGCGCCCGCGCGGACGACGAGCTGGTCCTCGGTCGGGCCGGCGAGGTAGTCGATCTCCCGGTTGCGCACCGCCACCGCCACCAGGTCGAGGTCGCCACCGGCCACCACCAGGTTCGAACCGCCCCCCAACACGAGCACCGGCACGTCCGCGGCGTCCAGGGCGCGGACCGCCGCGACGACCGCGTCCGGGGTCGCACACTCCAGCAGCGCGCGGGGGCGGCCGCCGATGCGCAGGGTGGTCAGGTCCGCGAGGCGGGCACCGGGCGCCACGTCGATGCCGCTGATGTGGGACAGCTGGGCGACGACCGGGTCGGCGGGGTGCGGATGGGTGCCCGCGGGGTGCGGCGCGGTGCCGGCGGGGTCGGGCGGCGACGGGTTCACACGACCGAGGGTAACCGGCGGCTTGTAGGGTCTGACCCCATGGCGACCCGCTTCTCCCACACGGCACGTATCGACACGCACGTCGAGAACGTGTTCACCTCCTACGGCGACGAGGCCTTCTGGCACGACCGCATCGCCGCCGTCGGCAGCCCCGAGGACACCCTCGACGACTTCTCCACCACCGGCGACACGATCACCGTGACCGTCACCCAGCACATCCCCGACTCCGACATCCCCGACCTCGCGCGCAAGGTCCTGCCCGGGCAGCTGGTGATCGTCCGGACCAGCACCTTCGGCGACTTCGACGGAGAGCGGTTCACCGGATCGGCCCGCGCCGAGGCCGCGGGCGGGCTCGGCATGATCGACGGCGGCGCCGAGGCCGTCCACCGGGACGGGGCGGCCCACGAATCCGTCTCCGGTCAGGTCAAGGTGTCGGTTCCGCTGCTCGGCGGCAAGCTCGAGAAGCTCGTCGTGGGGCACCTGGACCGACTGTTCGAGGCCGAGTACCAGCACCTGCGCCGCTGGACCGCCGCACGCTGACCTGCGGCGGGGACGTGGGCACTGCACGACCGGCCCGGATCGGTGACAATCGGACGAATGCAGCAGCCGCACGACACCCAGCGACTCCCCGCCTACGACCGGCCCGGCGTCCAGCACGCCGAGACGCAGCAATTCGCCGCAGCCTCCGGAACCGGCTCGCAGGGCCCCGGCGCCTCCGACACGGGTGGACCCTGGACGGCCGAGCGCGGCCCGGGCGGGCCCGGCTCGGGCGGATCCGGCGCTGACGGCGGGAGCCGGCGGGGACGCGGGCCGCTGATCGCGCTCATCGCGGCGCTTCTCGCCGTGGGCCTCGTCGCGGCCCTGGTCGGTCTCGAGTTCGGCATGCGCAACGCCATCAAGAACCGCATGAGCGACGAGGTGACCGCCAGCCTGGGGTCGCCCGCCCAGGTCGAACTCGGTGCGCGCCCGGTGATCCTGTCCTACATCGACGGCAATCTCGGCTCCGTTCGCATCACCACCGACGGCTCGGCGGCCGACGGCGCGACCGGCCCGGCACCGCAGATCGACATCCGGGCCGACGGCGTGCGCACCGAAGGCGACCTGACCTACGTGGACTCGCTGACCGGGACCGCGTTCGTCTCCGAGCAGACCATGTCCGCCGCCGCCCAGTCCGAGGGCGCGGCCGGCGACACCCTGCTCGGCGGGCTGATCCAGGTCCAGGAGATCATCGCCGACCCCGCCGCCGGCACCCTGCGCGTCTCGATCAGCGGCCTGGCCGAGGCGGTCGTGACGCCGCGGCTCATCGGTGGCGACCTCGAGATGCAGCCGGAGCAGGCGTCGATTCTCGGCTTCCCGCTGCCTTCCGAGTTCCTCGGCGGGACCGTCTCGATGATGGACTCGGCGCTGGCCGAACTGCCGGAGGGTGTCCAGTTGACCGGCGTCCGGGTGGTGCCGGGCGGCATGACCGTCGACATCGCCGGGCAGGATGTCGTGCTCGAGGCGACCGAGTGACCCCTGCGCCTCACGCGGACGGCAGGGTCTCGGACGGCAGGGGCTCGGGCGGCAGTGACGCCGGCACCCGCCTGCTGCTCATCGCCGACACCCACGTCCCCACGCGGGCCCGCGACCTGCCCGAGCGGGTGTGGGACGAGGTCGACGCCGCGGACATCGTGATCCACGCGGGCGACTGGATGGACGTGGGGCTCCTCGACTCGTTGGAGGAACGCTCGGCTCGACTCATCGCCTGCTGGGGCAACAACGACGGTCCGGACCTGCGCGAGCGCCTGCCCGAGGTGGCACGCGAGACGATCGACGGCGTGCGTCTGGTGGTGACGCACGAGGCCGGCGCGTCCGCGGGCCGCGACACACGCATGGCCAAGGCCTACCCGGACACCGACGTCCTGGTGTTCGGGCATTCGCACATCCCGTGGGACACCACCGCGCCGAAGGCGTCCGGCCAGGGCGGCCTGCGACTGCTCAACCCGGGCTCCCCGACCGACCGGCGACGCCAACCGCACTGCACCTACATGACCGCGAGCATCGTCGGCGGCGCGCTGGGTGACGTCGAGCTGCACCGGCTCTGACGTCGCCCCGCCGCTCCGCGCCCGACCGGCGACCGCGGAATCTGCCTACCCTGGGTCCATGAGCAACGACACCACCATGCGCGCCGTGCACCAGGACACCCTCGGGGAGCCGGACGTCCTCGCCGTCGTCGACCTCCCCCGCCCCACCCCGCGCACCAACGAGGTCCTCATCCGGGTCGAGGCCGCCAGCGTCAACCCCACCGACTGGAAGCACCGTGAGAACGGCGGCTTCCTCGGTAAGCCCCCCTTCGTGCTCGGCTGGGACCTGTCCGGAGTGGTCGAGGAGGTGGGCATCGGCGTCGCGCGCTTCTCCCCCGGCGACGAGGTGTTCGGGATGCTCTCGTACCCGTTCGGGCACGGAGCCCACGCCGAGTACGTCGCCGCCCCCGCGGCCTGGTTCGCCCCCAAGCCCGCCTCCCTCGACCACGTGCAGGCCGCCGCCCTGCCGCTCGTGTCGCTGACCGCCTGGCAGGCGCTCGTCGAGTACGCCGACATCCAGCCGGGCCAGCGGGTGCTCATCCACGCCGCCGCCGGCGGGGTCGGGCACGTGGCCGTGCAGATCGCCAAGTCCCGCGGCGCGTACGTGATCGGCACCGCCAGCGCCGGTAAGCACGACTTCCTGCGCGAGCTCGGCGTCGACGAGGCGATCGACTACCACGACGTCGACATCGCCGAGGCGGTCAGCGACGTGGACGCCGTGCTCGACACGATCGGCGGTCAGACGTCCCTCGACTCCCTGCGGACGCTGCGTCCCGGCGGGATCGTGGTGTCGATCCTGCCCGTGGGGTCCGGCGACTTCTTCCGGGAGGCCGAGGAGCTGGGGGTGCGTGCGGTCCGGATGCTCGTGGATTCCTCGCGCCACGACCTGGTCTCGATCACCGAGCTCGTCGAGCAGGGGGAACTCCGGGCGACGATCGCCGAGGTCTTCCCGCTGGAGCAGGCCGCCGAGGCGCACCGCCGCGGCCAGACCGGTCGGACCGCCGGCAAGATGGTGCTCACCACGGGCTGATCCCGGGCGGTCGGCAGTCGGACGGTCAGCAGTCGGACGGTCGGCAGTCGGGCGACGGGCGACGGGCGACGCGGCTATTCGGGGAAGCCCTCCAGCACCGCGCGGGAGCCCGACAGCCCGAGGCGGGTCGCACCGGCGGCGATCATCGCGCGGGCGGTATCCGCGTCACGGATCCCGCCCGAGGCCTTGATGCCCAGCCGGCCGCCCACCGCCCGGTGCATGGCCTCGACCGCGCGCACGCTGGCGCCGCCGGCAGGGTGGAAACCGGTGGAGGTCTTGACGAAATCGGCCCCCGCCCGGGCGACGGCATGGCAGAGGGCCTCGATTCGTTCGTCGCCCGCCTCCTCGCCCAGCGCCTTGTGGATGGCCGCGGTCTCGAGGATCACCTTGATGACCACTGGCGGCGGCACGGCATCCCGCATGGCCAGCACATCGGCCATGACCTCGTCGACCAGTCCGGCGATGGCGGCGCCCACATCGATCACCATGTCCACCTCACGGGCCCCCTGGTCCACCGCGAGCCTGCCCTCCATCGCCTTGACCAGCGAGTGGTGCTTGCCGGAGGGGAAACCGGCCACCGTGGCGACGACGAGCTCCTCACCCCGCACCGGGAGCATGGCCGGGCTCACGCACACGGCCTTGACGCCCAACTCGCGGGCCTCGTCGACGCAGGCCCGGACGTCGTCGCGGGAGGCGTCGGGCGAGAGCAGGGTGTGGTCGATCATGGCGGCGACCCGGGCGCGGGTCAGCTCGTTCGTCGCAGTGGCGTCCATGCCTGCCAGCCTAGCGGGGCCGCCCGGCATCCCTGCTGGCACAATGGGCACTCATGTCACGTCGCTTCGTCCTCACCCTGGGTTGCCCGGACCGCATCGGTATCGTCGCCCGGATCGCCACCTTCCTCGCCGAGCTGGGCGGGACGATCACGGAGGCGGCCTACCACGCGGACGAGGACTCGAACTGGTTCTTCACCCGCCAGTCCGTGAGCGCCGAGTCGATCGGCATGGAGATCGACGAACTTCGGCGCCGCTTCGAGCGGGTGGCAGCCGAGCTGGGCCCGGAGACCGACTGGCACATCTCGGACTCCTCCGAGCCCAAGGACGTCGTCATCCTGGTCTCCAAGGAGGGGCACTGCCTCCACGACCTGCTGGGGCGCGTGGAGAGCGGCGACTACCCTGCGCGGGTCCGGGCCGTGATCGGCAACCACGAGAACCTGCGCGGCATGGCCGAGTCGCACGGTGCGCCCTTCCATCACGTGCCGTTCCCGGCCGACCCCGCCGAGCGGGGCCCGGCGTTCGCGGAGGTCGCCGCGATCGTCGACGAGATCGACCCGCACGCGATCGTGCTGGCCCGCTTCATGCAGGTCCTGCCGGACGAGCTCTGCACGAAGTGGGCAGGGCGTGCCCTCAACATCCACCACAGCTTCCTGCCCAGCTTCGTGGGCGCCCGCCCCTACCACCAGGCGCATGTCCGCGGCGTCAAACTGATCGGGGCGACCTGCCACTACGTGACCGCCGACCTCGACGAGGGGCCGATCATCGAGCAAGACGTCATCCGCGTGGACCACACGGCGACGGTGAAAGACATGGTCCGGCAGGGACGCGACGCCGAGAAGCTGGTCCTGGCCAAGGGTCTGCGCTGGCACCTCGAGGACCGGGTGCTGGTCCACGGCGGACGCACCGTCGTGTTCACCTAGGTCCGCTCCTGGGCAGGTCAGCTCTTGGGGAAGCCGTGCCGCTCGCTGAGCAGGGTCTCGGCCGCCGAGAGGAAGATCAGGCGGGCGGCGGCGCCGGCCCGGGGCATGATCCCCGTGACCCTCTTGATGATCACGGACTGGTCCATCCCCGCGTCTCGCATCGTCTCCACCAGGATGTCGAGCGCCTCGGCCGACGTACTCTGCCCCTTGAGGAACAGGCGACCGATCTTGTCGATCCCCTCCTCACCGACCCCGAGGACGATGAGTTCGCGGAACAGCTCGTACATGTAGCGGTCCGCGAAAAAATGGTCGGCCGCACTCGGCTCACTGACCAGGCCGATGGCCGATCCCTGGTCGAGGAGTTCCTCGGCGAACTCGAAACCCGCGACGGCCTCCATGCCGCCACGAGGGAGGCGGCGGCGGGTGCCGCTCGAGCGTCGCTCCGGTAGGACGGCGTCCGAGTTCAGCAGCTCGGAGAGCGTGAAGCCGTGGCGCTCCGCGATGAACAGCTCCTCGATGGTGGCGAACGTGTAGCCGCGGTCGAGCAGCCGGAGGATCTGGTTCAGTCGGTTCTTGTGGTCGGGCCCGTAGAACGCGGTGCGACCCCTGCGGACGGGGGCCGGGAGAAGTCCCCGCTCCTGGTAGACGCGGATGTTGCGCACCGTGGTGCCGGAGTCCTCGGCCAGCTCCTCGATCCGCTGGAACCCGTCGGCCTCCGGTGGTGTCACCTGCGCCGTCCCCCGACAGCGGGCCGGACGTCGGCGAAGAACACACCCACTGCCACCATCGCGATGATGCTGAGGAAGCCGAACGGCCGGATCGCGAACATGAGGGCGGCCACGGCGCAGATGCCGATCCAGGCGGGCTTGGGCCACTTGCCCTCGATCGAGTACGCCGACGCGGGCGGGAGGACTGCCAGCACCAGTCCCGCCAGGGCCCACACGACGAGCGCGCCCTGGATAGCCAGCTGGACCATGCCCCACGTCCCGGGAAGAGTGTCAATCACGCGGCCCAGTGTAGTCGGCACTCATGTCACCGCGTGTGACCATGTTCACGGCGTCCAGATCCCGGCCCGACCCCTGCGGCGGACCGCAACGCACGACGCCCCGGCCCCCTCCGTAGGAGGAGGGCCGGGGCGTCAGGTGCCGCTGTATCAGACGCGGTCGGTGCCGGCGGGGGGCAACGGGGTGTCCGCGGTGGTCAGCGCGGGATCGTTGTCCGCGAGCTCCATCGGCGTGGGGGCGTCCGAATCGCTCCCGGCCGATGCGGCGGCCGGCTTGGCAGCAGTCGACTTGGTGGCAGCCGGCTTGGTGGCGGCGGGCTTGGACGCCGCGGGCTTACCCGCGGCCGGCTTGGTCGCAGCCGGCTTGTCGGCGGTCGCCGCACCCGTCGTCGACGGGGTGGCCGTGGCCTTGGTGGTCGTCGACTTCGTGGCGGCCTTCTTGGCGGGCGCCTTCTTGGCCGGGGCCTTCTTGGCGGCAGCCTTCTTGGCCGGTGCCTTCTTGGCCGTGCGGGCCTCGACCTCGGCGGTGCCGCGAGCGACCTCGGCGGACGCCTTGGAGGCGGCCTCGTCGACGCGGTCGGCGGCCTTGTCAGCGGCCTTGTCGACGTTGTCGGCGGCCTTGCCCGCCGTCTTGTCGACGCGCTCGGCCACCTCATCGACCCGCTCGGCCGCCGAGTCGGCGGCGTCGCCGGCGGTCTCGGCCGCCTGGCGGGCGCTCTTGGAGACGCGGCCAGCCGCCTTCACACCGATCGTGCGGGTCTGGCGGGCGACGGTGCCGAGGGCGTCCTCGCCCAGTTCGACCTGCTCCTCGACGGCGCCGGCGGCGCGGGCCACCTGCTCGTTGACGCGGGCCAGGCCGGCCTCGAGCTGCGGGTTCTCCTCGCGTAGCCGGCTCACGACGTCCTCACCGCGGGCGGCGAGGCCACCGTAGATCCCGGCCGCCACCTGGACGTACGCGTCGGCGACCTTGCGCAGCTCCTCCGGGCGGAACCGGGTGACGAGCTCCTCGACCTCGGCCGGCAGTGCCTGGACGCGCTCGGGGACCTCGTTCACGCGGTGCTGGACCTCGGTGACGCGGGTCTGCGCCCCGGCCACGCGCTCGTTGATGCGGTTCTGCGCCTCGGCCACGCGCTCGGTGACCTTGGACTGCGCTTCGGTGACGGCCTCCTCGGCGCGACGGCGCAGGTCCGCGACCATGCCGGAGACGGCCTGGATGGCGAGGTCGTTGACCCCGACGTAGGCGTAGACCGGGGTGCGCACGGCGGCGATGGCCTGACCGAGCGGGCCCTCCAGGGCCTGCTCCTTGACGGCCTCGCCCTTGGCCTTCTGCTCGGCGGCCTCGGCGGCGCTCTTCTTGGAAGTGGGCTTCTTGTCGGCCATTTTGACTCCTCGGTGGTGTCGTGCGGGTGTTCTCTTGTGCGGTGTCACGTGGCCCTGCGGGCCGTCGTCCGGAGTTCCCTCAGGGAACGTTGACGACCTGGGCGGCTGCCGTTGCGTTGTTCGCTCGGAACGACTCGTAGATCTCCACGAGCACCTCCCTCTGTCGCTCTGTGAGGTCCGGGGCGGTGAGGATCGCATCCCTCACCGGACTCCCCTGCTTGAGTTCGAGGATCCCCGCGCGGGCGTAGAGCACCTCGGCGGACAACCTCAGACCTCGGGCGATCTGACCCAGGACCTCGGCGGACGGCTTGCGCAGCCCGCGTTCGATCTGGCTCAGATACGGGTTGGAGACGCCGGCACGCTCCGCGAGCTGCCGGATGGACACCTCGGCGGCCTCCCGCTGGGCGCGGATGAACGACCCGATGTCCTGCGACTCGGACGAACGCTTGTCGTCCTCACCGTGCGAGGTGAGGTCGCTGTGACGCGGCACCTCACCCGTCGGCTTGTTGCGACGCGCGAGGGTTGCGGCGGTCGGTTCATCGACCTGTGCTCCGGTGCTCTCCGCAGCCTCGTCGTGTGTGTGTCCACTCTGTGCGGCCATGGAGTCACCTCCCTCCGGCGTCCGTCTCTCATCGCCTGACCCCAACGCTAGCAACGAGTGCTTGCTACAGCAAGCGCTATGTGTACGGCGATGCGGTGCGATGGGTCACACAGGCCGGTCGGGATCAGACTCGGGCCGGGTTCAGAAGATGAGCTCGGTGGTGGTGTGGATGACGAGCCCCGCCAGGGCCCCCACGACCGTGCCGTTGATGCGGATGAACTGCAGGTCCTTGCCCGCGAGCAACTCGATCTTGTCGGAGGCCTCGTCGGCATCCCACCGTTCGACGGTCTCGGAGATGATCGAGGTGACCTCGCCGGCGTAGTTCTCCGCGACGTAGCGAGCGGTGCGGGTCATGTAGTCGTCGAGGCGCGCCCGCATCTTCTCGTCCCCGACGAGCATGTCGGCCAGGCGGCCCAGGAGATCGTCGATCTTCACCCGCAGCGTGGACGAGGAGTCCTCGGTGGCCTCGACGATCATGCGCTTGGCGGCCGCCCACGCCGATCCGGCGGCGCGGCGCACCTCGTCGCGGCCCATGACCTCGTGCTTGAACGTCTCGAGCTTGGCCATGGTGGACGGGTCGTGCTGGAGGTCGCGGGCGAAGTCCTCGACGAACCCGATCAGCGCCACCCGAACGGGATGCTGCTTGTCGACCTTGATCTGCCAGGTCCACTCGCGCAGCTCGCGGTAGGCACGCTCGGAGAGCAGTTCGTTGACGAACTGGGGCGCCCACGTGGGGGCCTTCTCGCGGACCCAGCGGTCGATGGTCTCGGGGTTGGCCTCCACCCAGCCGTGGGCGCGGTCGGCCATGAGGTCCATCAGGGGCAGGTGGCGTCCCTCGTCGAGGAGCTCGGCGAGGATCCGACCGGCCGGCGGCCCCCATTCCGGCTCGGCGATGCGGGAGACGATGGTGCGTTCGATGATCGCGACGGCGTCGTCGTCGCGGAGCACGGCCAGAACGGCACGGATGGCCTTGGCGGCCTGGTCCGAGGCCATCGCGCGGTGGTCGTCCTCGGCCAGCCACTCACCGGCGCGTTCGGGGATGCGGGCGCCGCGGACCTTGTCGCTCACCATCTCGGGGTCGAGGAAGTTCTCCCCCACGAACCCGCCGAGGGAGGTGCCCAGCTGGTCCTTCTTCTTGCGGATGAGCGCGGTGTGCGGGATGGGGATCCCCAGCGGGTGCTTGAACAGGGCGGTGACGGCGAACCAGTCGGCCAGCCCGCCGACCATCCCCGCCTCGGCGGCGGCGCGGACGTAACCCACCCAGGGGTCGGCGCCGTTGTGTAGCGCGTACTCCGCGACCAGATAGACCAGTCCGGCCACGACGAGGAACCCCGTCGCGACCATCTTCATACGACGGAGGGCTGACCTCCGCTCGGCGTCGGTCGCCGGGTCGCCCGCCCTGAGAGCGGGCGCGCCGGCACCCACGACCGGGTCGACCGTCAGTGTGCGTCCTCGCGGCCGTGCTTACGGAAGCCGTACATGCAGATGAACAGCCCGAGGAGGAAGACGGCGGTGGTCGCGACGACCGCCGCGATGACCAGCCCCAGCGAGACCCCGGCGTTCTCCGTGTAGTACCCGATGGCGGTGATGGGCAGGCCCAGCATGCTCATGCTCAGCAGGAGGATGACAGACCCCACGTAGATCGAGGTCGAGTACAGCGGGTACGTGGGGGCGACCTCCGTCGCGTACGACGGGTAGTACTCCTCGACGATGGCGGCACCAGTGTGCTCGAGCGTCTGACCGGCCATGATGTCGTCCTCTTCTCTCAACTACCGATCCCGGGCCCGTGACCCGAGACTTGTTCTGTGTCCGATCTTATTGGAACCCCGGGGATCCGGGGCAACCGCCCGTCGGATCCGCCGCGCGGCGGCGACCAGATTGCGCAGGCTCGGCTCCAACTGCCAGGTGTAACGGCTCTTGAGCCCCCCGTCCGGCACCGCCCACACGCGGTCCACCCCGACCGCGTCCACCGCCCGGAGCAGCCTCGAGTGCAGCAGGTCGATGTCCGGGACGAACCCCGACCGGGACTCGTACACCCCGGGCGCGACCTGCCGGGTCAGCGTGTGGTCCTCCAGGGCCTCCAGCACCCACTCGATCGACCGCGTCGCGACGATCGCGGTGACGTCGGCGTCGAGTCCCTCGATCGCCGCCTTCATCTCCCGCAAAGACGAGTAGGTGAGGTGCGTGTGGATCTGGGTGTCCGGTCGCGCCCCGGCCGAGGCCAGCCGGAAGGTGCCCACCGCCCAGTCGAGGTACGCGCGCCGGTCCGCGCCGCGGCGCGGCAGGAGTTCCCGGATGGCGGGTTCGTCGATCTGGATGATCGCCGTCCCCGCCGCCTCCAGGTCCGCCACCTCGTCGCGCACCACCAGCGCGAGCTGCGTGGCGACCTCGGGCAGTGCCAGGTCCGTGCGGCAGAAGGACCGCGCGAGCATCGTCACCGGGCCGGTGACCATCCCCTTCACCGGCCGGTCGGTCAGCGACTGCGCGTACCCGGTCCACTCCACGGTCATCGGCGCGGGTCGGGCCACGTCGCCGTACAGGATCGGCGGCCGCACACAGCGCGAGCCGTAGGACTGCACCCAGCCGCTGCGGGTGGCGGCGAACCCGTCGAGCAGTTCGGCGAAGTACTGCACCATGTCGTTGCGCTCGACCTCGCCATGCACCAGCACGTCCAGCCCGATGTCCTCCTGCAGCCGGATCACCGAGGCGATCTCGGCGCGCAGGTAGTCGCAGTACCTGTCGTAGTCGATCCGCCCGTCCGCCAGGTCCCTGCGGGCACGCCGGATCTCCCGCGTCTGCGGGAACGAGCCCAGCGTCGCTGTCGGCAGCGTGGGCAGTCCGAGCCGGTCGGCCTGCCGGGCAGCCCGCTCGGCGTAGGGGACGCGGACCTTGTCGTCGTCGTCGACCCGGGCGGTCCTCGCCCGCACGTCGTCGCGGCGCGCGCTGGGCAGTACCGGCAACCGGCGCCAGCGCGGTGTGGGGCCGTCGACCAGGGCGTGCGCGAGCGAGACCACCTCGGCGACCTTCTGCTCGGCGAACGCCAGTGAGTCCGCGAGCTCGGCGGGCAGGTCGGACTCGGCGGCCACGTCGTACGGCACGTGCAGCAGCGTGCACGAGGTCGACACCACCACGTCCCGGAAGACGGCCCGCAGGTCACGCAGGTATTCCAGGGTGGCGAACTTGTCGGTGCGCCACACGTTCTGGCCGTCCACGACACCGGCGTAGAGACGCTTGCCGCGCAGCCCCGGCACGTCCGCGAGGTCCGCCGCCGACCGCCGCCCGTACACGAGGTCCAGGCCGATCGCCTCGATGCCGGTCGCGGCCAGCGCCGACAGCGCCTCCCCCAGGTCGCCGTACTGCCCCGTCACCAGGATGCGCGGTCGCGTCGTCACGGCCGCCAGCCGGTCGTAGGCACGGCGCAACGCCGCGATCTCGTCGGCGGTGCGTTCCATCGTCATGCACGGCTCGTCGAACTGCACGCACGTCACCCCGGCGTCGGCCAGGACTCCCAGCAGCGCCTCGTACTCCGTGAGCAGGCGGTCGAGCAGGTCGATCGGCGCGAATCCCGGCGCGGCGTCGGGCGCCGCCTTGCTCAGCAGCAGCTGCGAGACCGGGCCGGTGACGACGGGCCTGATCTCGAACCCCTGCTCCCGCGCCCGCGCCACCTCCGCGAGCAGCTCGTCCGGCCGCAGCCCCAGCTCGGAGGTCTCGTCGAACTCGGGCTGGCGGTAGAGGTAGGAGGTGCCCTGCAGCGGGACCAGTTCGAGCGGCGGGACGTCGGCGCGGCCGCGGGCGAGCGCGAAGACGGTGTCGAGCGGGCCCAGCCCCCGGACGAGCTCGCGGAACCGCGCGGGGACCGCGCCCACGAGCAGGGCGTCGTCGAGGATGTGATCGTAGAAGGAGAAGGTGTTTCCGGGGATCTGCGTGATGCCCGCGGCGCGCAGGTCGTGCCACGTGGCGTCGCGGAGTCTGCGGCCGGTGGCGAGCAGCTCGGCCCGGGTCCCGTCACCGTGCCAGTACCGTTCGAGGGCGCGTTTGAGCTCGCGGCGCGGGCCGATGCGCGGGTACCCGAGGACGGACGAGGCGCGGGTGGGTTCGAGGTGCGGCGGCGTGGGCGACGACGGTGGCTGTGACGACGGCGGCGGCGGTGACTGTGACGACGACGACGACGACGACGACATGATCTCAGCGCGCGGCGCGGGCCATCGCCCGCGGCGCGTCATAGCGGTAGAAGCCGTGGCCGCTCTTCTTGCCGAGCCTGCCCGCCTCCACCATCCGCAGCAGCAGCGGGGGCGGCGAGTACAGCGGCTCGGCGAACTCGGTGTACATCGAGTCGGCGATCGACTTGATGGTGTCCAGGCCGACGAGGTCTGCCAGGGTGAGCGGCCCCATGGGGTGGGCGCAGCCCAGGACCATGGCCTTGTCGATGTCCTCCGGGGTGGCGAACCCGGACTCCGCCATCCGGATGGCGGAGAGCAGGTATGGCACGAGCAGGGCGTTGACCACGGCCCCGGCGCGGTCGGCGGAGTGGACGACCTGTTTGCCCAGGACCTGCTCGGCGAACGCCTGTGCCCTGTCCCGGGCCGCGGCCCCGGTCTCGAGGGTGCTCACCAGCTCGACGAGCGGGAGCACGGGAACCGGGTGGAAGAAGTGCATACCGATCACGCGCTCGGGCCGGGCGGTGCACGTGCCGAGCTTCATGATGGGGATCGACGAGGTGTTGGAGGCCAGGACGGCGTCGGGGTCGGTGACGACCGCGTCGAGTTCGCGGAACACGGCGGTCTTGGTGTCGGTGTCCTCGACGATCGCCTCGATGACCAGCTGCCGATCGACGAAGTCGCCGAGGTCGGTGGTGAAACGCAACCGCAGGGCGGCTTGCTCACGCTCGCGGGCGGTGATCTTGCCGGAGGACACTCCCCGGTCCAGGGAGTCGAGGATGCGGGCGCGGCCGCTGGTGGTCAGCTCCCGGGTGGACTCCCAGACGAGGACGTCGAGATGCGCGCGGGCGCACACCTCGGCGACGCCGGCGCCCATCTGTCCGGCGCCCACCACGCCGACGCGGGTGATCCGCCCCGGGTCGGCGCCGTCGCGGGAGCTGTTCATCTGTCCAGGGTCCTTCGGGAGGAGGGAACTTGAGGGTGGAGACACCACCGGGGGCCGGGCCGCCTCGTCGAGACGGCCGCGGCCCCCGGTGTGTTCACGCTGTTGCTGCGTCGACCGTGTGTGGTCGACCAGTGGTCAGTGGAACTGACCCTCCTCGGTGGAGCCCTTCAGCGCCGCGGTGGACGTGTTGGGGTCGACCGTGGTGGCGATGCGGTCGAAGTAGCCTGCGCCGACCTCGCGCTGGTGCTTGACGGCGGTGAAGCCACGCTCCTCGGCGGCCTTGAACTCGCGCTGCTGCAGCTCGACGAACGCCGTCATCTGGTTGCGGGCGTAGCCGTGGGCCAGATCGAACATGCCGTAGTTGAGCGAGTGGAAGCCGGCCAGGGTGATGAACTGGAACTTGAAGCCCATCGCGCCGAGCTCCTTCTGGAACTTGGCGATGGTCTCGTCGTCCAGGTTCGCCTTCCAGTTGAAGGAGGGCGAGCAGTTGTAGGCCAGGAGCTGGTCCGGGAACTCGGCCTTGACGCCCTCGGCGAACTTCTTGGCGTACTCGAGATCCGGGGTGCCGGTCTCCATCCAGATCATGTCGGCGAACGGGGCGTAGGCCTTCGCGCGCTCGATGCACGGCTCGATGCCGTTCTTGACGTGGTAGAAGCCCTCGGCGGTGCGCTCACCGGTGATGAACGGGCGGTCACGCTCGTCCACATCGGAGGTGATGAGGGTCGCGGCCTCGGCGTCGGTGCGCGCGATGATCACGGACGGCACGTTGGCGACGTCCGAGGCGAGGCGGGCCGAGGTCAGGGTGCGGATGTGCTGGTTGGTCGGGATCAGCACCTTGCCACCGAGGTGGCCGCACTTCTTCTCCGACGCGAGCTGGTCCTCCCAGTGCACACCGGCGGCACCGGCGTTGATCATGGCCTTCTGCAGCTCGTAGGCGTTCAGGGCGCCACCGAAGCCGGCCTCGGCGTCGGCCACGATCGGGGCGAGCCAGTTCTCGACCGAGGTGTCACCCTCGATGCGGGCGATCTCGTCGGCACGCAGCAGGGCGTTGTTGATGCGGCGGACGACGGTCGGGACCGAGTTGGCCGGGTACAGCGACTGGTCCGGGTAGGTGTGGCCCGAGAGGTTGGCGTCGCCGGCGACCTGCCAGCCGGAGAGGTACACGGCCTCGAGGCCGGCACGGATCTGCTGGACGGCCTGGTTACCCGTCAGGGCGCCGAGGGAGTTGACGAAGTCCTTGTTGTTGACCTTGTCCCAGAGGATCTCCGCGCCACGACGGGCGAGGGTGTGCTCCTCGACGACGGTGCCCTGCAGCTCCGCGACCTGCTCGGCCGTGTAGTTGCGGGTGATGCCCTTCCAGCGGGGGTTGGTGTCCCAGTCCTGCTGGATCTCTTCAGCGGTACGTGCCTTGCCGATGTTCGACATCGCGACTCTTTTCTGTCTCGGGGGCGGGTCCGGATTCGCACTCTTGCGAGTTACGGCCCCTTACGCCAGACACAATGCCACATGGCAGGCAGCGCGTCTACCTGCGACAAGTGCGAATGTGGCGAGTTTCTTTGCCTTCTTTGCAAAGTTTGCGAAGATTGTGGGGCTCGCCACGGACCTCGGAGGGAAAGCCGATGACGGCCTCACATATGGGATCGCGACTCCGCCGACTGCGCGAGGAGAACGGCCTGACCCAGGCCGCCTTCGCGCAGTCGCTCGGCTTGTCGTCGTCGTACCTCAACCAACTCGAGAAGGACGCCCGCCCCGTCACCTCCCGGGTCCTGGTGAAGATCTCCGAGGTCTACGGCGTGGACTCCGCGTTCTTCGCCTCGGATTCGGACACCCGGCTCATCGCGGCGGTCACCGAGGCGCTCACCGACACGCAGCTCTCCGCCGAGGTCCCGGCCGCCGAGGTGGTCGACCTCGTCCGCGCGCACCCCGCGCTCGCCCGTGCCTTCATGCTCCTGCACCAGCGCTACCGCAACTCCGCGGACCTGCTCGCCGCGCTGACCGAGACCCGCAACGTCCCGGACACCTCGGTCGACCGCTCGGTGCTGTCCATGCCGCACGAGGAGGTGCGGGACTACTTCTACCAACGGCAGAACTACATCGACTCCCTCGACACCGCCGCCGAGGATCTCACCACCCGCATCCGGCTCAACCGTGGCGACGTCCGCGCCGAGCTCGAACACCGCCTGGCCGAGGCCCACGGGGTCCGCATCGCCCGCCGCGTCGACCTGCCCGACGGGCTGTGGCACCGCTACTCCACCGAGGACCGCCGTCTCGACCTGTCCGCCCACCTCACGCCCGGCCAGCAGGCGTTCCGCGTGGCCTCCGAGCTGGCCTTCCTCGAGCACCGCGACCTGCTCGACAGCCTCGTCGAGGAGGGTTCGTTCAGCTCCCCCGCCGCCGTCGCGCTCGCGCTGCGCGGCCTGGCCAGCTACTTCGCCGCCGCCGTGCTCATGCCCTACCAGCGCTTCCTCGACACCGCCGAGGACTTCCGCTACGACGTGGAGCGGCTCATGGCCTTCCACGCCACCGGCTACGAGACGGTGTGTCACCGCCTGTCGACCCTGCAGCGACCGGGCGCGGCCGGGGTGCCGTTCAGCTTCGTGCGCGTCGACCGCGCCGGCAACATGTCCAAGCGGCAGTCCGCGACCGGGTTCCACTTCACGACCTCCGGTGGCACGTGCCCGCTGTGGAACATCTACGAGTCGTTCTCGTTCCCCGGCAAGATCATGCGGCAGGTCGCGCAGATGCCCGACGGCCGCCTCCACCTGTGGGTCTCGCGCACCGTCACCACCCGTCCGATGCGTTTCGGCCAGCCGCGCAAGACGTTCGCCATCGGCCTGGGCTGCGAGGCCCGCCACGCCCACCGGACCGTGTACGCGCAGGGCCTCGACCTCGACGACGTCGACGCCGCCACCAAGATCGGCTCCGGCTGCCGCATGTGCGACCGCCCCGCGTGCCCGCAGCGGGCCTTCCCGCCGCTCAACCACGCGCTGCGGGTGGACGCCCACCGGTCCTCGCTCTCGCCGTATCTCCTCGACCAACCGTCCGCCCCCGGCGGGACCGCTGGCCTACCCTGACGGCCATGAGCCAGCCCCACGAGAGCAGCGACAGCCACGACGGCACCGCCGCGCAGGTCCCCCGCATCCGGCCCGGCGGCTTCCGAGAGCTCGGCCCGTTCGGCTGGGCCGTCAACCGGCTCGGTGCACGCGTCACCGGCTCGCGCGACGTGAACCTCTTCGCCACCCTCGGCCACGCCCGCCGGCTCTTCCCCGCGTGGCTCGCCTACTCCGGGATGATGATGCCGTTCGGCGTGCTGGACCGCCGCACCACCGAGCTGGTCATCCTGCGCGTCGCGCACCTGCGGGGCAGCGCGTACGAGCGGGCCCACCACGAGCGGATCGGCGCGGGCGTGGGTCTCGACGACGACGAGATCACCCGCACGACAGCCGACCCCGCCACCGCCGGGTGGCCGAACCGGCTGCGTGTGCTGTTGACCGCAGTCGACGAGCTGGTGCTGACCAAGGACATCTCCGCCGACACGTGGGCCGGGCTCTCGTCGCACCTCGGCTCGTCCGAACTGGTGGGGCTGGTGCAGTTGGTGGCGCAGTACGACGGGTTGGCCACGTCGCTGCACGCACTCCGGGTCCAGCCGGACCGCCCCCGCTGACCCGCCGCGCCTGACCCCGCCGCGGCCTGCTCCACCCCGCGGCCTGTTCCACCCCGCGGCTCCCGCGATCCGCCCCTCTCCCGCGATCCGCCCCCCGGATCACGGTTCGCCCTCCGGCCCCCGGACGCGGGTTGGATTCCGAGGGGCGGATCGGGCCTCAGCCGAGTGCAGCGGGTTCGGCCGAGTACAGCGGGCTCCGTCCGGTCGGCTCCGGCGGGCTCAGCGGAGTTCGTACGCCCGCCGGGCCGGAGCAGGGGCGCCGCTCAGCCCGCGTCGACGCAGGGCAGGCAGACGCTGGCCCGGGCATCGAGCTCCATCGACATCGTCCGCCCCGCCGGTACGGTCACCGGCTGGCCCTGGACCGAGCACGCGAAATCGGCGCCATTGAGGTTCTCGATGGTGATCTCCGTGTGCGTGCACCGCACCCGCACGTGCGTACCCCGCACCGTCAACCGGAAGGTCAGTCCCGTCCACTCCGCGGGCACCCGCGGGTCGAACGAGATCTCGCCCCGGTAGTCGCGCATCCCGCCGAACCCGCTGACGAGGGCCGACCACACCCCGCCGGTGGAGGCCACGTGGATGCCGTCGGCGGCGTTGCCGTGCACGTCGGCCAGATCCACCACGAGCGCCTTGGAGAAGTGCTCGAAGGCCTCGTCGCAGTAGCCGATCTCGGCGGCGATGATCGACTGGACCACGGCGGACAGTGTCGAGTCGCCGGTGGTCAACGGGTCGTAGTACTCGAAGTTCGCCCGCTTCTCCTCCTCGGTGAACTCGTCTCCGCGCAGGAACATCGCCAGCACCACGTCCGCCTGCTTGAGGACCTGGTGCCGGTAGATCACCAGCGGGTGGAAGTGCAGGAGCAGTGGCCGGCGGGGATCCTCGAGGTCCTGGTCCCAGACCTCCTTCGCGAGGAAGTCCTGGTCCTGAGGATGGACCTTCAGATCCTCGTTGAACGCGATCACCATGTTCTCGGCGGCACGCCGCCATTCGCTGGTCTCGTCGTCGCGCAGCTTGAGCCGCCGGCAGACGGCCTCCCACTGGCCGTCACCCAACGCCGCGATCCGCTTGCAGGCCATCGCGGCGGCCACGAGGTTGAACCGGGCCATGGCGTTGGTGAACAGGTTGTTGTCCACGACGGTCGTGTACTCGTCCGGCCCGGTCACGCCGTGGATGTGGAACATGCCGTCGCCGTCGAAGAAGCCGAGCGAGACCCACATCCGCGCGGTCTCGACCAGCACGTCCACGCCCTCGCGGATCATGAAGTCCTGGTCCTCGGTGGCCCACATGTATTTGACCATGGCGTGCGCGATGTCCGCGTTGATGTGGTACTGGGCGGTGCCGGCCTCGTAGTACGCCGACGCCTCCTCACCGTTGATGGTCCGCCACGGGTAGAGGGCGCCGTTCACGGAGAGGTATTTGGCCCGGTTCCGCGCCTTGTCGAGCATGTTGTAACGGAAGCGCAGGGCGTTACGCGCGAACCGCGGCATGGTGTACGTCAGGAACGGCAGGACGTACGTCTCGGTGTCCCAGAAGTAGTGGCCGGAGTAGCCGCTTCCGGTGACGCCCTTGGCGGCGATGCCGTTGTACTCGGCCCGCGCCGAGGCCTGGGCCAGCTGGAAGAGGTTGAACCGGATGGTCTGCTGCGTCTCCGCGGGCCCCTCCACCTCGACGTCGGCGCGATCCCAGAAGTGGTCGTACCAGTCCCGCTGGGTGCGGTGCAGGTCCTCGACCCCGCGCACGCGGGCCCGTCCCAGGGTGCGCGAGCACCGGTCCGCCAGCTCGCTCGCGGGAACCACCTCGGAGGTGTGGTACGCGGCCAGTTTGGTCAGCTTGAGTACCCGTCCCGGCGTGACGTGGGCGTGGTAGACGATCTTCGAGGAGTCGTCGTCGATCTCGTGGCTCATGGCCACGTCGTCCTCGGTCTCGAGCAGGTGGTCCACGGCGACGGCGATCGTCATGCCCGAGTTGGTGCACCGGTACCCGTGCACGTGGTACCCGCCCTGGTCCTCGGCGACCTGGGGGTCGAGCACCCGGTGCTCGAGCCCCTCGGCCCGGCGGGGGTCGAAGCCCTCTGCCGGGGCGCTGGCGTCCGCGGCGGAGCTGTATTCGTTCTCGCCGTCCTGCCGGTTGAGGACCTGCGAGGAGATCACCACGGGGGCGGGCTCGTCCGGGAGCTCGATCTCGTACGTCATCACCGCGAGGTGCTTCTCCACCATCGACACCATCCGGCTGGTGCGGATGACGACCTTCTTCCCGGCGGGGGTGCGCCACACGATCTCCCGACGCAGCACCCCGTCCCGGAAGTCGATGCTGCGCTCGTAGTGTTCGAGGTCGGCCACGGATAGCCGGAGCGGTTCGTCGTCGACGTAGATGCGGATGGTCTTGGTGTCGGGGGCCTGGATCATCGTCTGGCCCTCGCGGGCGAGCCCGTAGGCGTCCTCGGCGTGCTGGATGTGCCACGTCTCGTGGAAGCCGTTGACGAAGGTGCCGTGCTGGGCGGAGTCGCGCCCCTCCTCCGGGTTGCCACGCATGCCCAGGTAGCCGTTCGCCACCGCGAACTGCGTCTCGGACACCCCGAGCGGCGACGCGTTCGGACGGGTCTCGACCCAACGCCACGGGTCGGCGGGGTGGGTGGAGCGGTTGATCTCGGGGACCTCGAGGTGGCTCCGGAGGTTCACGCCGTAGGTGGTGCGGATGTTGCCGGGCACGGACTGGCCGACGGTGTCGTGGACCGGTCCTCGGGAGAAGGGGATACGGGTCACCGGTTCGCCTCCGTCAGTCCGGGGATGAGCTCGGCCAGGTCGACGACGACGAGGTCGGCGCCCTCCGCGAGCAGGGTCTCACGCCCGGCTCCGCGGTCCACACCGACCACGCGCGCGAACCCGCCGGCGGCGCCGGCCTGCACTCCGGAGACGGCGTCCTCGATCACCACGCAGCGGTCCGCGGGCACACCGAGCAGCTCGGCACCCCGCAGGTACGTGTCGGGGCGGGGCTTGCCGGGGATCGAATCGGCGGCGGCGACCAGTCCGTCGACGATCACCTCGAAACGGTCCCGCAGTCCGGCCGCGGTGAGCACGGCCTCGGCGTTCTTGGAACTGGAGACCACGCAGGAGGCGATGCCGGCGGCGTCGAGGGCGTCGAGGTAGGCCACCGACCCGGGGTAGGCCTCGATGCCCTCGTCGAGCAGCTCACGGAAGATCACGTTCTTGCGCAGACCGAGCCCGTGGACCGTGTCCGCGTCTGGACCGGCCTCGTCGTCGTCGTCGCCCTCGGGCAGGGTGAGGCCCCGCGCGGCGAGCATCGACGCGATGCCCTCCACCCGCGGCTTGCCGTCTATGTAACGGAAGTAGTCCTCATCCGAGTACGGGTCGATCCCCCGGGCGTCGAAGTAGGTGGTGAACATCCGATTCCACGCCTGCATGTGCTTCTCGGCCGTCGGGGTGATGACCCCGTCGAGGTCGAAGAGCACGGCGTCCACACCGTCATGGTCCATAGCGTTGTCCTATTTCCGGGTAGGTTTCCGGGTCGGGGTGGTCGTCCGGGTGCCGATCGGGCTCGTCCGGTGACGGACCAAGGCTAGTCCCACCCGGCGATTTCCACTGCTTCCCCCCGCCCGGGCGCCGCCCCCGACTTCGGGCCCCCCGGGGCGGTCGGCGTCGACTACCGGGCGGCGGCGCGCGCGGACTTGATGCACAGAACCGGCGGGCCCGGTGGCACTATGAGGGGTAACCGAAAGACAAAGGAGAGAGATGCGCCTCCGCACCAGCACCCCCCGCCGCGTCGCGATCGCCGGCCTCGCGCTGGCCACCGCGGCTGCTCTCACGGCCTGTTCGTCGGACGAGGAGGACCCCCGGGGCGGCGAGCCCACGAGCGAGACCCAGAACTCGGAGACCGTGGCTCAGTCCGCGCCGCAGGCGCCCGTGGAGGAACTCGTCCTGTCGGAGGGCGAGGCGCCCGGTGGTGGCGTCGTCCAGGTCGTCGACCGTCAGCTGCTGCAGGAGGCGGTGGACAAGCTCGTCGCCGACCAGGGCCGCCAGCTCATGGAGGACCCGGCGTGCGACAAGGTCTCGCGCCTGGAGACCGTCTCCAACCACGCCACCACCGATGGGGTGACCGCCGCCGTCCGCTACAAGCAGTCGGAGGACGACGAGACCGAGCACCGCTTCGGCATCGGCATGGTGGGCGAGCGGCTCGACGAGTTCATGGACCGCTCCCTCTACGAGGCGTGCACCACCTCGCGCAGCGCCGCCAACCCGAACGTCGAGCTGAACATGACGGTCACCGACGCCCCGGCCATCGACGGCACCGAGGGCTTCCGGGTCACCAGCGACTTCATCACGACGCGGCCGGACGGCACGCGCGCACTGAGCCGGGCCATCGCCATCCACGGTTTCGCCCGCGACACCACCGTGAGTGTCGAGTACGCGGCCCGCGGCGACGACCCGGCGGCGGACCCCGTCCTGCCGACCGCGGCCGGCGCCCTGGACGCGATCTACGTCGCGCAGATGGAGAAGATCCTCAACGCCGAGTAGTCGCCCGGCACACTGCGGCGGGCCCCCGACGAGAAGACCGTTTCCGCGCACGTCCCCCGAGAGGGAGGTGTGCGGAAACGGTCTTCTCGTTGCGGGGACGGGCCCGGGGCCGGGGGCCGGGCGGAGCGCCAGACGCCGGCGGACCCGGTGCCGGGCCCGCCGCAGGCTGTCAGAGGTTGATCATGTGGCCGCCGATGCCCTCGACGGCCTCCTTCATGGCCTCGGACAGGGTCGGGTGCGTGTGCACGTTGCGGGCGATATCCTCGGCGGTGAGGTCCCACATCTGCGCCAAGGTCAGCTCGGGCAGCAGTTCGGAGACGTCGGGGCCGATGAGGTGGGCGCCCAGCAGCTCGCCGTGCGTGCCGTCGGCGACGACCTTGACGAACCCGGTCGCGTGACCGAGCCCGTGGGCCTTGCCGTTGGCCGAGAACGGGAACTTGCCGACCTTGACGTCGTAGCCCTCGTCCTTCGCCTGGGCCTCGGTCAGCCCGAACGAGGCGACCTGCGGCTGGCAGAAGGTGGCGCGCGGCATCATGCGGTAGTCGCCCAGCGTCTGGGTCTCGGCGCCGGCCATGGTCTCGGCCGCCACCACGCCCTGGGCCTCGGCGACGTGCGCCAGCTGCAGCTTGGCGGTGACGTCGCCGAGCGCGTAGATGCCGTCGACGTTGGTCCGCATGTTGTCGTCGATGTCGATCGCGCCGCGGTCGGTCAGCTCGACGCCGGTGTTCTCCAGCCCGTAGCCCTCGACCCGCGGGGCGAACCCGACGGCCATGAGCACCTTGTCGACGGTGACGGTCCGGGTGTCCTCGCCGTCCTTGGACTCGATCTCCACCTCGACCGAATCGCCGTTGTCGCTGATCGAGGTGGTCTTGTGGCCGGTGAGGAGCGTGATGCCGAGCTTCTTGTAGTGCTTGGCGATCTCCTTGGAGACCTCCTCATCCTCGTTCGGCAGCAGCCGATCCATGAACTCGACGATCGTGACGTCGACGCCGTAGGCGTTCATCACGTACGCGAACTCCATGCCGATCGCCCCCGCGCCGACGACGACGATCGAGTCGGGCAGGTCGCGCGTGAGGATCTGTTCCTCGTAGCCCACCACGTTCTCGCTGAACTCGATCCCGGGAAGCGTCTTGACCACGGAACCGGTCGCGATGATGCAGTTGTCGAAGGTGTACTCCGTGCCGTCGACCTCGATCGTCTTGGCGTCGGTGAACTTCCCGAAGCCGTCGATCTCCGTGATCTTGTTCTTCTTCATGAGGAAGTGGACGCCCTTGACGATGCTGTCCGAGACCTTACGGCTGCGGTCGAACGCGGCGCCGAAGTCGAAGCTCACGTCCCCGGAGATACCGAAGAGCTTGCCGTCGCGCTGGACGGTGTTGGCCAGCTCCGCGTTGCGCAGGAGGGCCTTGGAGGGGATACATCCGACGTTGAGGCATACGCCGCCCCAGTACTTCTCCTCGACGACGGCCACCTTGAGGCCGAGCTGCGAGGCGCGGATGGCGGCGACGTAGCCACCGGGGCCCGCGCCGAGGACGATGAGATCGTAATGAGTGTCAGCCACGACACTCAGGGTAGCGCTCCCGGCGGAACCGGAACGGCGGAGCGGGCCGGAACTGCACCCGAAATGACCAACGCCGCCCCCTCCGTGTGGAGAAGGCGGCGCGGCCGCTCGCGTGAGCGAGGATCAGGACAGGTTGCCCAGGACCGACTTGAGGGCGGTGGCGACCAGCTCGCCGATGGTCTCGGCGATCGTGTCGGTGATGTTGCCGGTGGCGCTGTCGCCGCTGAGGGAGCCGGACTCGCCGGAACCGGTGCTGAGGAGGTCGGTGATGGAACCCATTGTGTGTATCTCCGTTTATTGAAATGCACTCCCGCGTTGGTCGGGAATGGCCGGGTCAGTCGACCCGCGGCTACGGAAGATACTACTGACCTCACGAACGCGTAACAAGAGCCTGTGAACATCCGACGTGGGTTTCGGTCTGTTCGCTTGATCACGTGCATCATCGAGTGCATGACCGACACCGTGATCTCCGACCCGTTCCTCCACCTCGAGGCAGTCGACTCCCCCGAGGCGCTCGGATGGGTGCGGGACCGCAGCGCCCGGACGGTCGCCGATCTCGCCGCCGGAGATCATGCCGAAGCCGCGCATTCCCGCGCCCTGGAGATCCTCGACGCCACCGATCGGATCGCGTGGCCGGTCCTGCGCGGCCGGTACGCCTACACGCTGTGGAAGGACGGTGACCACCCCCGCGGGCTGTGGCGCCGGGTGCCGTGGACCGTGCTGGCCGACGGGGCACCGGGGGTCGACCACCCGGCCTGGGAGACGCTCGTCGACGTGGGGGCCCTCGCCGAGGAGGAGGGCGTCAACTGGGTGTACTCCGGCACGGTCGTGCGCCGTCCCGTCGACGACCGGGCGCTCCTGCGGTTGTCCCGCGGGGGCGCGGACGCCGTGGAGGTCCGTGAGTACGACCTGACCGAGCGCCGCTTCATCACCGCCGGGGAGGGGGCGTTCCACCTGCCCGAGGCCAAGTGCTCGGTGTCCTGGGTGGACCGCGACACCGTGCTGCTCACCGCGCCGCTGGACCCGGACGGCTCCGACGCCACCGACTCGGGGTACGCGCGCGTGGTGCGGCTCTGGCGTCGCGGGACCGACCCCGCCCAGGCCCCGGTGATCTTCGAGGGACGCCGTGACGACGTCGCGGTGGGCGCCTCGCACGACCCCGTCACCGGACGGTTCCTCGCCAGCCGGGCGCCCGACTTCCACACCTCGCAGGAGGTGTTCTGGACCCCGGGCACCGACCCCGCCTCCACCACACCGCTCGCGGTGCCCGTACCCGAGGACTGTGACGTCACCTCGTGCGGCGACTGGCTCATGCTGCGCCCCCGCACCGATCTGGAGATCGCCGGCCGCTCCCACCCCGGCGGGTCGGTGCTGGTCGTGCCGTGGGACGCCGTCGACGCCGAGCCGGGCCGGCTGCCGGATCCGGTCGTGCTGTTCTCCCCCACCCCGTCCACGACCGTGGAAGACGTCACCTGGGGCCGAGGCCGGATCCTGCTTACCGTCCTCGACGACACCGAGTCGCGGATCGACGCGTTCTCCCTCCCCGACACCGCCGACGGCGAGTGGTCCCCGTTGCCCGTCGAGGGCCTGCCGGAGCACGTCTCGGTCGACGTACTGTCCTGCGACCGACTCTCCGGGATGGACGACGACCCGGTATCAGGAGCCGCACCCGGCTCAGCCGCACCCAGCTCAGCCGTACCCACCCACGCGGGCGAGCGCCCACACCCCGACGACGCGGTGCTCGCGGTCTCCGGGCCGGTCGTCCCGCCGTCGCTGGTCCTGCTCCGGGCGGACGGCAGCACCACCACCCTCGGCTCGACGCCGCACCGGTTCGACTCCTCCGGGATCGAGGTCACCCGCCACACCGCCGTGAGTGACGACGGCACCGAGGTGCCCTACACGGTCATGCGCGGGCCCGGCCCCGCCGGACCACGTCCGACCATCCTCTACGGCTACGGCGGGTTCGAGGTGTCCATGCGCCCCGCCTACGCCGCCCTGCGCGGCGCGCTGTGGCTCGAGGAGGGCGGGGTGTACGTCGTGGCGGGGATCCGCGGCGGCGGCGAGTACGGGCCGTCGTGGCACCGCGCCGCCGTACGGGAGAAGCGTCCCCGGGCGTTCGAGGACTTCGCGTCCGTGGCCCGCGCCCTCGTCGAGGAGGGCGTGACGACCCGCGATCAGCTCGGGGCGACCGGCGGGTCCAACGGCGGCCTGCTCATGGGAGTCATGCTCACCCGCTACCCGGAGCTCTTCGGTGCCCTCGCGATCGCTGTGCCCCTGCTGGACATGAAGCGCTACCACCTGCTCCTGGCCGGAGCGTCGTGGATGGCCGAGTACGGGGACCCGGACTCCGCCGACTGGGACGACTTCCTGGGTGCCTACTCCCCGTACCAGCACATCCGGCCCGCCTCGGAGGTCCGCTACCCGCCGGTCCTCATGACCACCTCGACCCGGGACGACCGCGTCCATCCGGGCCACGCCCGCAAGATGACCGCCGCCCTGGAGGACGCGGGACACGAGGTCCAGTACTACGAGAACATCGAGGGCGGGCACGCCGGCGCCGCGGACAACTCCCAGGAGGCCCGGAAGGCGGTCCTCACCTACGAGTTCTTCAGGCGTCGACTACCTCGTCGTCGTCCCCACCAGGGGTGACGGCACCCACCTCCCGGTCGATCCACGCCAACACCCGGGCGACCACCTCGGCGGGGCGGCGCGCCCACGCGTTGTGGCCCAGCGCCTCCGGCTCCAGCTCCAGCGTCGTCCGCGCCGTGGGAAGCATGGCCAGGAGGTTCCGCGCCGCGCCGGCCGGGGCCAGAGGGTCGTCGGCGATCGCCACCGCCAGCGCCGGCACGGTGACCCGCGCGAGGCCTGCCGGGTAGTCGAGGTCCGCCCGGGCCGGCTGCATGACGCCGCGCCCGGCGAGCCGGGACCAGTCGCGGACCCGGTCGGCCGGGATCCTCCCCTGCGCGCCGAAGAACTGGCCCGGCACGTGCCCGGACAGCCAGGCCAGCGTCGGGAGGATGACCGACGCGGCGCGAAGCTTGTGCCCGAAGGAACCCGGGAATCCCCGGTGGAACGGTGACTGTGCGGCCACGGCGATCAGGCCCACGACCCGCGGGTCGTGGCGGGCGAGGTGGTAGACGCCGATCTGCGCGCCCATGCTGTGGCCGAGCAGCACGACGGACCGCGCGCCGAGACGCTGCTCCATCGCGTCCAACGCGAGCGGGACGTCCTCGGCGGCGCTCTCGTGGTAGCCGGCCGGGCCGCTGCGACGCCCGATGCGGTAGGTGCTCTCACCCTGACCGCGGAGCTCGGTGATCGCGACGTCGACGCCCTCGGCCGCCAACGCGCGGGCGAGGGGGAGGTAGTACCGGGCGCCGACGGCGATGCCCGGCAGCACCAGGATCGCGGGCCGGCCCTCGTCCCGCCGAGCCGTCTCGACGATCAGCAGCGGACTCGTGCTGCCGTCCGAGTGCTGCAGCTCCACCCGCTGCGGGTCCTCCATCGTGGTCATGTGTACAGGATGCCGGACTGCACTCCGGTCTGCCCGGCCGCCCCTGGATACGACGAACCCCGCACCACCGGTCGTCGGTGGTGCGGGGTTCGTGGTGGTGCGGGCGACGCGTGCGACGCCCTGCCTCACGGGATCAGGCTCAGCCCCAGCTGGCGCCCATGGCGCGACCCATCATCGGCCAGGACTGCTTGAGGTCGTCCTCCCAGTAGCCCCACGAGTGCGTGCCGTTGGGCGCGAAGTCGAAGTGGGCCGGGATGCCGAGCTCGCCGAAGCGGCGGGCGAGGTTGGCCGTGCAGTACTGGGTGGCCGCCTCGATGACGCCGCCGACGATCGCCTGGTTGGCGAGCGCCGGGATGCTGTTGCGCAGACGCCAGTTCTCGAGCGACTCGTGCGGCCCGGGCAGGCCGTTGCCGGTCGAGATGAACATCGCGGGGAGCTGGTTGTTCTTCATCTGCTCCTGGAAGCGGAAGGCACCCCAGACCGGGTCGTTGTCGAACCAGTTGTTGGTCCCCGTGCGGGGCTCGCCCGGGAACGGGCCCCACATGTTGTCGAGGTTCGCGCCGCCGCGCATGCCGGTGACGATGTTGATGAACTGGTAGCCGATCGGGGTCGACGTCTCGGCACAACCCGAGTACGAGCCGATGGCCTGGAACCTGCCCGGGTGCTTCTGCGCGATCGTCAGGACCGAGGTCGCGGTCATGGAGATCGCGGCGAGGCCACGCTTCCGGCCCTCGTAGTTGCCGCCGTAGCGGCCCTCGAAGAGGTTCGGGAGCTCCTCGGCGAGGAAGGTCTCGAACGCCATCGGACGGTCGGTCTCGCGGGCGAAGCGGGTCTGGACGTTGGGATCGTGGCGCTGCCAGTCCGTGTAGTAGGAGAAGGCGCCGCCGATCGGGGTGACGGTCCACGCGTCCTTGTCGGACATGAACTTCTTGACGTCGGACTGCGCCTGCCAGGTGGCCGAGTCCTCGCCGCCGCCCGCGCCGTTGATCAGGTACAGCACCGGCGCCCCGGCGTTGCCGTCACGCGGCGGCTGGACGATGTTGGGGACCTCGATCGCCATCTCGTCCGACCACACCGAGACGATCATGCGACCGTCGGGCAGCTTGGTCTCGACGACCTTGTTCGCGGCCGTGGCCTTGGTGTACTGGATGCTTCCGCCCTGGGCCTGGGCCGTGCCCGTGGCGACGACGGGGACCATGGCCGCAGCGAGGGCCGCTGTCGCGACCTTCGTGCCGAACCGCTTCACTGAACGCATATTTCGACGCCTTACATTCTCGTTGTTCACAGACGGACCCGGGCACTGTTGCTGAGAACGCTAACCCGATTCCAAGTAGTCACACAAGTCCCACTAGACACACTAGTACCACTAAGGTGCTCGCAAGACTTGAGTATCGCGCCCGCGGGGCACCGTCCGAGGTTCCCACATCCACGCGATCCGTGGGAAACCGCGGAGCCGGCCGGAGCGGCTCACATCAACATTATCGGCCCGTCCCCTACCCGTGTTACCGATATGAACGAATCCATATCTGGCGCCGCCACACCTCGGCCGCCGAGAGGGAGCCCCATGGGCCCGAGACGCGAGAGAGGGCCCCGAGCCGCAGCCCGGAGCCCTCCTCGAGTCAGTCGTCCGACTCAGGCCTTCATGAAGCCCGAGTCGATCGCCTTCTGGAAGTCGCCACCGACGAAGTAGCCGACAGCCTTGACCAGGTTGTTGACGTTGCCGAGCAGCTTGCCGCCCAGGTCGAGCAGGCCGCCGGTGTTGAGCAGGCCATTCTCGCCGCCGATGGAGCCGAGGTCGATACCCATGTGTTTCTCCTTGAGAGTGCAATCCGGAAAGTCCGGATCAGATTCGAAGTTTGAGGTGGCCGCGACAACAGCGGCCGCACCTAGAGGCCCGACTAACTCAGGCCAGCTAGGCTATCAGGCGTCGGTGACCGGGCCCGTGGCGTCGGCGGCGGCGCTGCCCAGGTCTCCGAGGCCGATGCCCGTGAGCGCGTCGCCCAGGCCGTCGCCCGTCAGCGAGCCGGTCAGGCCGACGATGCCACTGATGGCGTTGGTGACCGCGGTGAGCGCGGCGCTGATCGCGCTGAAGTCAGGCATGTGTTTCTCCCTTTTACTGTGATGTCGCCCCGCCTCGGGGCCCTGGGTAAGGTTAACCTAAGTTGCGCCGATGTCAATCGTGACGCGCGTCTCAGGTACGCCTCTTGACGCTGGCCAGGCACCTACTCTGGGCCCGTGTCCTAGGTCACTGTAACCCACCGAGGCTTAAGAAGACTCATTAATCGAGCAGCTTTCAGAGAATTTCCTTCACACGTCACCCCGGGGCCTCCTCCCGCTTGTGAGCACCATCCCGACGTCACCCGTAGTTCACCCTCGAGGCCCCCGGCGCACGGGCGCAGCTCGCCCCGACCCGCACCCCGGAGACAACGACGAAGCGGCCCGCGCGAGGGAGAATCGCGCGGGCCGCATTCATTCCGTCGGGGCAGTCGCCTCCCCGGACGGGGCTCATGTCACTGCAGGAAGCCTCCTGTCAGCGCCTCCTGGAAGTCACCGCCGGTGAAGTACGCCAGGCCGGAGAACATGTCCCCGAACGCGCCGAGGAAGTCGTTGAGGAAGCCCAGTGCGCCACTGACGCCGGCAAGGGATCCGAACTCGGGGAAAGTCATCGTCTGCTCCTAGATGTGTACTGGTGTGTGGTGAGTGGGTCGTGACGGCTATCCGGCGCTGATGCTGGTGATCGCGTCGACGAAGTCGTTGACCCCACCCTCGCCACCCAGGGACCCGGTGAAGAAGATGACGGCGCCGAGGATGTCGGTGATTCCGCCGAAGAGGTCGGACAATTGACCGAAGTTGGGCATGGGGGTCTCCGTTCTCAGTGTGATCCGGCGCCCTCCGAGGCGCCTGGAACAGACACTAAGGCGGCATTTCAGCAGCCACCAGAGACGAAACCGTTCCTTAACCGCAGGTCACGAACGCTTTACGCGAGAAGGTTCACGTGACCGCCGTGTTACAACGGCCGTGGCCCGCACCGGATCTCCGGTGCGGGCCACGGCCGCGTGCTGGGATGGGCTACATCAGAAGCCCATGCCGCCCATCTCGTCGCCACCCGGCATGGCGGGCGCGGCGGGCTCGGGCTTGTCGGCCACGACGGCCTCGGTGGTGAGGAACAGCGCGGCGATCGACGCGGCGTTCTGCAGCGCCGAGCGGGTCACCTTGACCGGGTCGTTGATGCCGGCCTTGAGCAGGTCCTCGTAGCCGCCGGTGGCGGCGTTCAGGCCCTCGGCGCCCGGCAGGTTGCGGACCTTCTCGGCCACGACGCCCGGCTCGAGGCCGGCGTTGTGGGCGATCTGCTTGAGCGGGGCGCTGAGCGCGAACTTGACGATGTTCGCGCCGGTGGCCTCCTCGCCCTCGAGGGACAGACCATCGATGGCGACCTCGGACTTGACCAGGGCGACGCCGCCGCCGGCGACGATGCCCTCCTCGACGGCCGCCTTCGCGTTGCGCACGGCGTCCTCGATGCGGTGCTTGCGCTCCTTGAGCTCGACCTCGGTGGCCGCGCCCGCCTTGATGACGGCGACGCCGCCGGCGAGCTTGGCGAGGCGCTCCTGGAGCTTCTCGCGGTCGTAGTCGGAGTCCGAGTTCTCGATCTCGGCGCGGATCTGGTTGACCCGACCCTCGATCTGACCCTGGTCCCCGGCACCCTCGACGATGGTGGTCTCGTCCTTGGTCACGACGACCTTGCGGGCCTTACCGAGCATGGAGATGTCGGCGGTCTCGAGCGAGAGGCCGACCTCCTCGGAGATGACCTGGCCACCGGTGAGGATGGCGATGTCCTGCAGCATGGCCTTGCGGCGGTCACCGAAGCCCGGGGCCTTGACGGCGACGGACTTGAAGGTGCCGCGGATCTTGTTCACGACCAGGGTCGACAGGGCCTCGCCCTCGACGTCCTCGGCGATGATGAGCAGCGACTTGTTCTCGCCGATGACCTTCTCCAGCAGCGGGAGCAGGTCCTTGACGGTGGACACCTTGCCGGAGACCAGCAGGACGTACGGATCCTCCATGACCGCCTCCTGGCGCTCCGGATCCGTCTGGAAGTACTGCGAGATGTAGCCCTTGTCGAAGCGCATGCCCTCGGTGAGCTCGAGGTCCAGACCGAAGGTCTGGGACTCCTCGACCGTGATCACGCCCTCCTTGCCGACCTTGTCCATGGCCTGGGCGATGAGCTCGCCGATGGCCGGGTCGCCGGCGGAGATCCCCGCGGTGGCGGCGATCTGCTCCTTGGTCTCGATCTCCGTGGCGGAGTCGATCAGGTGCTTGGTGACGGCCTCGACGGCCTTCTCGATGCCGCGCTTGATGCCCATGGGGTTGGCACCGGCGGCGACGTTGCGCAGGCCCTCGCGCACGAGCGCCTGGGCGAGGACGGTGGCGGTGGTGGTTCCGTCGCCGGCGACGTCGTCGGTCTTCTTGGCGACCTCCTTGACCAGCTCGGCGCCGATCTTCTCGTACGGCTCCTCGAGCTCGATCTCCTTGGCGATGGAGACGCCGTCGTTGGTGATCGTGGGGGCGCCCCACTTCTTCTCCAGCACGACGTTGCGGCCCTTGGGGCCGAGCGTGACCTTGACGGCGTCGGCGAGCTGGTTGAGACCGCTCTCCAGGCCGCGCCGGGCCTCTTCGTCGAACGCGATCATCTTTGCCATGGGGTGAATCATCCTCCGGGTATGGGGTGACACGCGTGTGGTCAGCGTCGGTGCCCGCGACGGACGGTGCGGACCGTGTCGGATCCGCGCCTCACCTTGCGACCTCGGTTCTCAGATCTTGCTGGCACTCAGGGTAGCCGAGTGCCAATCGCTTTTCTAGCACTCGCCCCCGACGAGTGCAAAGGCCCGGACGGCTGATTCGCGCTCGGCGAACGACCCTCATGCCGCCCGGCCCTGCCCTACCATCGAGACGCCGTCCCACCCGTTCGCCCGAAAGGCTCGTCAATGCCCACCGAACCCGCCGCAGCAGGCGCCATCGAGAGCTCCATCGAGATCGACGCCCCGCCGGCCCGGGTCTGGGAGGTCATCTCCGAGGTCCGCAACGCCACCCAGTGGAGCAGCCAGGCCTGGAAGATCTTCCCCCTCGGCGGCCGCACCGCCAAGGGCACGTGGGCACTGAACCTCAACAAGCGCGGGCCGCTCCTGTGGCCCACGACCAGCCGTGTGGTGGAGTTCGAGCCCGGCCGCCGGTTCGCCAACCGCATCACCGAGAACACCACCATCTGGGTCTTCGACCTCGAGCCGACCCCCGCCGGCGGCACCCTCCTCACCGAGCGCAGGGAGGTCCCGGACGGGCTGACCTTCATCTCCCGATTCCTCACCGACAAGGTGTTCGGAGGACAGAAGTCGTTCACCAGCGAGCTGGACCGGGGCGTGTCCACCTCCCTGCAGCGGATCAAGGCGCTCGCCGAGCGGAGCTGAGGCCGGGATGGCCCGGGCCGCCGCGGCCCTCATCGCGGGCTCGCTCGTCGCGTCGCTCTCCGGCTGCGCCCTGTGGTCGGGCGACGGCGACGACGTCGACGCCCCTGCCCGCGAGCAGCCCGGGCCCACCCTGGCCGCCGGCCCCCCGCCGGCGGACTGGCAGGACGTCCGCAGCCCCACCGGGCTCGTGTACTCGGTTCCGCCGGGGTGGGAGGTCGGGGACCCGTCCGGGGTCGACGACGACGCCGGCGACCCCGGATCGGACTGGGGATCGGGCTACGTCACCACCGCCAACGCCATCGCCGACCGTGGCTACTGCCGGCTCGGGGGCCTGAGCTTCCGGACCCTGGTCGGCATCAGCGCGACGGCACTGCCGGGCGAGGCGCGTGAACAAGCCGAATCGGCGTCCCGGGCCATGGCGGACTCGATCGACCGACGGTTCACCCAGGCCGGTGCCGACGTCCCCGTCCCCGATGCCCGCAGGATCGGGGTCTCGGGGGTGCCCGCCTGGTACGTCTCGCTGCGCGGCGAGGTGCGTCCCCCGCGCAACCACTGCACCCCGCCGACCATCCGCTTCGACACCATCGCGGTGTCCACGCGGGGCCCGGACGGCGCGCCGGCCTCACTGGTGTTCGTGCTCATGTCCGACGAGGGCGAGGCCGGCGTGCAGCCCACGGAGACGATCGACGCCGTGGTGGCGTCCCTGCGCTACGACATCTCGGTGTGACGCCACCCGGGCGCGGCCACCCGGTTCAGGCCGCGGTGGCGGAGTCTCGTCCGCCCGTCGCGGGATCGCCCCCGGCGGACGGTGCGATCACCTCGTCCGTCCGCGCGTCACGCGGCAAAAACTCCGCCCACCCCTGGTCGCAGCGGGCCCACGCCCAGCCGGCGTCCGCCGCGGCGTCGGCCGCGTCGACCGGGACGGTCCGTCGGCACACGGGGACGTCCGGCCCGTCCTTCGCCTGGATGAGCAGGCAGTCGCCAGACCGCTCGAAGCGGAAGCAGCGTTCGCCGTCGACCTCGAGCTCCAACCGGTCGCCGTCGATCAGGAGCTTGCCGATCAGCTGGCCCAGGAGTTCACGGGTGACCCACGGCAGCGTGCCGCGGGGTCGACCGCGCACCGCGTGGTCGGCGATCCCCGCGCCCACCATGGTGGGCCGACGGTGGACGTCGACATCGATGCGTTCGCGCGGGTCGGCCACCAGTCCCAGCTCGGGCGAGGTCACGCGGAGCTGGCGCGGGGCGGCGTACCGCATGACGGCGTTGACCACGAGCGGGCGGGTGATCACCTCGGGCCGGATGACCACGCCCACGCCGTCGAGTTCCGGGCGCGCACACAGGGCGCCGGTCTCGCCGATGGCGTCGGCTTCGGGGAACCGCTCCGACACCTCGTCGCACAGCGCCTGGAGGTCCGCGCGCACGTGTGCGGGCAACTCGTCGACGGAGGTGAGCTCGCGGAGTTCCTCCTCGGCAGGGGTGACGACGATCACAAAGCTACTCATGTGCACACCATACTTCATGCTGCGTTCACTTTCCGTTCATGTCGCCGAGTCGTGTCGGAGCGGGCAACTACTCTGTGCGCATGGCCGACTCCCCCGCGTTCGCTGACCCCCACGCCGATCTCGCCCCGCTCGCGGCCGCGGTCGCCGCCCAACTCGACCGGGCCCGGTCCGATCTCGCCGATCTCGTCGCCCTGCCGTCGGTGCACGACGCCGAGCCGGAGGCCTGCGCACAGGCCTGTGACCTCGTCCGCGGCCTGCTCACGGACCTGCCGATCCCGGGCCTGGGCCCGGACTCGGTCGAGGTGATCGAGACGTCCGACGGGTCGCGCGCGGTGTTCGCCCACCGCCCGGCCGCGCCCGGCCGCCCCACGGTGCTGCTCTACAGCCACTACGACGTCCAGCCCTCCGGGGATCCGGTCGAGTGGACGTCCTCGCCGTGGGAACTGACCGAGCGCGACGGCCGGTGGTACGGCCGCGGCGCCGCGGACTGCAAGGGAAACCTCGTCGTGCACCTCGCCGCCCTGCGCGCGCTCGCCGCCCTGGGTGACGACGACGAGGTCGGCGCGCCCGGAACGGACCCGCTGGACGGCCTGGGGATCCGACTCGTCGTGGAGGGCTCCGAGGAGACCGGCGGAGGGGGCCTGGACGATCTCGTGGCGTCGCGGCCCGACCTGGTGGCGGCGGAGGCGATCCTCATCGCCGATTCCGGGAACGTCTCGGTCGGCACCCCCACGCTCACGACCAGCCTCCGGGGGATCGCCAACCTCGTCGTCGTCGTCGACACCCTGGAGGCCGGTGTCCACTCCGGACAGTTCGGGGGCGCGGCGCCCGACGCGCTCGCCGCCCTCATCTCCATCCTCGCCTCGCTGCGCGACCCCGCCACCGGCGCCACGACCGTCGACGGCCTGGACTTCACCGGCGAGTGGGACGGGCAGGCCTACCCCGAAGAGACGTTCCGCGCCGACGCCGGGATCCTCGACGGGGTGGAGGTCTCCACGGCGGCCCCGCTCGCGGACCTGGTGTGGTCACGGCCCGCGGTGACCGTGCTGGGGATCGACTGCCCACCGGTCGAGGGGGCGATCGCCGCCGTCCAGCCCCGAGCCCGCGCCCTGGTCAACCTGCGCATTCCACCCGGGATCGACCCGGTCGAGGCGCAGCGGCTACTCACCGCGCACATCGAGCGGCGCAGGCCGTGGAACGCCCGGGTGACGGTGGAACCCGAGGCCGTCGGCCACCCGTTCCGCTCGGTGCCGGCGGGCGGCTCGGACCCGGTCCACGACCTGCTCTCGCAGTGCCTGGCGCAGGCCTACGGTGCGGAGGAGGTCGCCGTGGTCGGCTCCGGCGGATCGATCCCACTGTGCACCGCGCTGCAGCGGGCGCATCCCGACGCGAGCATCGCACTGTTCGGCGTCGAGGACCCCGCGGCCGCGATCCACTCCCCCGACGAGAGCGTCGACCCGCGGGAGATCGAGCGCATCGCACTGGCGGAGGCGGCGTTCCTGCAGCGCTACCGCTGAGCCCCCGGCCCGGCGAACCGGTAACAGTGTGATGCCCGTCGACCGATACTGTCACCAGTGGCGGTTCGACCAGGTCTCGGCTGCCCGGAAGAAGGAGCCGCCATGCCCGTGCCCGCACTCGCCCACCGCGTCACCCGAGCAGGCCGCGCCCTCCTCGCGACCGCCGCCGCCGCCGCACTGACGGTGGGACTGCTCCCCGCCCAGGCGCAGGCACAGGGGCTACCGGGGTCGATCAGCCCTGAGCAGATCGCCAACGGTGCTCTCGGCACCATCTCGCCGGAGAGCCTCAGCCAGCTCCTCTACTTCGGAAACCTGCCGGGCTCGTCCGGGTCGTCGATGATGGGCATCGCCAACAGACTCGGATTCTCCCCCAACATGTTCGCCGGACCCCCGCCGCCGGCACCCCAGCCCAACCCGAACATCACCGAGACGCGCGTCGTGAGCAAGGAGATCGACGGACGCTACGAGCGGTGGCTCATCGACTCGGCCGACATGAAGCGCGGGATCACCGTCGAGGTCTACCGCGCGCCCAACGGTAATCAGAACGCGCCGTTCCTGTACCTCCTCGACGGTGTCGGCTCCGAACTCCCCAGCGGCTTCATGCAGTGGGGCGCGGCAGAGCAGTTCGCGGACGAGAACGTCAACCTCATCATCCCGACCGGTGGCCAGGGGTCGATGTGGGCGGACTGGAACGAGCCCGACCCGGTGCTGGGCATCAGCAAGTGGGAGGCCTTCATCACCCGCGACCTGCCCGCCCTGGTCGAGCCCGAGGTCAGCACCAGCCGCAGCCGCGCGATCGGCGGGATCTCGATGGGCGCCGGCGCGGCCGTGACCATCGCCACCCGCCACCCCGATCTCTACCGGGCCGTCTTCGGCGTCTCGGGCTGCTACTCCACCGGCACGCTCGGTCAGATCCTCACCCGCTACACCGTGGAGAGCCGCGGCGCCACGCTGACCAACATGTGGGGCGAGCCGGGCAACGCTCAGTGGGCGGACCACGACGCGCTGATCAACGCGGAGGAGTTGCGCGGAAAGGCGATCTACCTCTCGTCCGGCACGGGCGTGGCCAACCCGGGCGACTGGGAGGACTACAACAACGACGCCGCCAACTTCGTCGCCGGCATGGCGCTGGAGCAGGCGACCGGGCAGTGCACGCGAGCGGCGGACCGTCGCCTGCGCGACCTGGGGATCCCGGCGACGATCGACCACCTGCCCACCGGGCTGCACAACTGGTCCTACTACTCGCGTCAGATCCCCGTCGCCTGGAACGCCATCCGCGGCGCGCTGTGACCCCGCCGGGGCCGGAGGGGGTCCTGCGCTCGCCGCGATACGCTCACCTCCGTGAACTCCCGCCCGGATCTTGACCTGACCCTGCGTCTGTCGGCGTCCGCGGCCGATTCCCGACGGGGGATCGTCCGCGCGCACCCGGAGGTGATCCTCGCGCTGGGGATGCGCGAGTGGGATGCCATCGAGATCATCGGTGCCCGCACGACGGGCGCCGTGGTCGCCGCCGCGGCCACGGGCGCGCCGAGCGGCGTGCTGGTGGTCGACGAGGTGGTGGCCGCCAACTGCGGCCTCGGTGAGGACGCGCGGGTGACCGTGCGGGCCGCGGAGGTGACGGGCGCGCAGTCCGTCGAGGTCCAGGGCCTCCCGCCGGCGGGCCGCGGTGTCGCCGAGCGTGTGCTGCGGTCGGCGCTGCTGGGCAAGGTGGTGCGGGTCGGGGACTCGGTCACGCTGATGCCGCGCGATCTCGGCCCCGACTTCCCCACCTCCGACACCACCCGAACCCTGCGCAACACCATGGGCGCGGCATGGAGCACCGAACTGCTCACCGTCATCGCGACCGTGCCCGGCGGGACCGTCTCCGTGCAGCCCACCACGGCGATCGTGACCGGCGTGGGCACCGGGGGCACGGGGGCCGCGAGTACGGGAACGACGACGAGCCCCCGCACCACGCCGGCTCCTGCCGTCACCGGCGTGCACGGCCCGGGTTCGGCCATCACGGCCGTCGCGAGGGAAGACCTCGTCGGGGTCGCCGACCGGGCCGAGGTGCTGGAGCAATGGCTCTCCCTCGCGCTGGACCGCTCGGAGTTGTTGCGGACGCTGGGCGCGTCGCCGCACCTCGGGGTGCTGGTGGCGGGACCTCCGGGCGTCGGCAAGGCGACGCTGGTCCGCTCGGTCGCCGGCCACCGGCGGCTCGAGGTGGTCGACGGGCCCTCGGTCGGAGCGCTCGACCCCGCCTCACGACTCGAGGCGGTACGTGCCGCCGCCGAGCGGGCCCGCGAGAATGGCGGGATCCTGCTGGTCACCGACGTCGACGCACTGCTCCCCGCCCAGCCCGAGCCGGTGTCCACGCTGGTCCTCGACCGACTGCGGTCGGTGGTGGCGTCCCCAGGATCGGTGCTGGTGGCGACCTGCGTGCGCCCAGAGGACGCCGACGCCCGGCTCCGCGAGCCCGACCTCTGCGACCGCGTCCTCGACCTGCCCCTGCCCGACGCGGCCGACCGCGCCGCGCTGCTGGAGGTCATGCTCAGAAACGTACCCACCGGGACGCTGGACCTGCGCGCCGTCGCCGAGCGCACCCCCGGGTACGTCGCCGGCGACCTGAGGGCACTGACCCGGGAGGCGGCCCTGCGGGCGGCCGGGCGGGCCGCGGGCAACGGCGTCACCGACCGGCCCGCGCACGGCGACCCCGCGCCAAATCTCCCCGCGCCCGACCACCCCGCGCCCGACCGCCCCGTCGCCCGTCTGGAGCAGGACGACCTCCTGGGCGCGATCAGCGTGATCCGGCCGCTGTCCCGGTCCGGCACCGAGGAGCTGAGCCTGGGATCGATCACCCTCGACGACGTCGGGGACATGGAGGAGGTGCGGCAGGCGCTCACCGAGACGGTGCTGTGGCCGCTGCAGCACCGCGACTCCTTCGAACGGCTGGGGGTGCAGCCGCCACGGGGCGTGCTGTTGTACGGTCCCCCGGGCTGCGGCAAGACGTTCGTCGTGCGGGCCCTCGCCGCGAGCGGGCGGCTGACGGTGCACATGGTCAAGGGTGCCGAGCTCATGGACAAGTGGGTCGGGTCCTCGGAGAAGGCCGTCCGCGACCTGTTCCGCAAGGCGCGTGACTCGGCGCCGTCGTTGGTGTTCCTCGACGAGATCGACGCGCTCGCCCCGCGGCGGGGCCAGTCCGGCGATTCGGGCGTCGGCGACCGGGTGGTGGCGGCCCTGCTCACCGAACTCGACGGTGCGGAGCCACTGGGTGATGTGGTCATCCTCGGCGCCACCAACCGGCCCGAGCTCATCGACCCCGCGCTGCTCCGTCCGGGTCGGCTCGAACGCCTGGTGTTCGTCCCCCCGCCGGACGCCGAGGCCCGGGCGGACATCCTCCGGGCCGCCGGCCGGGATGTCCCGCTGGCCGACGACGTGGACCTGACCGAGCTCGCGACCGACCTGGACGGGTACTCGGCCGCGGACTGCGCCGCACTGCTGCGGGAGTCGGCGCTGACCGCGATGCGTCGCGACATCGACGCGGCCGAGGTCACCGCCGACGACGTGGATCGCGCCCGCCGCGCGGTCAGACCCTCTCTCGACCCCGTGCAGGTGGAGGACCTCCGGCAGTACGCCGAGCGTCGCGAGAGCTGAGCAGCGCGAGGGTGCCGCGCGCGGGGGCGGGGCGCCACGGGCTTGCCGGGATTCACGCCGGCGGCCTAGAGTGTCTGACCATGCGGAAGATTCTCGTAGTAACCGGACGTAACGGGGCCTGACAGACCGGCACCCCCGTTGCGTGGTTGCTCCTTCTGACGTCGGTCATCTCACCGACGCACCAGAAGCGAGAACCCCATGACCCCCACGGCGAATCCCACGTTCGGCGGACCCCACGCGACCACCGGCTCTCCCATCTGCCCCTTCGCGGATCGATTCGGCCGCCGGCTGCCACGAGGGTTCGCCTCCGAGGCCGCGGGCCTGGACTGGCGCACGCTGCTCGACACCTACGCCCCGTCCTCCGACCGCTTTCATCTGGCCGATTTCTCCCGCCGCCCGCTGGGTCGGGGCATCACCGCCTACGAGGCGATCCTGGCCACCCGTGCCGCAGGGGACGCGCCCGGCGAGTTCACCGCCCGCCGCCTGACCACCGAGTCCTGCGGTGACGTCACCGCGATGTCCGACATGCTGGGCCAGGTCGGCGCGCGTGCGGAGATCGAGCAGTTCCACCAGTACGAGGGCCACCGGCACGGCGGCCACGCCTTCGGCGAGGCCGGATCGTGGTGCACGATCCTGCGCGCCAGCTGTGGTCGCCGCGAGACGTGGGCGCTCGGGTTCGGGCAGACCTCCACCGAGGCCTCGATCGCGGCGCTGCTCAGCGCCGCGACCCGTCTCCACCTGCGGTGAAGTCGGCTCAGAAACACCGTTCTGTAAAGTGATCACAGGAACCACGCCCCGGTCGACCACCGACTCCCCGCCGCCTCGCGGCGGATACGTCCGCATGTCGTCGTCCGTTCGACGCAAGGAAAGGAGCCGCCGGTGATCGTGATCCTCGCGGCCCATGCCGTGGCCGCCCTGATCGCGATCCCGTTGGTGTCCAGGTTCGGACGCCGCGCCTTCCCGCTCCTGGCGTTGGTCCCCGCCGCCGGCGCGGTCTGGGTGGCCGCGAACCTCGACCGGGTACCCACGGAGTCCATCCAGTGGGCTCCCGGCATCCACCTGGCGCTCGACCTGCGGATGGACGCCCTGTCCGCGCTGATGTCCCTCATCGCACTGGGCGTCGGTGCGTTGGTGCTGTTCTACTGCACCTGGTACTTCGACGACTCCGAACCGCGACTCCACCTGTTCGCCGCGGAGCTCGTCGCCTTCGCGGGCGTCATGTTCGGCCTGGTCGTGGCCGACAACATGATCCTGCTGTACATCTTCTGGGAGATCACCTCCGTTCTGAGCTTCCTGCTGGTCGGCCACTACGCCGAGCGGGCCTCGTCCCGGCGTGCCGCCACCCAGGCACTGCTGGTGACCACCCTCGGCGGCCTGGCGATGCTCGTCGGCATGATCATCCTGGCGCAGGAAGCCGGGTCGTACCTGCTCAGCGAGATCATCGCGGCCCCACCATCGGGGCCCCTCGTCCACTGGGCTCTCGCCCTGGTCATCATCGGCGCGGCGAGCAAGTCCGCCATCGCTCCCCTGCACTTCTGGCTACCGGGGGCGATGACCGCCCCCACCCCGGTGAGCGCGTACCTGCACTCCGCGGCCATGGTCAAGGCCGGCGTCTTCCTCGTCGCGGCGTTCAGTCCCGGATTGTCCGGCTCGTCCACCTGGCAGCTGCCACTCATCGCCCTGGGCCTGGTCTCCCTGCTCATGGCCGGGTGGCGGGCGCTACGCGAGACGGACCTCAAGCTGGTGCTGGCCTTCGGCACCGTGTCCCAGCTGGGTTTCCTGCTCGTGCTGGTGGGCATCGGCTCCCGGGACACCATGCTCGCCGGGCTCACCATGCTGCTCGCGCACTCGCTGTTCAAGTCGTCCCTGTTCATGGCGGTCGGCGTGATCGACAAGACGACCGGCACCCGTGAGATCCGCGAGCTGTCGGGCCTCGGCCGCTCGCGGCCCGCACTGGCGGTGTTCTTCACCCTCGCCGCCGCCTCGATGGCCGGGCTCCCGCCCTTCCTCGGATTCATCGGCAAGGAGTCCGCGTTCGCCACCGTGCTGACCGAGGGCCGACTACACGGGATGCCCGCGATCGTCGTCACCGCGGGCCTCGTACTGGGCTCGGTGCTCACCTTCTCGTACACCGCCCGCCTGGTCATGGGCGCATTCCGGGACAAGCCGACCTTCCCCGACGGGATCAGCCCCGCGGTCGCCGACTCGAAGCCCGTCAACCCGATGTTCCTCTCGGTGCCCGCGGTCCTCGCCGTCGCCGGCCTGGTGCTCGGCCTGTGGTCGGCGCCCGTCGAGAACCTCCTCGTCCGGTTCGTCGATGTCGCGTTCCCGCCCGGCAGCCCGTGGCGCGGAGACGAGGCCTACCACCTGGGACTGTGGCACGGCGTCGGCATCCCGTTGGCGCTCACGGCGGTCGTGTACGTGCTCGGAACCATGCTCTATGTCGCCCAGCGGACCGTCGAGCGGATGCAGTTCGAGTCGCCCGCGCTGGGTAACGCCGACCGCATCTACGACGCCGTCCTGCGCTTCTTCGACCTCCTGTCGCTGCGCCTGACCGCGAGCATCCAGCGCGGCTCCCTCCCGCTGACGCTCGGCATCATCCTGTTCACCCTCGTGCTGTTCCCGTTCGCGTCCCTCATGGTCGGCACCCGCGAGGGCCTGCGGATGGAGCTGGCGGGCAACCCGGTCGTGCTGTTCGTCATGATCCCCATGACCGTCGCTGCGATCGCCGCCACCGTCCTGCGCAACCGCCTCGCCGCGGTGATCAGCATGTCCGTCACCGGCTACGGCGTCGCCATCATCTTCGCCTTCCACGGCGCCCCGGACCTGGCCCTCACCCAGGTGTTGGTGGAGACGCTGATGATGGTCGCGTTCGTCCTGGTGCTGCGCACGATGCCCGCCGAGGTCCCGTTGTCGGACGGCTTCCGCCGGACCCGCGCCTGGCTCGGCATCGGGGTGGGCCTGCTCGTGGTGATCGTCGGCGCCTACGCGATCAACGCCCGCCAGCGGCCCGCCGTGTCCACCGTCTTCCCGGACCTCGCCTACGACATCGGCAACGGTGCCAACGCCGTCAACGTGACCCTGGTCGACATCCGCGCCTGGGACACCCTCGGTGAGATCACGGTGCTGCTCGTCGCCGCCACCGGTGTGGCCAGCCTGGTCTTCCGCAACCGCCGCTACGGCTCGGGGCCCCGCCTCGCCGACGCCGGCAAGACGCGCTCCGGCCGACGGGGCATCGAGGCCGCCCGCATCGTCGTCGAGGCTCCCGGCGCCTCCCCCGGCCGCTGGCTGGTCGGGGCGACCGTCCGCGATCCGCGCGCCCGCTCCCTCGTCCTCGAGGTCACCACCAGGCTCATCTTCCCCACCATGATGATCCTGAGCCTGTTCTTCTTCTTCGCGGGACACAACAATCCCGGAGGCGGCTTCGCGGGCGGTCTCGTGGCGGGCCTGGCCCTCGTACTGCGGTACGTCGCCGGCGGCCGTTACGAGCTCGGGGAGGCCATCCCGATCGACGCCGGCCGGATCCTCGGATTCGGGCTCCTGCTGGCCGCCGGCACGGCCACCGCGTCCATGTTCTTCGGGGCGCCTCCCCTGTCCAGCGCCACCTTCGAGGGGACGCTCCCCGTGTTCGGGGACGTCAAGTTCGTCACGGCACTGTTCTTCGACGCGGGGGTGTACCTCATCGTCGTCGGTCTCGTCCTCGACATCCTCCGCAGCCTCGGCGCCCGACTCGACCTGGACGCCGAGGACCTCGAGGAACTCCGCGCCGTCTACGTCGACGCCACCGACTCGCCGTCCACCGCCTCCCTGCGCCGCGTCCCCGGCGTCGACGGCGCCGCACCGCGGTCCGATCTGGCCGCCCGCCGCGCCGCACGCCTGAAGGCCGCCGAGAACCAGGGCACGACGTCCCGGGGGATGCCATGACCGCCGACTTCGCACTGCTGCTCCTAGCCGGCATCCTCAGCGCCGCCGGCGTCTACCTGCTGCTCGAGCGGGCCATCATCAAGATCCTGCTGGGCATCATGATCCTGTCCAACGGCGTCAACCTGCTGCTGCTGGCGGCGGGCGGCGCGCCCGGGAACCCGCCCATCCGCGACCGGACCTGGGGCGGCAACGCCACCGACTCCGATCCGCTCGCCCAGGCGATGATCCTCACCGCCATCGTCATCACCGCCGGTGTCGGGGCGTTCATCCTCGCGCTGGCCTACCGCTCGTACCAGTTCACCACCGTGGACGAGGTCGCGGACGACGTCGAGGACACCAAGATCGCCCGACGCTCCCCCACCGACGCCTGGTCCGCTCCCGACCGTGACGCCTCCGACGACCACGCCACCGGTCAGCCCACCGAACTCGGTGACCACGTCGACTACGACGACGAGGACCTCGAGGAGGCCGAAGCCGAGGCCGCCGCCGAAGCCCGAGCGGAGGCCCGGGCCAGAGCCGAGGCCGACGCTCGCGCGGAGGCACGGGCCCGCGCCGAGGCGGAGGCCCGACGTATCGATCGACGCGTGAAGCGCAACAAGGACGCCGGAAAGGAGGAGGACCTGTGATCTCCCCCGAACTCTTCGGCTACCTCATCCCGTCGGTCGTCCTCGCCCCGATGCTGGCGGCCGCCCTCTGTCTGGTGGTCTCCCGCCGACCGCGGGTGCAGAACGTCATCACGATCGCCACCCTGACCGGGGTGTTGGTCATCTCCGGCATCCTGCTGGTGCTGACCGAACAACACGGGATGCACACCGTCCAGGTGGGAGGCTGGGACGCCCCGGTCGGCATCACCCTGGTCGCGGACCGGCTCAGCGCGCTGATGCTGTGCGTATCCGCCGTGATCCTGCTGACGGTCATCATCTACGCCGTCGGCCAGGGTGTCCGCGACGGTGACGGCGACCAGCCGACCTCGGTCTTCCTGCCCACCTACCTCGCGCTGGCCGCCGGCCTGAATGCGGCGTTCATCGCCGGCGACCTGTTCAACCTGTTCGTCGGGTTCGAGATGCTGCTGGCCGCGTCGTACGTGCTGCTCACGCTGGGTGCCAGTCAGGAACGTGTGCGCGCGGGCGTGTCGTACACCGTTGTGTCGATGGTGTCCTCGATGGTCTTCCTGCTGGGCATCGCGCTGACCTATTCCGCCGTCGGAACGCTCAACCTGGCGCAGGTCGCCACCCGGATGGCCGAGGTCCCGGACGGCCTGCGGCACACCATCTTCGCCGTGTTCCTCGTGGCGTTCGGCATCAAGGCCGCCGTGTTCCCGCTGTCCACGTGGCTGCCCGACTCGTACCCGACCGCGCCCGCCCCGGTCACCGCCGTGTTCGCCGGTCTGCTCACCAAGGTCGGCGTCTACGCGATCATCCGCTTCCACACCCTGGTGTTCCCCGGGGGCAGCATGGACGGCGTCCTCCTGGTGGCCGGCCTGTTGACGATGGTCGTGGGGATCCTCGGTGCGATCGCCCAGTCGGACATCAAGCGGATATTGTCGTTCACCCTGGTCAGCCACATCGGCTACATGATCTTCGGGGTCGCCCTGTCCACCGAGTCCGGGCTGAGCGCCGCGATCTACTACGTCGGCCACCACATCGTCGTGCAGACCACACTGTTCCTGGTCGTGGGCCTCATCGAACGGCAGGCGGGGTCGTCCTCCCTCCGCCGGTTGGGGTCCCTCGGCGTCGTCAGCCCGGTCCTCGCCGTCACGTTCCTCATCCCGGCGCTCAACCTGGGCGGGATCCCGCCGTTCTCCGGCTTCGTCGGCAAGCTCGCCGTGGTCCAGGCCGGCGCAGAGGTCGGCGGGGTCCTCATGTGGGTGCTCGTCGCCGGCGCCATGGTCACCAGCCTGCTGACGCTGTACGTGGTCGTGCGCGTGTGGTCCAAGGCGTTCTGGCGGCCCCGGGCGGACGCCCCCGAGGGCGCGATCGCGCTGGCCAAGCCGCTCGCACTGCTGCCGTCCGACGAGTACGTCGAGTTCGACGAGCGCGACGAGGTCGGGCGGATGCCGTGGAGCATGCTGGCCCCGACGTGGGCGCTCATCGTCGTCTCGCTTCTCATGACCGTCTTCGCCGGCCCGCTGCTCGCGGTCACCGACGGCGCCGCCGAGAGTCTGCGGGAGCGTGTCGAGTACCTCGTGACCGTCCCCACCGACGCCACACCCGAACGCTTCGTCGACTCCGTGACGGGGGTGCGCTGACATGGCCCGGAAGATGACGTTGGAGCCGCGGGTGCTCGGCGCCCGCCTGTTCATGACCCTGTGGCTGGCATTCGCCTGGGTCCTGCTGTGGGGCAGCATCGACATCGGCACCATCGCCGCCGGACTCATCGTCGCGACCGTGGTGATGGCCGTCCTCCCGCTCCCCCGCGTCCCCGTCGAGGGTCTGCTGCGGCCGGTGTCGATGGTGTGGCTGGTGCTCGTGGTGGCCTACTACCTGGTCCGCTCGTCGTTCGCCGTCGCCTGGCTGTCGGTCCGGCCCCAGGCTCCCCCACGCTCCGCCGTGCTGCGCGCCCCGATGCGGCTGAAGTCCGACTTCACCCTGGCCCTGGCCGTCAACACCCTCAACCTCATGCCGGGCGGCATCGTCGTCCGCGTCGATCCCGCGGCCCGCTACGTCTACATCCACGTGCTGAACACCGGAACCGACGACGCCGTGGAGCATTTCCGATCCCAGACCGCGCACATCGAGACGCTCTACCAGCGCGCCTTCGAACGCGACGAGGACTGGAAGCCGAGCCCGGAGCACTACTCGGCACCCGCCGACAGCGCCCCGACGACCGGGGGCACCGCGGACTCCGCGGAATCCGCACCCCACGCCGCTAACCAAGCCGCGCCAGCTCACGCCGCCGCAGACCACACCGACGCAGACCACACCGACGCAGACGAGCCCGAAGCTGCACGAGTCGAAGCAGAGCAGGCCGAAACAGAGCAGGCCGCAGCCGAGCACGCGGCACGCCACGCGGACGACGCCGACGGCCCCACCCCGGAACAGGAGGCCCCCCGGTGAACATCATCTCGCTCATCCTGTGGAGTCTGGCCATCATCGCGCTGACGGCCGCGCTGTTCGCCACGATGATCCGGCTCGTCGGCGGCCCCAACACCCTCGACCGCCTGATCTCCCTGGATGCGCTCGTCGCGGTCGCCCAGGGTGGCATCGGTGTCTACATCGCCTGGTCCAAGGACACCACCCCCGCCGCCGCGCTCGTCGCGCTCGCCCTCGTGGCGTTCCTCGGCTCGGTGTCCGTGGCCCGTTTCCGCGTGAACGACACCGTCGGATCGCCCGAGGAGGCCCTCCCATGACCAACGACCTGGTGGAGATCATCTCCGCACTGTTCGTCCTCGCCGGGGCGCTGCTGACACTTGCCAGCGCGATCGGCCTCGTCCGCTTCCGCGACACCCTCAGCCGCATGCACCCGGCCGCCAAGCCGCAGGTCCTCGGCCTCGTGCTGATCCTGCTCGGCGCCGGGATCCGGATCTTCCCGGACATCGACCTGGGCATGCTCGTGCTGGCCGCCATCGTCGCCGTGTGCACGGCGCCGGTGATCGCGAACCGCGTGGGCAACCTCGCCTACCGGGAGAGCGTCGAGGACGGCACCATCACCCACGAGGCCCCGGTGCTGGAGAAGTTCACCGGGTCGGGCCTCGACGGTAGCGCCGCCAACTGACCCGTCGCGCGGCCGGGGCCGGCCGCCGGCCCGACGAGAAGAGCGTCCCGCACCTGTCCCTCTCGGGGAACGTGTGCGGGACGCTCTTCTCGTCGTCCAGGGGTGGTGCCGACCCGTCAGGTCAGGGGCGGACTGCTCAGGGGGCGGGCTGCGCCGGGGCGTTGCCGGCCTGTTGTCCGGTTCCCGGGACGACGATGCCGTCATCTGTGGTGGCCTGGCCGCCGCCCTCGTCGCCGCCCTCGCCACCGGGAGTGCCCGTCTCCGTCACGCCGGGCTCGAAGTCGCCGGCACCCTCGGGCACGTCGGTCTCCTGCGTCTCTGGAATCGAGCTCGTCGGCGCGGCGTCCTCGGTGTAGCTGGGCAGCGTGTACGGCGCGTCGGCCTCGGCCGGCTGCTCGTTGGGCGGGCTGCACGCGGCCACGGCGAACGCGAGGGCGAGGGCGGGAGCCGCGACCAGGAGGCGGCGGGCGGTCTGACGCGGGGCCATGGGGGCTCCTTCGATCTCGGGAAGCTGCAAGTCGCTAGTGAGCACGCAACCCGCGGAACGGAATGCGTGGGCTCATCATATCCTCAGGGGTCAGCGGTCGAGATCCTGGGTGACGATCACGATCACCCCTGGCGCCTCGTCCGCGAGATCCGCCGGCCGCGGCTTGGCGGTGATGCCCAACTGGGAGGCGATCGCCTGTGCAGCCTGCTGTTCGCCGGGGCCGGAGCCGTAGAAGGCGGTCGACTCCGCCACGACGCCGCGGTTGGACGGCATGTTGGCCACCTCACCCACGGCGTACCCGTTCTCGCGCAGCGTCTCACCGGTGCGGCCGGCCAGCCCGGTCACGGTGCTGTTGTTGAAGATCTGCACGGGCACGGACGTCACGTCCGGCACCGCTCCGCCGGGGACCTGCCCGGCGGGCTGGCCCGGGGCGGGCGCCGCGGGGTCGCCCGACTGCGGGTCCTGCCCGTCGGCTCCTCCGCCGGGCGCACCGTCCGCGCCGCCGGCACCGTCCTGACCGGCCCCGGCGTCGCCCGGGGCAGTGGCAGCGCCGGCGCCGTCGGTTCCGGTCTGACCATCGGCACCCTGTCCGGCCGAGGCGTCCTGCTCGACCTGGGAGGTGGTGTCGTCGGCGGTGGGCGTCGCCTCGTCCTCGTCACCGCCGAACAGCTGGACCAGTCCGACGCCGACCGCCAGCACGACCGCGGCCAGCAGCACCATCGCGATTGCGCGGTACGGCGGGCCGGTCGGCTCGTCCATGGCCGGGCCGTCGCCCTGCGTGTAGGGGTCGTCGGCGCCGTGCGCGCCGCCGTACTCGGGATCGCCGTACTCGGCATCGCCGGGCTGCGGGCTGTCGTACTGCGGGTTTCCGGACTGGGAGCTCACGCCGCCGAGTCTAGGTCAGTCGAGCCGCATTCCCAGGTTGCGCGCCGCGCGTGCCTTCTGTCGGCTGGAACGCATCCGGCGCAGCCGCTTGACGAGGAGCGGATCCGCGGCCAGGGCCTCGGGGCGGTCGATGAGATCGTTGAGGATCTGGAAGTAGCGCGTACCGGACATGTCGAACTGCTGCCGGATCGCCTCCTCCTTGGAGCCGGCGAACTTCCACCACTGCCGCTCGAACTCGAGCATGGCCCGGTCTCGTTCGGACAGGACGGGGTCGGCGGCGTGGAGCTCGGCCGCCCCCTGCGCGCGGTCCTTCTCGCCCTGCACCTCGCGTGCCGCGGTGGCTGTCCGACCCATGTGCGCGCCTCCTCGCCGTCCCGACGGATCCCCGTGCGGGTTGGAATTCTGCCGGTGTGAAATACACGGTTGTGATTCCACCGTAGTGAACCACACGCCTCCGACACGTCGCCATGTCCGGCGCTCTAGAATCGACCACCATGGCCGTCCGTCCCATCGTCATCCTCGGCGATCCCGCGCTCCACGCCCCCACCGAGCCCGTCACCGAGTCCCCCGAGGAACTCGCGGCGCTGGTGCAGGACCTCTACGACACCATGGACGCCGCCAACGGGGTGGGCCTGGCCGCCAACCAGATCGGCGTGCGCAAGCGCCTGTTCGTCTACGACTGCCCGGACCTGGACACCGAGGACGGCGAGGGCGTGACCCGCGAGGAGGTCGAGGCGCGCGGGGGCTGGCTCAACCGCCGCGGGTGCATCGTCAACCCGGTGCTCGAGACCTCCGAGATCCCCGAGACGATGCCGGATCCGGAGGACGACCTCGAGGGCTGCCTGTCCGTCCCCGCGGTGAACTTCCCGCGCGGACGGGCCTGGTGGGCGCGTGTGACGGGCACCGACGAGCACGGCGAGCCCGTCTCGGTGGAGGGGTACGGACTGTTCGCCCGCTGCCTGCAGCACGAGGTGGGCCACCTCGACGGTTTCCTCTACACCGACGGCCTCATCGGACGGAACCGGAAGGCCGCAAAGCGCCACATCCGTGACGCCGGGTGGGGCGTACCCGGCCTGAGCTGGGATCCGGCCTCCGACCCGGACCCGTTCGCCGATGAAGACGATGACGACGACGACAACGACAACGACCACGGCCACGACGACGACGACGAGGTCGGCACCGACCATGGCTGAGCAGGACCGGGGCCTGTCGGAACGGTCCCGGTGGAACGCCGGCCGCCGGGTGGCGGTGGGCGATCGCGTGGTGGTGCGTCGCCACCTGGAGGCGGGCCAGACCTCGCACCTGTACACCGACGTCATCGGTCGCGTGGTGGAGCTCGAGCCGGAACTGGTCGTGGCCCGCGAGTCCGGTGAGCAGGTGCGGATCGCGGACGCCGACATCGCGGTGCTCAAGGTGATCCCGCCGCGGCCGGTGCGGGCCCGCGACATCCGGGCGCACGAGTACGCCGGTGCCCTGGCGTGGCCCGGACCGGAGTACGAGGTGGTCGACGGCTGGTTCTGCCGCGCCGGCGACGACTGGTCCTACCGCGGGAACTCGGCGGTGCCCGTCCTGCCGTGGGCCGACTGCGAGGACCTGGACGGGGTGCGTTCCTGGTACGCCGCCCGCGGCCTGCCGCTGCGCCTGGTGGACGTGGACCGGCTGGTGAAATCCGACCGGATGAGGCTCGGCGGCGCCCCGGTGGACGACTCGCGGATCCATGCCGACCGCGACCTCCTGCTGTGCACCGCCGGCAGCCACGACCTGCTCGCGGTGGTCGACGAGGCGTTCCCCGCCCCCACCAGGCCGGCAGTCACCCTGGCCGAGCGCCCCGACGACGACTGGCTGGCGCTCTACCACGCCACCGCCGACCTCGACCCCGAGCGAGTCAGGCCCGCGATGCTCGCCACCGCGGGGCTCGTCGCCTCCGGACCGGACGCCGGCGAACCCGGCCCCGGCGGCCACGCGGTGTTCGCCCGACTCGAGGAGGACGGGGACCTGGCCGCGATCGCCCGCGGCGCCGTCACCGCCGGACCCGACGGCCACCCGCGGGTCGCGGTGTCCTGCGTGCAGACCGCGGACGCCCACCGCCGCCGCGGCCTGGCCGAGGTGGTCACCGGCTCGCTCGTGGAGTGGGGACTGGGCCTCGGCGCGCAGGAATGTCACCTGCACGTGTTCGCGGACAACTCCGCCGGTCGTGGCCTGTGGGCCAAGCTGGGACTGCAGCCGCACCATTCGCTGCGCCACCTCGTCGTCGTCGATTGACACGGGCGCCGCTCCCACGGTGACACCACCGCGCGGAGGGCAATACACTCGGGCGCATGCGCCTGGCCACCTGGAATGTGAACTCGATCCGCGCCCGGAAAGACCGCGTGCTCGCGTGGCTCGAACGGTCCGACGTCGACGTCCTGGCGATGCAGGAGACCAAGTGCAAGGACGAGCAGTTCCCCGAAGACGCGTTCCGTGAGCTCGGGTACGAGGTCGCCCACCACGGGCTGAGCCAGTGGAACGGGGTCGCCGTGGCCTCCCGGGTGGGGCTCGAGGACGTGCGTCTGGGCTTCGACGACATGCCCGGCTTCCACAAGGATCCCGAGGTCTCGCAGGACCCGGAGGCCCGCGCCATCTCGGCGGTCTGCGACGGCGTCCGCGTGTACAGCCTCTACGTCCCCAACGGCCGTGAGCTGGGCGACCCGCACTACACGTACAAGCTGGAGTGGCTGGCCCGCCTGCGTGACCACGCCGCCGCCGAGTTGGCCGCCGACTCCGCCGCCCAGATCGCCCTCGTGGGTGACTGGAACGTCGCGCCGCTCGACGAGGACGTGTGGGACCCGGAGGTCTTCGAGGGCAAGACCCACACCTCCGGACCCGAGCGGCTCGCGTTCGCCGCGTTCGACGGCGCCGGCTTCCGCGAGGTCACCCGCGAACACACCCCCGGGCCCGGCGTCTACACCTACTGGGACTACACCGGACTCAGCTTCCCCAAGCGCAAGGGCATGCGGATCGACTTCCAGCTGCACTCCCCCGCCCTGGCCGCCCGCGTGACCGGGGCGTCCATCGACCGCGAGGAGCGCAAGGGCAAGGGCGCCTCCGACCACGCGCCCGTCGTCGTGGACCTCGACTGAGCCATGTCCACGTTCCAGCTTCGGCGCTACATCGACCGCCTGCGCGCCGAGGGGTTCACGGTCCGCGACGACCACGGCGAGGACCCGGATCTCATCGACATCCACGGCCGGGCCGTCGACACCTGGCGGGAGAACTACCCGTACGACGAGCGACTGGACCGCAACCAGTACGAGGTCGAGAAGTACCTGCTGCAGATCGAGCTGCTGAAGTTCCAGAACTGGCAGGCCGAGACCGGGCACCGGCAGGTGATCGTGTTCGAGGGCCGCGACGCCGCCGGCAAGGGCGGGACGATCAAGCGGTTCAGCGAGTACATCAACGTCCGGCAGGCCCGGGTCGTCGCGCTGGTCAAGCCGACCGAGACCGAGATGTACCAGTGGTACTTCCAGCGGTACGTGGCCCATCTGCCCAGCCGCGGCGAGCTCGTGCTGTTCGACCGCTCCTGGTACAACCGCGCCGGCGTGGAGCGGGTGATGGGCTTCTGCACCGATTCCCAGTACGAGACGTTCATGGAGCAGGCGCCCATGTTCGAGAAGATGCTGGTCGAGTCCGGGGTCGGTCTGACCAAGTTCTGGTTCTCGGTCACCCGCGAGGAGCAGAAGACCCGGTTCGCGATCCGGCAACTTGACCCGGTCCGTCGGTGGAAGCTCTCGCCCATGGATCTGCAGTCCCTCGGCAAGTGGGACGAGTACACGGAGGCCAAGGAGGAGATGTTCCGTCGGACGGACACCGAATGGGCCCCGTGGATCACCATCAAGTCCAACGACAAGAAGCGGGCCCGCATCAACGCGATGCGCTACTTCCTGAACCAGTTCGACTACCCGGACAAGGACCCCCAGGTGGTGTTCGACCCGGACCCGAAGATCGTCCGACGCGGCAAGGACGCCGTCGGGGACTGACTGAGCCCGCGAAGGAGGGCCCCGCGCACAGAACCCGTCGGGGACTGACTGAGCCCGCGAAGGAGGGCCTCGCGCACAGAACCCGTCGGGGACTGACTGAGCCCGCGAAGGAGGGCCTCGCGCACAGAACCCGTCGGGGACTGACTGAGCCTGCTAAGGAAGGCCCCCGCGCACAGGCCTGGCGGAGCCGCGCGGGGAATGTCTGGGCGGCGGGGGGCCTTGAACTGGGTATGAGCCATTCCAATGACCCCGCCGTCATCACGCGCTTGCTCACCGAGAAGGGCCGCTGGGCCGTCGCCGGCCTGTCCAACAACTCCGCGCGCACCGCGTACGGGATAGCCGCCTACGTCCGCGACCTGGGACATGAGATCGTGCCGGTCCATCCAAAGGCCGAGACCGTGCACGGTCAGCAGGGCTACCCGGATCTCGCGTCCGTTCCCGGTGAGATCGATGTGGTCGACGTGTTCGTCAACTCGCAGCTCGCGGGCGGCGTGGTGGACGATGCGATAGCCAAGGGAGCCAAGGCGGTGTGGCTGCAGCTGGGCGTGGTCGACGAGGCTGCGGCGCAGCGCGCGAAGGATGCCGGGCTGGACGTGGTGATGGACGCGTGCCCCGCGATCGAAGCCCCTCGTCTGGGCCTGGCCTGAACCGCGGACCCGGCCCGGTCTAGAAGCCGCTCGAGGCCAGTCCCACCATCGCGAAGATGAAGATGAAGTACAACACGATGAGGACTGCCACGATCCCCAGTGAGATCATGCCGAGCTTCTTGGCGGTCGCGCTGGCGGCCTCGGCTTCGGCGTGGCGACCGGCGGCCCACAGCGGGTAGACGTCCAGCGCGCGGGTCATCGCGACGAAAGACAGCGGCCAGAAGAACAGGATCGACGCGACCGCCCAGCCGACGTTCGACGGCGGGCCGGGGTGAGCTCCCGAGGTGGTCCCGTACCCGCCCGCCCCGGCAAAGGACGGGGTCTGCGCGCCGTAGCCGGTCGGGGTCTGCGCGCCGTAGCCGGTCGGGGTCTGCGCGCCGTAGTCGGTCTGTCCGTACGAGCCCTGGCTGTACGGACTCTGTCCGTATGTGCCCTGGCCGTACGGGTTCTGGCTGTAGGAGCCCCGACTCGCATCGTCGCCACCGGTCGAGTCGCCGTCGGCAGTGTTCCCCTGGGGCGGGTAGGTCATGGGAGTCCTCTCCGGGTAGCTGGTCGTCTGGGGTCAGACTACGTCCCGCTCTCCCGGCCCCTTCTCCGCCGCTCGTCGGCCGGCTGACAATGGTCACCGCGGGCCACGGTCACCGCCCGGCGCCTGTCACGGCTGGGCGACCAGGAGCTGATATTCCGGGAAGCGAACGAGGAACCGCCGCACATAGCTGCAGACCGGCCGGATCTTGAGCTCATCGAGCCGCATGCGGGTGAGGACCAGGCTGACCAGCAGGCGAGCGATTCCCTGCTGGCCGTACCGCTCCTCGATCACGGTATGGAGCAGGATGTAGACGTCGCCGTCCTTTTCGTAACCAATGAGACCCATGAAGGTCTCGCTGTCCCACAGTTCGAAGCGGTCTCTATCGGTGTTGTGGACCAGCTTGAGCGACGTTACAGGGGACATCAGAACTCCTTCTGCAGGGCGTGTTCCACCCGCGATGCTACTCGTCGGGTTACGCTCGCCCCTGCACAATCACATACTCATCCACACGGGAGTCCGCTTCGATGCGCGGGCTGAGAGGACGACCAGCCGGGTCGTCGACCGTAGAACCTGTCCGGATCATGCCGGCGTAGGGAGATCAGGAAACACCATGGGCACAGCTTTATTCGCCGACGGCACCGACGGCACCCCGATCGACGCCGTGACGTGCGGCCCCATCCATTCCAGCAGTAAGGCTCATCTCGAGGTGCCCGGTGAGTCCGGTGACGGCCAGCGCGTACCCGTGCGCCGGATCGCGCTCACCGACGGCACGACGTTCGACGTCTACGACACCTCCGGCCCATATACCGCGTACGCGGACCCGGCCGACTGCCATGACCTGGGCGCGGGCCTCCCGCCGACCCGCCGCGAGTGGTCCCACCTCAGGCCCGTCCCCGCCTCGCCGGACAACCCCACTCCCGTCCGGACGCAGTTGGCCTGGGCGCGGGCGGGGCTGACGACCCCCGAGATGCGGTTCATCGCGGTGCGGGAGGGGATCGATGTCGAGGTGGTGCGTTCGGAGGTCGCCGCCGGTCGAGCGGTCATCCCGGCCAACCACCGCCATCCGGAGAGCGAGCCGATGATCATCGGCAAGCGCTTCCTCACCAAGATCAACGCCAACATCGGCAACTCGGCGGTCACCAGTTCGATCGCCGAGGAGGTCGAGAAAATGGTGTGGGCTGCCCGTTGGGGCGCGGACACCATCATGGACCTGTCCACCGGCCGGGACATCCACGAGACGCGCGAGTGGATCTTGCGCAACTCCCCCGTCCCCGTGGGCACCGTGCCCATCTACCAGGCACTGGAGAAGGTGGGCGGCGACCCGACCCGTCTGACCTGGGAGTTGTACCGCGACACCGTCATCGAACAGTGCGAACAGGGCGTGGATTACATGACCGTCCATGCCGGCGTGCTGTTGCGCTATGTCCCGCTGGCGGCCAAGCGGGTCACCGGCATCGTGTCGCGTGGCGGTTCGATCATGGCGGCGTGGTGCCTGGCGCACCACCGCGAGTCGTTCCTCTACACCCACTTCGAGGAACTGTGCGAGATCCTCGCCCGCTACGACGTGACGTTCTCCCTCGGCGACGGTCTGCGGCCGGGGTCGATCGCCGACGCCAACGACGAGGCCCAGTTCGCCGAACTGCGCACGCTCGGGGAGCTCACCGGGATCGCCAAGAGCCACGGCGTGCAGGTGATGATCGAGGGACCCGGTCACGTGCCGATGGACAAGATCGTGGAGAACGTGCGCCTCGAGGAGGAGTGGTGCGAGGAGGCCCCGTTCTACACGCTGGGCCCCCTCGCCACGGACATCGCGCCGGGCTACGACCACATCACGTCCGCGATCGGTGCAGCCCGCATCGCCGAGGCAGGCACGGCGATGCTGTGTTACGTCACGCCCAAAGAGCACCTAGGCCTGCCCGACCGGGACGACGTCAAGACCGGCGTGATCACGTACAAGATCGCCGCGCACTCGGCGGACCTGGCCAAGGAACATCCCGGCGCGCAGGCCCGCGATGACGCGCTGAGTACCGCCCGGTTCGAGTTCCGTTGGCGGGACCAGTTCGCCCTGGCCCTCGACCCGGACACCGCCCTGGCGTACCACGACGCGACGCTGCCCGCGGAGCCGGCGAAGACCGCGCACTTCTGCTCGATGTGCGGTCCGAAGTTCTGCTCGATGCGCATCTCCCAGGACATCCGCGACTACGCCGCGGAGCACGGGATGGAAACGGTGGAGGCGATCGAGGCGGGGATGGCGGAGAAGTCGGCCGAATTCTCCGAACTCGGTGGCCGCGTCTACCTGCCGATCACCGAGTCGTAGTTCTCACCGGAGGCGAGGGCCGCGCCGGTCCCCACCGCGCCCGACGGGCGGGGACGTCGGTGCTCAGTAGGTCGGATCGGCCGACCGAGCTCAGGCGTCCCGGCGCAGTGTCATCAGCACCCCGACGACCCAGAGGGCCACGCACACGGCCGCGAACCAGGCGAACGCCGGCCACTCGCCCCACGTGATGTACCCGCGGACGCTCTCTCCCTGGGTCCAGAAGTCACCGTTGGCGAACGGCATCCAGGCGGCGATGTCCTCGCCGACCCGCGGGATCAACGAGACCATGCCCTCGAGGGCCAGTATCCACACGAGGAACAGGGAGATCGTGCCGGCGGCGTTGCGCATGATGTACGCCAGGCCCGTGACCGCGATCGTCCCCAGTGCGGCGTAGACGGGGAAGCGCCACAGGTAGGTCAGCCCGTCTCCGGAGAACGGGGTCCAGCCCTCGTTGCCGGAGAGCGCCCCGGCCACGAGGAGCGCCAGGACCACCGCGACGGCCGTGACCACCATCGAGAGCACCGTGAACAGGGCGGTCTTGGCCACGATGGCAGGCCAGCGCGACGGCGTCGTCAGGAACGTGGCCTTGATGGTGTGATATCGGTACTCGCCGGTCACGCCGACGATCGCGGCGATCCACGCCAGCAGGACGGTGAACGCACTGACGCCGAGGATCGCGAACAGCGGGTCGCTGCCGCCGCCGGGCGCACCGGCCATCGGGTCCCCTGTGGCGGGCTGCTCGAACTGGCCGATGACCACTGCGAGTACCACCGCCAGGCCGATGCCGATCGCGTACAGCCAGTAGGCGCTCTTGGTGGTGGTGACCTTGATCCACTCGGACTTCAGCTGATTCATCGGGTGGACTCCTGACCGTGGTACTCGACGTCCTGGTCGGTGAGGGCCATGAAGGCCTCCTCCAGCGACGCCCGCTTCTCGTGCAGTTCGTGGACGGTGATCCCCAGGCTGGCGGCGACATCGCCGACCTGCGGCGCGCGGAGATTCTGAATAAGGAAGACACCCTGTTCCGCGTCGAACGTGGCCTCGATGCCCTCATCGCGCGCGGCGGCGGTGAACTCGTCGACGTGCGGGGTGCGCAACACCACCGAGGACGTGGCGGCGTCCAGGAACTCCTCGACGGAGGTCTGCGCGCGCAGCTTGCCGCGGCCGATCACGACGAGGTCCTGGGCGGTCTGCGCCATCTCCGACAGCAGGTGCGAGGAGACGAGCACGGTGCGGCCCTCGGCGGCGCGTGCGTGCATGAAACGGCGGATCCACAGGATGCCCTCGGGGTCGAGACCGTTGACGGGCTCGTCGAACAGCAGGACCTCGGGGTCGCCGAGCATGGCGGTGGCCAGACCGAGTCGCTGGCGCATGCCGAGCGAGTAGCCCCCGACCTTGCGGCCGGCGACGTCGGTGAGGCCGACCAGGCCGAGCACCTCGTCGACGCGGCCCGGGGCCACCCCGCCCGCCGCGGCGACCATCCTCAGGTGCGCGCCAGCGGAACGGTTGGCGTGGGTCCAGGACGCGTCGAGCAGACAGCCCACCTTGTGGGCGGGGCGATCCAACTCGCGGTACGGGGTGCCGTTGATCAGTGCCTGCCCGGACGTGGGGGTGTCGAGACCGACCATCATCCGCATCGTCGTGGACTTCCCGGCGCCGTTCGGGCCGAGGAATCCGGTGACGACGCCGGGACGGACCTCGAAGCTGAGGTCGTCCACGGCGGTGGAGGCTCCGAAGCGCTTGGTGAGATTCCGTACCTCGATCATGGTCCCCAGTCTGCCTGCCGGGGCGCGGGCAGCGTGCGTCCACCTACTCAGCCCGCGTACAGGTAGTGCAGTACTAGGCTCGTGACCATGGATGACGCCACGCCCGAGCCGGATCGCCATCTGCCGTCGGTCCGCGCCTCCGACGCCGAGCGCGACGCCACCGCCAGGCTCCTCCAGGAATCCTTCTCGGAGGGGAGGCTCACGCTCGCGGAATTCGACGACCGGACGTCGCGGGCGTACGCCGCACGCTTCCGGTCCGAACTGATCGAGCTAACACACGACCTGCCCGTCGTCCACCACGAGCACGACTCGACGCCCGCGGCCCGGCCACATGGGGCCCCGGCGCGTCGCGTCACCGGGGCCAGCGGGCCCGCCTCGTCGCTGGCGATCATGGGCGGAGTCGAACGCAAGGGGACGTGGACCCTTCCCTCCGTGCACACCGCGTTCGCGCTGATGGGCGGCATCGAGATCGACCTGCGTGGCGCCTCGTTGCAGTCCCACGAGACGACGATCCGGGCGTTCGCGATCATGGGCGGCATCGACATCTACGTCCCCGACGACATCCATGTGGAGATCGAGGGCCTGGGGCTGATGGGGGGCTTCGGCGAGGAGTCCGGGAACTGGAAGCCCGATCCGCGACCGGTCCGCCAGGCCCCGCCCGGAGCCCCGGTCATCAGGGTCACGGGACTGGCGCTCATGGGCGGGATCGGCGTGCGGCGGGTGCCGCGCACCGAGGACTGACCGTCGGCGGGCTGGCGGACAGGTCGCGCGCATGCCGTCGGGCGGCCGGTAGGGCCTCAGTCGACCGGAGGGCTGGACGCCTGCGCCCAGAAGCGTTTCGGGATGCGGCCGGCGAGGCGGGCGGCGTGCCCGGCCCGGACGGCCTCGCGCATCGCGGCGGCCATGAGCGGCGGGTTCTCCGCCCGGGTGACGGCGGTGGCGAGTAGGACGCCGTCGCAGCCGAGTTCCATGGCAAGTGCGGCGTCGGAGGCGGTGCCGATCCCCGCGTCGCAGATCACCGGAACTCCGGCGCGCTCGACGATCATCTCCAGGTTGTGCGGGTTGCAGATCCCGAGCCCGGTGCCGATCGGTGCGCCCAGGGGCATGACCGCGGCGCAGCCCACGTCCTCCAGGCGGCGGGCCAGGACGGGGTCGTCGGTGGTGTAGGGAAGGACGACGAAACCGTCGTCGACGAGGTCTTCTGCGGCCTCTACCAGTTCCACCCCGTCGGGCAGGAGCGTGCGCTCGTCGGCGATCACCTCGAGCTTCACCCAGTCGGTGCCGAGCGCCTCGCGGGCGAGCCGGGCGGTCCTGACGGCCTCGGTGGCGGACCTGCAGCCGGCGGTGTTGGGCAGCGGGCGGATGTCGA